>JAWQFQ010000286.1:0-10669 GCA_035967975.1 Scytonema sp. PMC 1070.18
CCCTCCCTCCCTATTTAGGATTAAAACTACACCCCACTTCAAAATCCCGTGTAGAATGATACGGGTTAAAACCATCATTACGGGCGCGACGGCGCAAGTCACCGAGATCGGGTGAAGCATTGACAGCATCATCAATACTGATTTGACCAGTTAGCATCAACTCACATAGGGCGTGATTCATCACTCGCATCCCCTCGTTGGTGCTATTTTCCATAAGTAGGAAAGCTTCTGTTTCTTCTCCCTTAAGCAGGTAATCTTGCATTGCGGGTGTATTGATTAAAATTTCCATCGCTGCTACACGACGATTATCTGTTGTGGGAAGCAACTGTTGAGAGATGACAGCTACTAATGAATCTACTATTTGCACGCGCATTGCTGCTTGCTCATCGGGATTGTAAATGTTCAGCAAGCGATTCACTGTCCCAATCGCGTTTTTGGTGTGGAGAGTTCCTAAGACCAAATGTCCAGTTTGTGCTGCTTTTAAGGCGGTGTCAACGGTAGTGCGATCGCGCATTTCTCCAATCAAAATCACATCTGGATCTTCCCGCAATACTGACCGTAAAGCCTGATGAAATTCATGAGTATGCAATCCAACTTCCCTTTGGCTAATTAAGGATTTTTGGGAAGAGTGAACGTATTCAATGGGGTCTTCTATAGTGACAATGTGCTTCTGAGCCGTCTCATTGAGATGACGAATCATTGCTGCTATGGTAGTGGATTTCCCAGAGCCAGTTGGTCCTGTAATCAAAATTAATCCTTGTCTTTGATGAATAATATTTTTCAAGACAAGTGGTAACCCCAAACCATCAATACTTGGGACTTGCAGTGTAATTAACCGCAATACCATTGCACCGCCAGTTAAAGTTTCAAAACAGTTAACCCGACAGCGCAAAAATCCAGGGTAAAAAATTGCTGTATCTAGTTCTTTATTTTCTGCAAAACGCTGACGTGCAGAAGGTGAAAGAACTTCTACCAAATAAGCCTCAAAAATTTTTGGTGTAACTTGCTCTACTTTGTCATAAGGAACCATCTCACCTCGAATCCGAAACCGGGGAGGCTCGCCCACCCGAATATGAATATCAGATGCATTCTGGGTGTAAGCATCACGTACCATTTGCTGAATGGAAAGGACGTTTTTTTGCTTTTGTTCTACCCGTTGTAAAAGAGGGTGATTTGGGGGAGGTGGTGGTAAATGCGGTATTTTTGAATTCTTAAACTGCGATGTTAAATTGTTGTCCATGTGAATTTTCCTTGGTAGATGTGTAAATAGACTGCTAATTGCTAATTGCTGATTGCTAATTGCTAATTGCTGATTGCTAATAGAAACAAAAGCCATTAGCCATTAGCCATTAGCCATTAGCCGTTAGCCATTAGCCATCAGCAAAAACACGACCATATAAAAACTTGTTTGCTTTCACTTCCCCGTACACTCACTGAGATTTCTAATGTACTCTGTTCCTCAGTTAATGCACTATATTTGCAGGCAATCTTCATGAATTCTTCAGGAAAACCTTCACGATTGTTATAGCAAACCTTGGCAGATTTGTGAAAATTCACAAGACAACAGAAACCCGGTATCTTTGAGATACCGGGTTTCTCCACTTTCCCTAAGGATTTAGGATTGCGGTAGTTTTCCAATTTGTAGGTTAATCTTGATAGCATGAAAATAATTAAACACATTACCAATTGGTTAGAAACCCATGCTTGTACCCCTGCGTACAGTGGCTGGGTTTTAATAGGAATTGCTATTTGTTTTTTCGGTGCTGGTGTCAATACGATGGCTGGCTGGCTGTATGTGATTAGTGGTGTTAGTTTTGCTTTGTTAGGTTTAGCCGCTTTCTTACCACCGCGATCGCTTTTGGGTTTGGTCGTTAAGCGTCTTCCCATCCAACCAGTCACAGCCGGAGATGACATCACAGTTGCACTGGAAATCCAAAATCAGACACAACGACCTGTAACTTTGCTACAAGTTCAGGACATATTACCTTTTGTTTTAGCTCAGCCAGCACACAAGGCAATAGAAACTATACTCACAGGAGAGACATACCGATGGATATATTACCAGCCGACTCAGCGTCGGGGAATTTATCGATGGCACACTGTTGAATTAGCAACTGGTGCTCCTTTAGGATTGTTTTGGTGTCGTCGCCATCGTGATGCGGCTGCGACAGCAATTGTCTATCCTCAAGTATTACCTCTATCTACCTGTCCCATCATTGACGCAATGGGGGAAGAAGATAGCAAGAAGGGCGATCCTCATAGTCAACCTTTACAGACTGCAACTCAAGGGCTGACTCGCTCTTTACGTCCCTACCGAATCGGCGATCCCATCCGTCTCATCCACTGGCGCACCAGCGCCCGCTATGGAGAACTGCGTGTGCGTGAGTTAGAAATGGTTACAGGTGGAGAAGAGATTATAATTGCTATTGATAGTGCTGGCAAATGGACAGAAGAGTGTTTTGAACAAGCTGTTATTGCCGCAGCCTCTCTGTATTTTTACGCTTATCACAAAGAACTAAATATTACACTATGGACGGCACAGACAGGTTTAGTCACAGGTCATCGCGTTGTTTTAGAAACCTTAGCAGCAGCTCTTGCTGGTGAAGACGCTACTCATCTTCAGCCTCCAAACAATCCTTTAATTTGGCTTACGCAAAACCCTTTGACTCTTGCTTCTCTACCCAGTGGAAGCCGTTGGCTTTTATGGCAAAACACATTTTCATCACAGGAACAAGTTGTTGTCAACAGGGATTTCCCAGGCGTATTGATAGACACCCAACAGCCACTTCAACTCCAGTTACAGAAACCGTTGTTGTGAACTCCGAGTTATCTATTTTTTGATTAAATTTGGAACATTGAAAATATCAATAAACGCAAAGAAACTTTACATGGGCGATCGCTTGTCAATGTGCTAGTTATAGCTTTCTCTGCTCCCCGTCCGGTTTTCACTCAATCTAAATGCAAAACATATATGCTAAATGAATGCTAAAAGGGTAAATCCCCCTAGTTATACCTCACATAGGCTGCGGTACAATGCAAAGAAATGTTTAAATTATGAGTAGCCGATCCCATGATTTCACCAGAAGTTAACACAAAATCCAGCGAACACAGTCTGGAGGCTATGCGGCATTTTTCTGAACAATATGCCAAGCGCACTGGAACATACTTCTGTGCTGAGCCATCTGTTACCGCAGTTGTGATTGAAGGACTTGCCAAGCACAAAGACGATCTTGGTGCTCCCCTATGTCCTTGCCGTCATTATGAAGACAAAGAAGCAGAAGTCAAAGCCGCTTTTTGGAACTGTCCTTGCGTACCGATGCGAGAACGCAAAGAATGTCACTGTATGCTTTTCCTCACTCCGGACAATGAATTTGCTGGTGAACAACAAGAAATCTCTCTAGAAACCATCAAAGAAGTACGGGAAACTATGGCATGAGTGAAAGAATGCCCGAAGAGTTTTGGCAAGGTGTAGAGCAGTTCAATAATGCTGAGTATTATGATTGCCATGACACCTTAGAGGCTCTGTGGATTGAAGCAACGGAGCCAGAAAAAACTTTTTATCAAGGCATTCTGCAAATTGCTGTGGCGCTGTATCATTTGGGTAACCAGAATATACGTGGAGCAGCGATTTTGCTTGGAGAAGGCAGCAATCGTCTGCGCCGTTACCCATCTGTTTTCGGTGGTATAGATGTAGACGAATTATTGGAGGGCAGTGTTGTACTGTTAAGTATTATACAACAAACAGAGCCACAAGAGATTAACGCTCGGTTCCTGGGTCAAGGTGAAGCCTTGCCCTTACCCAGGCTTATAAAGGTGTAGGAGAAATGGTTTTTTCATAATAT
The DNA here is from genome assembly GCA_035967975.1 of Scytonema sp. PMC 1070.18. Taxonomy (GTDB): domain Bacteria; phylum Cyanobacteriota; class Cyanobacteriia; order Cyanobacteriales; family Nostocaceae; genus Scytonema. The sequence continues at coordinate 3,843 of JAWQFQ010000286.1, forward strand.
AAAATGAAACCATCAGGTGGGGAAAGCGTCAATAAGTTTATTCAAATTTGACTTTTATGTAAGGACTGGGTTTAAGGGCTAGAGTATAAGGAGAATTCTTTAACAACACTCTACCCAATACCCAATACCCTAAGACAGTACTGGCGACAACTAACATAACAGGCGAACTCGTAAATTTTAAATTCCTATGAAGCCCCACTATCAAATGCTGAAAGTTCAAATGCGTCGTCTTGGATTAGCCTTGATGCTGCCAGTAGCTCTGTGGAGTGCGATCGCATTGCCCATCCAAACAGAATCCGCCACTGCACAAACATCTCAGAAATCGGGACAAGAACGCCCTCTTTACATCCGTGGCAAAGTACAAGAATTCAACTCAAAAACACAAGTGGCAACAGTTCGCGGTGATGTAGAGTTAATGTATCCTGCACGAGGAATTCAGGCAACAGCTGCTCAAGCGCAATACTTTGCCCGCGAACGTCAGATTATTCTCAGTGGTAATGTGTATGTTTTGCAACAGGATGGAAATAGTATCAAAGCTGACACGGTGACGTATCTGATTGACGAGGGACGCTTTGTCGCCACACCCAAACAAGGTAATCAGGTAGAATCTATTTACATTGTCAATGATAATAATGTTGTTAACCAAGCAAATACACCAGCTCCTCAAACACCACCGTTAAAGAAAACTAATTAAGGGTGTAGTAGGATGTAGGGTGTAGGAGAAGAGTTGGTTCAATGTATCCAAATTCATTCAATCGAAATAAGTGTTGATGTGTTTTGCACCCCACACCCGGTCACCCTACACCCCACACCCCTGAAAAAAGGTCGTGAGAGCAGTGAAAATTGTCTTAGAGAATATCCACAAATCTTACGGCAAGCGAAGTATTGTCAATCGTGTCAACCTTTCTGTAACCCAAGGCGAAATTGTTGGTTTACTAGGTCCAAACGGGGCGGGGAAAACAACGACTTTCTACATTGCTACAGGTCTAGAAAAACCAGATAAGGGAAAAGTCTGGTTAGACAACATGGATATTACACCACTGCCAATGCACAAGAGAGCAAGGTTAGGTATTGGTTACTTAGCACAGGAAGCAAGTGTTTTTCGCCAACTGACCGTACAGGAGAATATTCTTTTGGTGCTGGAACAAACCCATGTACCACGTTGGGATTGGGCGCGACGGGTGGAAACTTTACTGCGGGAGTTTCGTCTAGACAAGGTAGCTAACAGTAAAGGAATTCAGCTTTCTGGTGGGGAAAGACGCCGGACAGAACTGGCAAGAGCTTTAGCCTCAGGAAGGGAAGGTCCGAAGTTTTTATTTTTGGATGAACCCTTTGCCGGAGTTGATCCCATAGCAGTGTCAGAAATTCAGCAGATTGTCGCCCAGCTGAGGGATCGCAATATGGGTATATTAATCACGGATCATAATGTCCGCGAGACCCTTGCGATTACAGACCGTGCTTACATCATGCGCGAGGGGCAGATTTTGGCTTCAGGAACTACCGATGAACTCTATAAAAACCCTTTAGTCCGACAATATTACTTAGGAGATAACTTCCAAATGTAAGGGTGTAGGGGTGTAGGGGTGTGGGGTATAGGGAAGAATTGTGTTTCTTTACATTCGTAGCGGGTTGCAATATATAGTGCTTAACTATTGACAAATGACAAATGACTTAATGTTTAAATACAAGTCTTTCTACAGCCTCAATTCATTAATACCCTTCTCTCTAATGGATCGCTACCTTGCTAGCGAATTGCTACCGACATTTTTATTTGGAGTTGGGGCTTTTGCGTCTATTGGTGTAACAATAGATGCCATGTTCGAGTTAGTACGGAAAATAGTGGAGGCTGGGTTACCAGTGGGTATAGCCGCCCAGGTTTTTTTGTTAAGGATGCCTGAGTTTATCGTTCTGGCATTTCCCATGTCAACACTTCTGGCAACTCTAATGACCTACAGCCGTCTTTCTAGCGAAAGCGAACTCATAGCCTTGCGCGGTTGTGGAGTCAGCGTCTATCGCATGGTACTAACTGCTGTCATGCTGAGCTTGTTAGTTACAGGAATGACATTTGTCTTTAACGAGCAGATTGCACCAACTTCAAAATACCAAGCAACTCAAGTCCTGAACAAGGCTTTAAAGTCAGAGGAACCCAGTCTTGTTAAGCGGGAAAATATCTTCTATCCAGAGTATGAAAAAGTCAAACAAGAAGACGGTAGCAAGAAAAAAATCTTAACACGCTTGTTTTACGCTGATGAATTTGATGGCAAGCAGATGAAAGGCTTGACAGTTATAGACCGTTCCCAAAATGGTCTAAATCAAATTGTAGTTGCAGAGTCAGGAGAGTGGAATCCATCCCAAAACGTTTGGGATTTTTACAACGGTACCATTTATTTGGTTGCTCCCGATAGCTCCTATCGCAACATTTTGCGGTTTCAAAGTCAGCAACTGAAATTACCCCGCACTGCACTAGATTTGGCACAGAAAAGCCGGGACTATGGTGAAATGAACATAGCTCAAGCTTTAGAACAACTGGAAGTTGAGCGTTTGGGTGGTGACGATCAGAAAATCCGCAAATTGGAAGTGCGAATTCAGCAAAAAATCTCCTTACCCTTTGTCTGTGTTGTTTTTGGGTTAGTGGGTGCAGCGATGGGTACCATACCGCAACGTACAGGAAAAGCGACAAGTTTTGGTGTCAGCGTTATGGTGATATTTACTTATTATTTAGTATATTTTATTGCTGGAGCTTTGGCACAAGCAGGGCTTTTTTCTCCGTTTTTAGGAGCTTGGATACCGAACTTTCTTGGCTTGGGATTAGGTATATTTTTATTAATGCGCGTGGCACGACGTTAGGTCAGTGAAGAAAGGGTGTAGGCGAATAAATTTATGATAAATTTTTTACTTAAAAAAGCTTTTTATTCGTGATTTATGGCTGTTGAGTAGATAGGATAAAAGTACAAGGTAAACCCTTGCTGGTCAGCTCACCTGTGTTGTTGCTACCCCATTTGTAAATTTACCCTGCTGCTAGCTATGTCTCGCCGTCGTTACCCTCCCGCTTACTTACGCTATCTCAAAGCTAGGTTATGGAATTTAGCGCGTCCTGGTTTTTGGGGAACAGCTCTTTTTCTATCTGTGGTAGGGCTTGTGATTAAAGAATATTGGGCTCGCCCAGACTTTTTAACTCAACATGACAAAAGTGAAATTACTTCTAAAAAGACCAATCAACCAATAAATTCATCCCTAACGCCGGAAGACAAAGCTATTGCTGCGGATATCGATAATTTACCACTTTTGTTTCCAGAATCTGAGTCCGAAAGTGTCCCATTAGCAAACAGCAGCCCAAATCAAAATGACCAGTCAAAAAAAGAGACAGGCTTATTAGAGGAGCTAGTTAACAAAAATGATGCAGCTAAGAATGGGACTCAGATAAAATCTGATGTAACGAATTCATCTACAACTCAAAAACTCGAAAACCCTTTTTTGGAACAAGCAGATAAGTTATTACAGCTTAATTCTCAAAGTGGTAGTCAGTTTCTAGGAAACAACACCCCAACGCCAAGATTTTCTCAGCAAGGAGTGGCTCAAACTTCTTTAAATTTTGGTACCGAGTCAAGTAGTGGACTCAATTCCGCACAAAATGCACTTTTAGAAAGCCCGTTACAAACCGCCCTCGATCGCTCTGTAGGTCGAAATCAGTCTATCTTTACTAGTAACGCTTCAACTCAGACAGATTCCATCAGAACTTCTCTCAATAATGAGTCCGCACAGACTTTGACTCCTACTAGTACGGAAATAAGTACAGGCGCAAGTACTCCCCTTTCTACTGGTACAGGGTACGCGCAGCCGAGTGCGATTAATTTGTTACCACAAAATTCTATTTCTACATCAGGTTATACCCAACCCGGACAAACCAACCTATTCCCGTCACAATATCCGAACTTTGGTACGGGATACACACAAACGGGACAAATAAACACCCAGTTACAAACTCCTATTTCTGGAACGAACTACGTTCAACCAGGACAAACCAATCTGTTGCAAAATCCTGTCTCTAACACCCAGCCTGGACAAATCAACCAACTGTCACCAAATTCTACCCCCACCACAGGTTACGTACAACCAACACCACTACAAACCAACCCATTGCAAAATACGAATCCAAATAGCGATCGCCGCTTTGGTTTTGGACTCTTTCGCAATCGTGACAGAAACACTCAGGTATCGCCTAACGTGTCTCAACCAGCACCAATTGTATCACCCAGTACTGCTGCTCCACTTACCAACCCTTCACCCTACTACGCTCCAATACCAAATCCCGGTGCTGTTAATTATACAACACCAGTAGCACCTACTACTTACGGCAATTCGAGCATTCAGCAACCTACTCAACCACCACAATATAATTACTCATCTACTCCTCAAATTCCTGCACAACCTTCAAGTCAAAACCAGCAACGAAATTACTGGAATCCTTTTTAACAGTTGTCAGTTCAGGAACTTCAAAATAAAAAGTATCCCAAAATTTCTTGTGGTGCGGGCTTCCAGCCCGCCAAAGATACTGCATTGGAAGCCAACACTGCTGATACTTTGAGCGGTCAGCACTTCAGCTATTGGCTCTTAGCTGATAGCTTATGGCTAATAGATCCTAGCCACATCAAATGCTCAGTTTATTCCCGTGCAAAGTATAGATAAGGGATTTCCAAGAAATAATTTATCCATCTTGTGGGGTGGGCGTCCTCGCCTGCGCCCTCTCACTACATCATAAACCCAATGCTTGCAGCCATCATTTGGGAGAGAACGAGAGTTCGTACTGTGTTACTACCGTGTTGCGGGTCTAAGTAGATTAAAAATGCACTAGAAGCGAGGGATGCAAACAGCAATCGTTGTCGGCTTAAAACTTCTACAAAAGCCAGCACAGTTAATACTAATACAGTTGGTGCTGTTGCTAATCCTAACTCTCCCCTAATATCAAGTCTGCGTCGAACCCCCCGATTTGCGCCTTTTAAAGGTTTTACTCCCTTCTCGCTATAAGATTAACGATCTGCTTTTCCTCTTTACTTTGCGCTCTTTGCGTCTTTGCGGTTCATTTAAATAGGTAATCTACCCTACGGGAACGCCTGACGGCGAACGGGCGGAAAGGGAGTAAGCTGGAACGATTTCGATTCATACTACCATCTCACCACGTTCCCGTTCTGATGAACGGTTTTGCTCAACCTGCCTAATCTCTCGCTCGATAAAGTAATTTAGCAGAGTTCGTAGAAGGACAATCGCTCCTAGATTTAAAATATCCCGACGGGTAGGTGCGACCGCTGTACGCAAAATGTCACTAGCAACCGTAAATTCTAATCCCAGGGCTAGCGCTCGTCCTAATTTTAAACGAATTGATTCGGTGGCATCAAAATGTTGCTTGGTGTGGGAAAAAAATTGGCGAACATAGGCAAAAATGCCACGGACAACAGCACCACCAATAACCATCGCAGCAGCAATTTCTGCCGTCGCCGCTAAATAACCTACAATTACCTTTAGCCACGTCTCTAACGGACTGCTTAACACCTCTGTTTCCGTCGCTGTTTCAGGATTCAGACTCAACAATAAAACGAGACCAAAGATTAATCCTAAAGGTAATAGAATACCAACTAAAGAATCGCGTAATGTTTCTCTCGGCATATCTGCTTGTTTAAGAATTATTAACAGTTATCAGCGATCGGTTTCATGATTGAGTAACGGTTCCTCCACTACAAGCGTGGGGAGCGTTGGTGGCTCTTTTAAATCCCACACTATACGCGAGCTTTCCCAGGCGGCTGGTACTGATTTCAGTGTTCTTGTGCAATATCTGGTCATCCAGATATTGCCAACTCGTAGAAACTATCTCACTCATTATCCTTCAGATAGGTTGAAAATTCTTACCATCTACAGACTGCGATCGCAAATAGACAAACATCATCCTTTAGCAGGTTGTTTAACTTAAGGATTTTCAACATATAAATTTTTCTGATTATGGAGTAGACGTCCCAATACTTATTGATTAACGATAGTTAAGGTCTCAATGCTACAAGGGAAGCGCGAAAATTAGAAACCTGTATTCTTAAAGAATACGGGTTTCTGGCTCTTCAACGATAACCGAGCCATATTGGTTACAGTCTGGTGAAACCCGGTTTCGTAGAAGTTACCGGGTTTGGTGGATCTTATAATTTTCACAAATTTGCCGAGGATTGCTATATGTACTATTAGCCAATCACTAATTTAAAATCTTTTACCCAAGCTTCTGCTGCTTGTAATAAAGATAACAAGTTCTGATAATTAGTGATTTCATGTTTTGCATGATACATTTCAGCGTAACTTTCATAGAACTCAAGGTTAAGTACTATTGTATCTTCAGCAATTTCAAGAAAGCAGTCTACTTTAGGTTCCGGGAACCTACCTCCTATAGTGAATCTATATTCTATACTTTCTTCCTTTATCCATTTCTTAGCGTTAAAGCTTTGTATAAGTTTTTTTATTCTCCAAATTAAAACCCCACGATTGCTCATAAAACCTCCAACGCATATTTCTATGTCTAAAGAATTGCTGTAAGCTTTCAGCTATTAGTCGTCAGCCGCCAGTGAGCGAAACATACTTTCAGGTATCGTATGAGCGCCTCTGGTAGGGTAGTTCAACATTTCCATAGCTGAAGCCTGAATGCTGAATGCTTACAAATTTAAAAAACCTTTCAAGTACTCTTGTATAAGTAAAAAATCTAAGGAAAATCTGAGGAAATGTAAAAACCAAAATTTTTTTGAATTTATTTTATATTGAGAGAATAAGCAAATCTTTACTGAATCTAGGTTTCAATG
>JAWQFQ010000287.1:0-10653 GCA_035967975.1 Scytonema sp. PMC 1070.18
ATGGGACGGCAGAAGCCCACTGTGACCGCTTGCGGCACTGTGGGTAGTTCACTAATAGCATCCAAAAATCAAGCTGGGTCGGGTAGCCTGGTAAGCATTTGCTGAACGGTTGCTCGATCTATCGATATTTTCCATATTCGTTGAGGCTGAGAAACCCGGTATCTTCAAGATACCGGGTTTCTTACCTGAGAATGCTATATCTATTGGGTAATAGTACAAAACAACTATTAGACTGCGATCGCACAGCGGTGGTTTCCGCAATCTTGGGAAAGTCTAAAACACTTAGAAAACTCTTATGGTGCAGGAGTGATCGCGCTCGGTATTTACCTAATCAAGAATCATATGACATTGGAGATTGTATTTTTTCTAACGCAACCAAACCATTGTCTTCAAAATCTATCTCTAGATGATATCCTTCCATCATCGCAGTTCCAAGTAAAGGCTTATAACCAGAAGCTAAAATGAGAACTACTTTTTCTACATCATCCCAAACAATAGTTGCTAAATGTATAGCTGATAAAGCTTCGCTACCGTCAGCTAACCTTATAGGTGTACTAGAATATAGAGGAAGATTCATTGCACTAACTGCTTGTGGTGGTAAGGTAAGATAGCCGTTGAATCCAGTATCAATGGCAAACTCTACAGAAAAATCCGGTTGTTGTGGTAAACGGAAAATCACTGGAACTATCGCCCTGTGGTCAATCAATCTTCCGTAAATCATTCAACTGTACGCTTCAGTGGAGCATTGCCAAAACTAAATGCAACATCATAACCGATTCGCATAGTAAATAATCTAGCGTTTGGATTCTTCTGCTTTAAACTTAATGCTGATTCTACACCAGTTTTATCAATTCCATATTCGCCAGTTTCTGCATCAATGACAATCATCTTGCCAATATTATCGCTATGCTCGACCTTTTGACGAATCCCCTGATCATAAAACTGTTTGGCTCTTTGGGCAACTTCCTCTACAGTCCAAAAAATAGCATGCATCATTTCACCTACTTTTACCCATCATTTTCCATATTCTCGTTATTATAACTTTTAACCCGTTTTAACGGGTTTGAGCTTGAGCGCCCGAATTTTAATTCAGGGCTGTCTTGAGAAACCCGGTATCTCCAAGATACCGGGTTTCTTGTTCTTCACTCATTTTTCAAGAATGATGAGCAGAATGCTATACTTATACCCGTTGATAGTTACATATATGTTGCATGCTTGATTTACTAGTGTTGCAACAAAAATGCGTCTAGTTTTAACTATGCACTGCTCGCCTACTAAATTCTTCATGACGTTATTCTCTAATACTTCCCATCGTCAAGGCAAGCAGTCCATTTGGTTAAGGATAGCATTGGGTTTCTTTGGTCTTGGATTGCTAGCTCCTTGTCCTGTGTTGGGTGCAGAACGTATTTCTCTATCCTATGGTGTTTTAGAACGCTCTCTTCCCATTGACTCTGTAGCAAAATACGCAAGGACAGGTAAGATTGATGATGATTTGGCTGCATATGCTCAGTATGCAGACCCCGAACAACTCAAGCAACTGCGTCAGGTTCTCCTCACACCGATTCCTCTTGGTGCGGTGGAGGTGTCGCAGTTTCTCTACACACCTATTGGGGAGAGATTATTAGAAAATTTGGGAGAAGTCATACAGCAAGAATCTGGAATCAGTGGATTTTATGCGATTCGTTCGGCGCTGATTCTTTCCGCTGCTGACTCAAAACAAGGATTAACTTTGTTGAATGTGTTGCGTAAGTTCCCTTCCAGAACAATTTCAATTAATTTATCCCGGAGTTTAGATATTGTAGAGACAGTCCAAGGTTTGGTCAATCAAACTCAGCAGGCGATCGCACTCATTAATCAACAATCATCTGCTCAAGCTGCTAATGCATCTGTCTTTAATGAAGACCTTTCTTTGAGAGACATCTTAGAATCAGGAAACTATAAATGGCGCAAGTTAACTATAAAACTGAATGACGAATCCCGCGATCGCACCTTTCCCACTGACATTTACCTACCCCAGGCTACCACTCCACGCCCAATTGTTGTTATCTCTCACGGACTAGGTTCCGATCGCACAAGTTTTGTTTACTTAGCCGAGTACCTTGCTTCCTATGGCTTTGTGGTTGCGGTTCCCGAACATCCAGGGAGTAACGCAGAACAATTACAAGCACTATTATCAGGGACATCAGACCAAGTGACTGAACCCAGAGAGTTTATTGACCGACCATTGGATGTAAAGTTCTTATTAGATCAACTCACGCGCCTTTCAAAAATTGACCCAAGATTTAAAGGGCGTCTGAATTTGGAAGAAGTAGGTGTTGTCGGACAATCCTTTGGAGGCTACACTACATTAGCACTAGCAGGAGCACCTCTTAATTTCGATCTCCTTAACCAAGAGTGTCCAGCCTTCGAGGATTCATTCAATGTTTCACTGTTACTCCAGTGCTTGGCTGTGAACTTAGCACAATCTAACTACAATCTCTTTGATCCTAGGATTGATGCTGCGATCGCTATCAACCCAGTAGACAGCATAGTTTTTGGACAAGCCAGTCTTAGCCAAATTAATATTCCAATCATGATTGTAGCTGGTGGCTCTGATACTGTTGCGCCAGCGCTACCAGAACAGATTCGCCCCTTTAGCTGGTTAACGTCTCCAAATAAGTATCTAGTACTTATCAATAACGCCACTCACTTTTCCACAATTGCAGAATCCCCCAACTCAGCCGTACCTGTTCCTGAAAGTGTCATAGGTCCAAACCCTGCTCTAGCCCGTCGCTATATACAAGCTTTGAGTCTTCCCTTCTTCCGGACATACCTGGAAAATCAGCTGAAGTACAGGCAATACTTGAGTGCAGACTATGCTACAGCAATCAGTCAAGAGCCTTTACCATTAAGTTTAGTGCAATCTCTCAATCTTACATCTATAGAGACGCGAAATTTCGCATCTCTACAAAGAAATAAGTTTAAGTTCTAGCTTTGTCGATCGCGCTTGTCCACAGTTGGACGACCTTGAGCATCAATGTCTAGCTCCTCACGACGAACGGTTTCACTAGCTTCTTTTGTATCGCGATCAACGACTTTTTTGACGTTAACTTCTTCGCGAACAACAGCTTCTTTGCGGAAAGCCGCATTTTCTTCATGGATTTCCATCCGAGCCACTTCCCCTTCACGGAAGTCAACATCACCAGGAGCGACTGGTGTTGCGTTAGAAGGATTTGTGCGCTCAATCACAACACGCTCTTTTTCTACAGGTACTGAAACACGTGCTTGTTCGCTTTCTACGTGCTTACCAATTGCAACTTCCCCAGTCTTACGACGTTCTTTGTCAGCAATTAACCGTTCTTCATACAGCTTTAAGTTTTGACCCTCGCGATTGCTTTCTTGGCGATCGCGTTCTTTGATATTGTACATATCGGGTTCTTGGTCATAGTTATAGGTATCCCGATTGTATGTAGGTTGAGTCGTACCAGGGGTTGCAGCCATTGTACGGTAAGTACCACGTACCTGCTCTTCGTAATCGTAATCTACCCTATTCAAGTTCTCGAAATTAGGCAGATTTTCTATTTGCTGTTTCGTCAAACCATTGACAGATATCCGTCTTGAGCTGTAATCAATGCTAGCAAGACCAACAGGTAGCAAGACCTTCTTACCAAAAATCCAAAAGCCTGTGTCTACAACAAAATAGCGGAATCGACCTGTTTGTTCCTCGACTAAGATATCGGAGATAGTTCCTACTCTTTCATTCCCTTCAGCATAAACATCCAAAGTTTTGATGTTATCGATATCTGCATTACCTTCACGATAATCGGGGTAGAAGCTCTCGAGTGTTACAAGTGCCATATTTTCTCCTACCTATTTTTTTACTACATTCACCTCTATGTTAAAAATATATAGAAGTTATGCATCTTACTAATGAAAGATTAAAACGGAGAATTTTTATAATTTAAGATAGAAGACGTTATTTAATTTATATGAAAAATATGGTATATTTTTTTACATAAAAAAATGACAAAGAAGTATGAATTCTGATATGGCAATCCTATTTGATTTGTCAAGAAACCCGGTATCTTCAAGATACCGGGTTTCTATGCCCCTCGCCAACCCTTAACAACAACTATAGGAATCCGGTTTGATTTCTGAAATAACTTGTGTAGGTAGGCAATAGGCAAGAAGATTCTAGAAAATTTAGGTATACTGAGTTTTGTTCAAAAATCAAATAGGAGTCCTATATATTGGCTTTTAACCCGTTAAAACGGGTTGATCGCATGAGCGCCCAAATTTTAATTTAGGGCTTAACCGACAAGTATTGCTTTTTATCCAGCGTTCTGACAACGGTTCAGAAAAAACTTTACATATTCGCTGAAATAGGTTTTAATTATATCTTACCCAAGATAGGTGTCAAAAATAAAACACTTATGCTAAGTAAACTCATTCTCTTATCTCACTATCATTGTTGAAAGCGCCACACCGACAGCGCCTACAACCCATTATAAATGGAAGAAACACTCTTCCCCCCTACACCCCTACACCCTTACACCCCTTTCTGAAAAGGCTGTGCATCTGCTACTTCACAATCCGAGCGCATATCAACGCAAAACAGTATACCAAATTCCCTCTTGAGGTTAACCTAATGCTCCAGGCAGATGATATAGCAATGCATAGCACTCATGACCTGCGCCTTGTGTCACTTTCAATAGCGATCGCAGTTTTTTCCTCCTACACCGCCTTAGATTTAGCGGAACGGGTCAAGACGACTCAGGGAAACGTCAGACTTGCTTGGCTAGTCGGCGGTGCAATTGTCATGGGTACTGGTATCTGGTCAATGCACTTTGTTGCCATGCTTGCCTATTCTCTGCCAATACCGATAGTCTATAATATTTTCACGGTTTTGCTCTCAATCTTACCTGCTATTATTGCCAGTGGAGGCGCACTTTTCCTAACCAGCCTGAGAGGATTGAGTTTGGTACAATTACTCGCAGGTGGTGTGCTGATGGGTATTGGTATTGCGTCCATGCACTATATTGGCATGGCAGCAATGGAAATGGATGCAAGCGTTGAATATAATCCGTTATTATTTTTGCTGTCGGTGGCGATCGCCATTGGTGCGTCAATAACAGCACTATGGATGACAGCACGGCGACACACTCAACCTCAACCAGCGCGAAGGTCTGCTAAAATATTGGGTGTGATGGTGATGGCGGCTGCTATCTCAGGAATGCATTATACAGGAATGGCAGCCGCCTCTTTTAAACCAACTCACTCTGTGGTTGTGGAACAAGAAGCAATGCAAGCTTCTCTATCTTGGTTAGGTGTAGGTATTGGAATGGGTACACTCATCATCCTCGGTTTCACCCTACTGGCTTCCTTTGTGGATCGACAAATCCTAACCCGACAAATGATACTCCTCAAACAGCAAAAAGTCGAAACTTTGCGATCGCAACTCTTTACAGACATTGTTCTCCGGATTCGGCGATCGCTCAATTTAGACGATGTGCTGAGTACTACCGTTGAAGAAGTACGACGGGCGATGAAATTAGACCGTGCGATCGTCTACTACTTCAATCCAGATTGGACTGGAACTATTATCGCAGAGTCGGTGACAGAGGGCTGGATAAAAACCCTGGGTCAAATAGTTAATGACCCATTTCGCAGTGATTACATTGAAAGCTATAAAAATGGTCGAGTCAGAGCAACCGATAATGTTTACGAAGCAGGTTTTGCAAATTGTCACAGAGACATTCTCGAAAATTTTCAAATCAAAGCCAATATAGTTGCACCAATTATTTTGGATAACAAACTTATAGGTTTATTGTGCGGTCATCAATGTTCTGATTTTCGGAATTGGGAAGTTTCTGAAATTGAATTGTTCCGACAAATTGCAATTCAAGTCAGCATCGCTCTCGAACAAGCAAATTTATTACAAGAACTTAAGCAAGCGCAGGATGTATTGCGAGTGCGCGATCGTGCTATCTCAGCAACAAATAACGCGATCGTCATCACCGACCCACGTCAACCAGATAATCCCATTATCTTTTGCAATCCAGCATTTGAAACCATCACAGGCTATTCATCGCAAGAGGTACTAGGACGCAATTGTCGGTTTTTGCAAGGAACGGAAACCGATCCAAACACCATTGAACAGATACGCAATTCAATCCAACAAGGGCGAGAATGTCAAGTTGTTATTAAGAACTACCGCAAAGACGGTACTCCCTTTTGGAATCAATTGACTGTTTCACCAGTACGAGATGCTAGTGGGAAAATCACACATTTTGTTGGGATACAAACTGATATTACCGAACGAGAGCAAGCAGAAGAAGAGTTAAGACGTAGTAAAGAAGCCCTACAACAACAATTGGTAGAACTTATTGATGAGGTCAATGAAGTTGCTCATGGCGACCTCACAGTCCGTTCTAAAATTACAACGGGTCAAATTGGAATAGTTGCTGAATTTTTTAATACTATTATAGAAAGCTTGCAACAGATTGTTTTTCAAGTTAAACAAGTGGCTCAACAGGTCAATTTTTCTGTTGGAGAAAATTCTCATTCCATTCGGAAATTAGCAGATGAAGCCCTAAAACAAGCTGAAGAAATTACGCGCACTCTTGAAGAGGTAGATAATATGAACATCTCAATTCAAGAAGTAGCAAATAGTGCTAATCAAGCAGCAGAAGTCGCTACAAAAGCTGCAAACACTGCTATAGTAGCAGGTGAGGCAATGGAAGACACTGTGACAAGCATCTTAAATTTGAAAAAGACAATTACACAAACAGCCGAAAAGATAAGACAGTTTGACGAATCATCTCAAGAAATTTCTAGAGTTGTGACATTGATTGACCAAATTGCATTGCAAACTAATTTACTGTCTCTCAACGCCAGTCTAGAAGCCTCTCATGCTGGTGAAGAAAGTCAGGGGTTTGTGATAGTGGCTCAAGAAGTGGGTAGATTAGCAGCACAATCCATCCAAGCAACAAGAGAAATTGAACATATTGTGCAAACTATTCGCATAGAATCTTACGAAATTGTTCGGGCGATTGAAGTGGGAACCACGCAGGTTTCGGAAGGTGCTCAACTTGTGAAGAACGCTAAACACAGCTTGGAACAAATATTAGAAGAATCCCATGAAATAGACGAGTTGGTACAATCTATTTCTCAAGCAACAGTATCTCAAGCTCAAACTTCTCAAAACATCACCCTGATGATCAAGGAAATCGCCAAAGCTTCGGAACGCACAGCTAACTCTTCTCAAGCTGTCTCTGAGTCTTTACAACAAACTGTGGAAGTGGCGCAACATTTGCAAGCATCAGTGAGTGTGTTTAAAACTGACGACTGAAAACGTCTCTAAAATTCTTGTAAATTCTCCAAGGAGAGTCATTACGGTAGAGCAAAGAACCTTTGTCAGTAATACAAATTGCTACTGATGCGTCTTCACTAGGACCGCGAAACAATATCGCAAAGTCCTCTTGAGAGCCTTCTAGTCCAAACTGTTCGCAGTTAATTCTTTGTTCAAAGAAAAGAAAGGTTTTTCCTACAGTTTTGCAGTACTCCTGTATTGCAAAGAGTCTGTTTCTAATCTCGTTCCGACCATCTTCAGCAGACAGGTCTTTGACACACTCAAGAGTCTCTTGTATTCTTTGACGAAGTTCTTGTTTAATCTCCTCTCGTCGTTCCACAAACCTATTGGTGTTGGTTTGAGAAGGTATAGTAGTCGATTTTACGACTGGCTCATTTGACTCTATTAAACCTGGACTCCAGACATTAAGAATTGTGATTTTATCTTGTTCTTGTAGTAGGTTAACGCTCATGTTTTTAGCTTCCCTTTGATAAAACTTTGTCGAGGTTGTTGCTGTCGAGTGCTTGACACCGCTTCTGTTGTTTCTTAAGGGAGACTTTTATTTTTTATGCACAAAGTAGACGCTACAACATCGGCGATCGCACTCATTTTCTCATTGAGACTCATCTACCATTGCATAATATAAATATTTTGAAGCGAAGATATTTTAAAGAATGCATAAAGTTTATGCGATCGGGTCACACCTATCAGCATTTTGACTCTAGTACTCCTAAATATATTATTGAATTTGATTTTGCCAATTTCACCAATTTTAAGGAAATAAATGTCACAGATGTATGGGAGAATGGCAAGAGAATAGCACATAGACCGTAATCCTACAGAGCAAGCTACTAGAAACGGATACCTGAGTGGGAGGGTGAGGATATTTGCGGAACACCTCACCTCATTGGTATGTAGAGGTTTTGCACCGCTCTACTCTTGCGCTCAAAAGAGGTAAGTGGTAACCAACGCACCCAAGAAATGATCCTAAAAGTTCTCCGTACCTACTGGTTAACAACTGTCACTGCAATCAAGACTGCATAAGTTCAAATCCTGAACATCTATGACAATATAACTCATGAGAGAAATTGTTATGAAATGTAACATTTACGCACTACTGGTAGGTATCGATAACTATCCCGCGCCTGTTAGTCTTCTTCAAGGTTGTGTTAATGATGTCATGGCGATAGAAGGATATTTGCGATCGCGTGTAAAAGCAGAAGGATGGAAATTAAACTTAAAAACCCTTAAAAATGAGGAAGCAACACGCCAAGCCATCATTGATAATTTTCGCCAACATCTATGTCAAGCTGACAGTCATGATGTAGCATTATTTTATTACAGTGGTCATGGTTCTCAAGAGCCAGCACCACCAGAATTTTGGCATTTGGAACCGGATAGATTAGATGAAACTCTAGTTTGTTATGACAGTCGTCTTCCAGGAGGTTGGGATTTAGCAGATAAGGAATTAGCCAAGTTAATTTCGGAAGTCGCACAGAAAAATCCCCACATGACCTTAATTTTGGATTGCTGTCATTCTGGAGCGGGAACTAGAGACCCATTCCAGGAAACCGCAATTCGTCAGTATGAGACAGATGAGCGTTTGCGTCCTTTGGATAGCTTTATTTTTTCCCCAGCAGAGATTAAGAATTTAATTGCATCAGATAAACAAGCTTCGGGTTGGAAGTTACCTAGAGGACGACATATTTTGTTTGCGTCTTGTCAAAATTCAGAAACCGCAAAAGAATATTACGCAGATGGCGAACACAGGGGAGCTTTTTGTTACTTCCTAACACAAAGTCTTAAGCAAATTCAAGGAAATCTGACTTATCGAGATTTATTTAAACGAATTAATGCTTTGGTACGCAGTAAAATCAAACAACAATCCCCACAGTTAGAAACAATTGATACAAGAGATTTAGAGCAATTATTTTTAGGTGGTGCAATTAGCGATCGCCACCCTTACTATACAGTGTATTATAACAAACTATATGGTTGGGCAATTGATGGCGGTGCGGTACACGGTGTACCTCGTCGAGATGGTGAGGAAACTATGCATTTGGCTCTTTTCCCCATTGAAACCCAAGGACAATCTTTGCGAAAGTTATCCAATAAAGTCGGTGAAGCGGAAGTCACAGAAGTTTTGCCACAATTAAGTAAAATCCGAATTAGTGGTGTTACAAATTTAAACCAAGAACAAACTTTCAAAGCCGTCATTACCAGTTTACCCTTACCGCCAAAAGGAGTACGTTTTGAAGGTGATACAGAAGGTGTACAACAACTACAACAAGCACTACAAACTATCGAAGATAATCAACCTTCACTGTATGTGCGACAAGTGAGCAATAGTGAAAAAGCAGAATTTAAGGTGTTAGCTCGTAACAATGAATACATCATTACTCGACCTGCTGACGGTGTACCAATAGTCAATTACATTCAAGGCTATACTCAAGATAGCGCCATTAAGGTCATTCAACGACTCGAACATATTACCCGATGGACAAATCTGAGCGAACTTTCCAGCCCAGCAAATAGTCGCATTCGCTCTAATGCTATCGAGATGGAAATTTATCAAGGTGGTAACGTTTTGTTAGATGGTGAAATCCACCTCAATTACCATCAAGATGATAGGGGTAAATGGAACAAACCTGCTTTTCAAGTTAAACTCAAAAATACTAGCGATGAAACCCTCTATTGTGCGTTACTCGATTTAACTGAGCAATTTTCTATAAATGCGGGCTTTTTTGAAGCTGGTTGTGTCAAACTTGAACCAAACCAAGAAGCATGGGCGCTTGGTGGAAAATCAATTCGTGCTACCATTCCCCAAGAGTTATGGGAACAGGGAATAACTGAGTATCAAGATATCTTGAAACTGATTGTTTGTAACGATGAATTTGATGCTACGCTTCTAGAACAGGATAAACTCGATTTACCACGTCAAAAATATATACAACGAACAAGTCTGCGTACGGGTACCCTCAATCGTTTAATGAATCGCTTGCAATCCCGTGATTTAATTGCTGATGATGAAGTAGAGGAATACGATGATTGGGTGACAAGTCAAGTTGTCATTAAAACTATTAGACCCCAAGAAACCACATCCGTACCCAATTCTGGGAATAAAGTATCCCTCTCAATAAATACGTAATCCTCTTATTAAAAGTAAGCGTTCAGCCCTTTGTACCGCAGCGTCGAGCTTTTATTAGCTATGGAGGTGTTTATAATGGCAAATATTGAGAGAAAATCATGAATATCAAGTATGGGTAAGCGATCGCGACTTCCTACAGAGTCAGACTATCCCCAGGAGTCGCTACGCAAAATTC
>JAWQFQ010000288.1:0-10610 GCA_035967975.1 Scytonema sp. PMC 1070.18
ATTTTATTGTTACTCCAAACATAACCATTTGTAAAATTCATGAATTCAAATTCTTGCTTTTGAAATTTATTTTGTATTTCCTGTATGAAATCTTTAGACACTGCATCATCATTATCTAAACGAGTTGTTATTAAATATTCTACTCCGTTTAGATAATTTAATACATTTTCTCTATTAATTTCATTCGTGAACCTATTCTTGATATAGATAGGTATGAAGTTGGACCATTCTGCATATTCTTTAATTTTATTTTTGAAATATTCAGGTGTTTCTTGATCAAAATATATAAGCCATTTAAAGTTTTGGTTGGATTGTGCGTGTATTGAGGGATAACAGAAGTTTTCAAATAGCCTAAAGCGGTGAGTTAACCATTCTGAATCAATACCAACTCGTGGCTTACTAAAGTCTACAGTGACATTGAATCGTGTAATAATTAAGTGTTCAAACAATTTCATGGCAATACCTCGTCTTGAGTACTAGAAAAGTTGATAAAGTCAACGAAAAACGATTTAAGTTAGTGTAAATTTATTATGATAATTTAGGTAAAATATAACCTTTTATAATAAATTCATTAATAGCTTAATACTTTTGTTTTTTGTCATCAAAAAAACATTAAATGTTATAATTTATTTGATTTTATTAACTCTCATTAAACCAAAAAGTTTTTTAGAAGTTTTGCCATGCAGACATTTCACACAAATGGGGGGATTTCACAAAACAACCATTTGTTGAGCATTTCAAGCGATGTTACTAGTTACCCTAATGTGATCGCCTTTAAACCAATGCTGTTTACCTTCTTATTCACGAAGGCTGAAAAGATTGATTTTTCCGTTCATTTCCAAAAGTTTGTGGTTTACTGACTCTAGGTTTATTTAGGATGGTGCAGAATACGAGAAACATTATTTCTACAGATGTAAATTCCGTCACAGAAGAACAAAGACTTAAGTAAAGTATCATCAGAAAACAACATAGCGGTCTATCTTCTCGCGTCTTATAAAGCTGAGTTATAAAAGATAAGAAAAACACCATAAAAATAAGAGTTCCTAATAAACCAGATTTATATAATAATGTTCCCAAAATAAAACTCTCGGTACCAATGCGTGCAAAGTCGTACGCTGGAAGTATGGGAGGACCATTAACTCCATGTCCTAAAAAAGGTTCCTCCAACACACTTTCCCATGTTCGTAAATAGATTGTATTACGAACATCTGTTGAGCTTTTACGGAAGTTAGCGGTTACTTCAACTGTCTTGGTAAAAGTTTCAGTAATGTAATCTGTCACTAAAGGCACCGAAATTGTTACAAAAGTAGTAATTGCTAGTAATGCTAAGAGAAAGGCTATTCCTCCTTTTTTGTTACTTGTGATTAGTAAGCGGATTATTATTACTATTGGTAGAGTTATCCAAGAGTTTCGAGCTTGACAGATCAAAATTAACCATCCGCAAGCTAACAGGATTGGTAAAAACCAAATACGCTTTTTTGTATCCAAAGCCATCAATCCTACAAAACCAATAGCAAAAGAAGAAATCGTGGGATGAGGGAAGAAAAATGTATGCCGTGGAAAGCCTCCAAAACCTTTTTCACCCAAAGAGTAGGGTACAAGGAAGTTGCCAATACTACCAAATTGATTAGACTCATATCTTGCTCCTTTCTCTAAAATCAGAGCATAAAGGGTTCGAGGTGGAGTATAGTATGGTTCTGACAATACAAAGTGAAATAACAACCACCAAAGCATCATTACACAAATGATGCAGGAAGAAACCCAAGCAGCAACTTGAAGACGAACCCGAATGTTATGAGTTTCAATATACCAAAGTAGTATTCCTCCAGAACCCCAAGAGATAAAGGGATCTACAAGTGCTCTTGGGGCAATTTCTGGAGTATTTATCGCATAGATAAATACTCTGTAAAAAGAAAAAAATAATAATGTAATAACTGATATGCTGGGACGTTTCAACCGAATCCTCTTATAAAAGAAGACTTCGTAAATTGCAATACCCACCACCCAAAGTAAGAGAACTATACTCCATCCAATTACCCACCAGATAGGAATCAAGAGAATCCCTAAACAAATTACTTTCTCCGATTGTGTTAAAATCTCCCAACGCAGCCATATGCCTCTAAACAGGCTACCGCTATCTTTATTTTTTGAATATCTGGATGAATATACAGACTTTTTCATAAATTTAACCGGGAACAACTTGACTGGTAAACGCAACTTTCTCCCCATTCTTAGTATCATTAAAGGTTAAACCTACAGTTCTGGCATTATATCGCGCTAAAACTTCCAAGGTTTCATGCACTGCGTAGCGATCGCTCACTCTCACCCTGACTACCAACAATACCTTGGCAACAGCCTTAGCCATTAAAGTCGTTTCATTCATTGAATTGAGAAGAGGAGTAGTAAATAATGACATAGTTATAATTGTCCAAATCCTGAGAACTTTTACACAAAATGCTATTTGTCTTTTTCTTTTTTGAAAATTAGTGCCTAAAAAGCTATTTTTTGATATTAGAAGAAGCATATAATTTTAGATTTATCATGCTCTCTTCAATTGACGAATTCCAGATATTTCTGTAATTTTCTAAGTTGAGTTCAAGCATCTGGAGTGATTTAATCGCCTCAACAATCGATTCAACTGAATTATTTACAAAAATTGCCCATTCTCCGAATAGCTTTCTTGTTAATGATGTATCACTAACTATTAACTGAGTATTAGAAGATAATGCTTCACAAGCTCCACTTGGTTGAGTTGAATCACGAGTTGTTAGTACAAGTACAGCCAAACTTGAACACAAAAAGCTGTGATATTTTTCTGTGGCTAAAAACCCTGTTAATAAAACATTCTTTAATTTATAAAGTCGCTGGCGCTGTTTTAATTTTAATTTATTAATGTCAGCAGTAATTATAAAATTATATTTTTCCAATTGGCTAATAGTTTCAATAATGACATCTATTGGCTCATCACTAGCAAAAGAGCATATCACTAGAATTTGATTTTGTAAACGCCTTTTCTCAGGTCTAGATATTATTTTTAAAGGATCTAATATACTCATTACATAACTGTTAGGAAACAGTTGTTGAGCATTCTGAAGAATTTCTGAATTATGTACAATTACAGCCATAGCTCTGTCCATGAAATATTTAGTCATGGGTACTTTGCTCCAAAATCCTTGAATAGCTACATTATGCGCGTCAATGATATAAGGCACTCGCATTAATAAAGCAGGAATGGCTGCAAATACAGGAGGTGCCTGAAAAATGAGAAGATCAGGTTGATACTTAATAATATGCTTGACAGTTGTAAGTAATTTTAACAAATAATCTAAAGGACGCAGATATTTATTGCTAAATAGGTGAGGTATAAATTCTATATGTGCATCTAAATACCAAGCCATAACTTCTGCTCGGCGTTGGTACTTTTTCCAAACAATATAAGAGATTCTTGGACTGTTCATATGTAGTGTTAAGTTTTTTACCTAAACAGAAATGTTTTTTTCATAACTATTAAGAGACACGAGCCGAAAAGCTTGTAAAATAAAAGTCTATCTGAATAGCTCGTGTTTCTTTCATTCGTAAAGGGTTGACATCGCTGCCTCTGAGGCGCTTTCAAGAAACTTAATTTTTTTGTATTCAGCTTTTTTGAGAATACTGACACTAGAAAACTTTTGCTTTTCCTTCAGAAGCTGTGTTTTTTAGGTCTTTTTGAGATTGGAGCAATTTGTCAGTAGAATCAACAAGCTCCGTAAGTTCTATTATTTTTCGGGTATAGCCCATGACGCTACATTGAGACTCTACCCAGCTTTTGCCTTTAGCAATCAGCTTAGGAGTATCAGCACCTATAGAAACTTGTACAATTGCTCGAGCTACTGCAACTGGATCGTTAGGATCAACCATCCACTGAGGTGCAAAGTGACCAAGAATTTCACCAATTCCTCCAGTACGACTACCAATCACTGGTACACCACAAGCGATCGCCTCAACAACGGTACGTCCGAAGGGTTCTCTAGGGGCAAGTGTGACGACTACATTTGCATATTTGTAGTAATCTTCAATAGTTAACGTTGGTGCCAGAATTGTAAAACACTTTGCAACTCCCAATTTATCTGCACTTTCTAGTAAGGTACGGGAATTTAATTGGTCTTGAGATTTATCTTCTCCAATGACAACTCCATGATAGTGGTATCCCATAGCTTTAAGATGTGCTAGCACAGGAATTAAGCTTCGTAAATTCTTATCGTTATGAAGACCAGGCTCGGTAATTCGTGAAGGAGTAAGTATTATTCGATATCCAGATTGTAGTATCGGAAGTAATTCCTTGGGAGGAGTCATTGGAGGGGAATCATTAAACCTTTTTAAATTAACTGGTTGGTACAAAATACCTTGAATGTTGGGCATTAAACGATGTACATGAGCAGCAGTAAAGCGTGAATTACAAAGAACACGTGGAGAAACACACGTGAAAATTAATTTTCTAGCTATAAAACCTAAAGCTGTATTTGAATGTGCTAAATCGTGACAAAAGTGGTAGATACGGCGTCCACTGCATCTAAGCCTAGGTGCATTGATGAGAAACGTTGGTAGCAAATAGTTGTAAACACAATTATCCAACAGTAACGGATAATCTTTTGGTTGCTGATTTACCCATTGAATTGCCTGCTTAAAAAATTGGGCTTGATTGGAAGATGAAATCTTTTGAAAACAAAAACTTTGCCCTGATGCTTGTAAGTACCTATCCATCAATGAGTCAGCCCTGATTAATATAGATAGCCGTTCGGACATATTGTGATTTTCAAACCCAATCTTTAGTAAGGATAGTGTTATTAGTGTTCCTCCTAAAGTATCACAGTTACCTGGTAAAACTAACAGTTTAGACATATTTTTTTTACATCTGAAATGCGAAAAAATCTCTAGAAGACAAACTTAATTATTAAGTTATATTGTTTTTTTGCATATCTAGGTGAATATATATAATCTCTCATGAATTTAACCCGGAACAACTCTGTTGGTAAACGCAATCTTCTCCCCATCCTCGACATCATTAAGGGTCAAACCTACAGTTCTGGCATTATGTCGCGCCAAGACTTCCAAGGTTTCATGCACTGCGTAGCGATCGCTCACTCCCACCCTGACTACCAACAATACGTTGGCGATTACCTTAGCCATTAAAGCCGTTTCATTCATTGAACCAAGAGGAGCAGTATCTACAATAACATAATCATAATTCCCCATCCTTTGAACACTACCAAGGTGTTCTTCAAATCCACCACGTGCTACAAACTCCATCACTTTGTCCTTTGGTATGGAAGCAGCTGGTAGCAAATCTAATTTATTATTAATAGATATAGGCTCTGGTAATATATAAGTTTCTCGTGGCAAGGTGTAGCCAAAATGCTTGCTCAAGTGAGCCTGATGGAAATCGCCATCAACCATCAACACTCGAAAACCCAAAACGACTAGCGCCGCTGCTAACCCAAGAGTAACAGTAGTTTTACCTTCTCCAGATATTGAACTACTTACCATCAAGCGGCGGTTATCCAATGACATTAAACTCATGGTAGAAGCGAGTCTTTGGAAACCTATTTCAGTGGCTGATTCCAACCGCAATCCTGCGGTTGAAGACTTGAGAGTGGGAATTCGCCCCAGTACGGGAAGTTCAATTTCTTGCAGATCCTGAGGCTTAAGTAGGGCATTGCGTGACTCTAAGAATAAAACAAGCGCAAAGCTACCAAAAATGCATGATGCTATTGCACCGAGAGCAACCAAAGAGAGTTTTGGGCTTGTTGGTTTAGGGTCAACTGTCGTTCTATCTAGTAATTGTATGTTGGGATATGCATTAAAAGCGCTAATCTTTGCTTGTTCTAACTGAGCGACAATTCCTTTGTACACACCTTCGGCGATATCATATTTTCGCTGCAAGTCCAACAATTTAGCTTGATTAGCAGAAATATCTTTCAGTTCAAATTGCAAAGTATTAATTTGTTTCTGAACCTGTAGTGCTTCTTGTTGCAACCCTTTGCTCTCACTGTCAGCTTGAACTAAATTTGCAATCAAATCCATAGTTGTATCTTTGAAGTTATTCCCACCAAAGCTGGTATCCACTCCAGAAGAAGAAACTACCAGTGAATCTCGTTGTTGATTTAATGCAGCACTCAATTGTTTGCGCTTTGCCAGCAATGATTGAATTTTAGGATGTTCGTCAGTAAAGTCTCCTCTGGTTGAGGCGATTTCCGCATCTATTTCAGATAACTTCTCTCGTAACAACTGATACTCTCTGTTCTGACTCAAACGCAAAGCATCCATTGACTGCTGTTCAGTCATCTTCAGGCGTTGAGACAGAACTTTTGCACGTATCTTTGCTGCCTGTGCTTTTGCAGTTGCTTGTGCTTGAGCTATTTTCAGGGAATTGATAGTTTCAATCAGTTTTTTAGCTTGTTCTTCATCTTTAACTAACCCTGTTGACTGTTTGAACCTTACGAGTTGATTCTTTGCTCTTTGTAACCCAATTTCAGCTTCTCGTAATTGATTTCGACTAAATTTTAGTCGAGAATCTGATGTTCCCTGACGGAGCACATTTAAACGAAGCTGATAACTCGTGAACAATCTTTCTGACCTTTGTTTTGCTAACTCAGGTAAAGAACCTTGAACTTCAATGTTAATGGTTGTGGACTGATCAACAGGTTTGACTTTGAATAGCTTTTTGTAACTCTCAATGCTTGGATACTTGTTTTTTTCAGGATCAGATGACCAAACAAAATGTATGACATCATTACTAGTGATGATAGATGTTTGAACCTGAAGTGGATTCAGTTCATTAGTAAAAGCAATTCCTTGGTCTTTAATCTGTCCCAATATACCCAAGTTTGTATCCAAATTAGTTGTGGTATCTGGTAAAATCAGTTGGGTTTTAGCTGTCCAAGTTCGTGGTGACAATACAGCCATTGCTGTTGCACAGCCAAGGATAGTGCCATTCAAACCAATTAGAGGAAGCCAGTATCTTTGTATAATTGCAAAGCCTTTCACAACCTTAAACCTTAATCATTATAAATAAAATAGTCTCCCATGTCCGTTTAGGCACAACTAAACAATGAAAATCTTCTTCCTCTACACCCCACAACCTAAATTCCACACCCTATTCCCTAAACATTTGCCTAAGCGAGAGCACGAACATATCTCTTTCTTATTCTTCTCTACTCATTGTCAAAATCCTGATAAATTTTAAAAAAAGAAAATACTAGTTATGTTTTTCTTTAGGAGGATATTTTGTCAAAAGATAATCCGTTAGTTTTGGTTCATCAAATAATTGACCTTTAAAAAAAGGAGGTGGTTGTAAAACTGCTTGTGCCAAATCATCTAAATGAAGACAGTGTTGAATTCCATATTTGACCACCGATTGAGCAAACCAAAGCTGATGATCATCTATATGTTCTCCAAATTTTTTTAGTCTTGGCAAAAGTACAAAACTAGCTCCTTTGGCTGCTAACATCTTTATTGAGCCTTGTCCTGCATGAGAAATCACTAAGCGTGAAGAACTCACTAGTTGATTTATCTCTTCAGAAGAAACGACTGATTTCAAATTAACTAAAGAGTGATCTTTTAAGTCGGAAATATTGCTAGTGCCATACTGCAAGAAAACAGGTTCACAAATAATTTTACGTTCTAACAAAACATCCAACCACAAAACAGCACGATCAAATGGAAAAGGAATAGTACCTAACGTTACAAAAATCATGAAGCAAAGCCCTTAAAAACAGCCTTAGAATATTTCTCACAAAGTCCAGACCATTGAACATAAAACTCATCCGAAATGAAGTATACTAACTTGCCTGAAAGACTTAACTCACTACTGCGAGAAAGACTTTCAATAAAAACAAACTTTATCCCCAAAATTTTGCTTACAAAAGCAAAATTTATAGCTAAACTCGCTCCCGTTGAAATAACGATATCTGGTTTCTCCCGATACAGAATTAGGAAAGTTTTTGGAATATTAAGCAATAGAGCTACTACATCTCTTGGTCCTTGATAGGGTAACCAGTGTATTCTCTCATTTTGCTCAAGTATTGCTGTGTCTGCCTTATAATCAGTGACCCAAACTCTCTCATGCAAACACCAAAAAGATTTTAGTCTTCTCATAGTGGCAAAATGCCCTCCAGAAGTGCATACCAACATCAGTTTCATATATTTTACCAATTAGAAGAAATGTTTGTTCGTTGCTCAAAAAGAATTTTGTTAAATCAAACTCTTAGACAATTCTTATAAAAGATGATAAGCCAGTTTCAAAACAAAATCAATAAGTTATTGCTCGTATACTTATTTTGATTTCACCCAATATATTAACTACCATCTGGTAAAAACACCCAGAATTACCCTATTAAGAGTGTTTGATAGATTTAAGGAAACTCATTCACGAGTATTGGGTTTAAATTCCCCTCCATACACTTGATATAACTGTTTCCTGTTCACGCTTTACTGACTTACAATAGCCTAAATTTCTATCTATTAATACATTCTTTTTAGAACTATTCAGGACTCCTGATATAAACTTTTTTATTTTTAGAAAATTATAAAAAACATATAACTAGCCATCATGACGAGTTCATCACTAAAACAAATGAAAATTTTTCTCTATACCCCGCAATGTCAGAGCGAATAATCGTACTCTTCGAGAATGGCTCCATCCAATGTCCCTACGCCCTTTCTCTTAGGAGTATGTTCTGGGTCGAGATAGTTGATTTGACTGATGATACCTCCTATATTATTAGAATGAGCAAAGCTAAAGAGTAGTGCTAATTGCGAACCAGCTTCCCCCGCACCATAAATCACCAACCGTTCCTGCTTCACGAGCGATCGCTTACTATATCCCTAGAGCATCGGTACAGTAATCCCACGCAACCCGGTAACTTTTGCGTTAGCGCAACGAAAAATCAGTCTTTTCGACGAGAGAAACCAGGTTTTTTAGCCCAACGAGTCAATACTGTATCGGTGCTCTAGTACTACAACAAGACTTTGACGAAAGAATCTTGATTGCGGGCGCTGATTCTTCTGAAGGGGCGAATGCCTCCGGCACGCTACGCGAACGCTCAAAAATTTACATAACAAAGGTTTGCGATCTGCCACAAGGCAGCAGCGCTTCGCGATCGCACCACATTAAATCTCTTGTTGTAGTACTAGCCCAAAGCCCTATTGCACAAGTTTGTAGTGTTATAGCTTGTATTTCAATACTTCTCGATTAAGAGCCAAGAAATAAATTTCACCGCTTAAAGCTAAAGTCAGATAAATCTGACTGTATATGGTTTTCAACCCGTTAAAACGGGTTTTAGCTTTCAGCCCAAATTTTAATTTAGGGCTTAACCGACAAGTATTGGCTTGTGTTTGAGATGCATACGCTAAAACGCTACTAAGAGCCTTTATTACGATACGAATTTATAAAGCGTAGTACTTAGTTACGGTTGAGATACCAGAAACCCGCTTTTTCATTGTTGCTTAACTGAGTAGTCTTGCATTTTTTCTACTTCTTCAGTTGTTACAATCCCTGTATTCATTGTTTATGTCCTGATTTTTTTTAATAAAGCTATCCACATATTTGAGGGCTTAGAGTAGTAATCAATTTCCTCAACTTGATATTGATAAAAGTGAGAGCCATCGCGGAAAATAATGTAATCGCCACTTTTAATACCTTTACCATATCCTGTCATCAAACCTTTGGTCTTATCATCTGCCGATTTAAATATATAATCACGTCCGTAAATCTGCTGAGTATAATCATAAATTTTATTTCTTGGCTGAATGAATGTATTTAAGAGAAAGTTCAGCAAAGATAAGACAATACTATTGAAATGAATTGGTATCAGTTTATGGTCTTTCATAGAAACACAAGCTTTGCTACGATTACCATTTAAAAAAATGGCTGTCATCAATGCCGTTGTTATCATTTCTGTATCACTCATTTTACTAATAGAATTGTTGTCAAATTAACTAGACATGATATGGCTCTCTCTATACTTCGTGCTGTCAGAAACCCGGTTTCTTTGAGAAACCGGGTTTCTATTTTGGCTTTCTATTTTGGTTTTGGCGGCTCCAAATCGGATTGTCTTCACTCCCAAACTCGCCGATATGTATTCTGACGAGCATGACGAAGGGTAAATTCCCCCACCGAAGGATTCCCTTCTGGATGAATCACTCCCGAAACCTGCTTCCACAACTCTTGTGGTGCTAACCTTACCTCATATCTACAAGACTCTTTTACACCCTTTCCTGTCGGCTCAAACTTCCGAACGTGATACCACTGAGTTTGTTCGCACTCCCGACACCAAAAAGCCTCCAACCACTCCTGAGTTAAAGACACTGTAGTCCGCTCTGCAATTAGCATTGAAGCCGTCTTACGGCTCATCCCCCTAGCTTGCAATTGTCCAGGGCGATCGGCGAACAAATATTTTTTAGGACTAGCACTATCGAGATAACATCCATGAACGGGACAAGCGATCGCACGTCGCTTCGACCGTTTCCGATTTTTGACACACTTATGCTGCACTTCGACCTCCATGGGACTAGAATCGACTAGTGCAGGCTGGCAAAAATAACTGACCAGCTGACAAGCTAGAGTAGCGCTG
>JAWQFQ010000289.1:0-10488 GCA_035967975.1 Scytonema sp. PMC 1070.18
ACACCCCTACACCCCTACACCCCTCTCCTGAGGACTGAGAGTTTCTTCTGTCTGTGTGGTTGCAGCTGATGTGCGTTCGATTTTCGCGCCGAGTTGCTGCAACTTTGCGTCCAGGCGATCGTAACCCCTATCTAAGTGACGCAATCCTTGAACGACAGTTTTACCTTGTGCTGCTAGTCCTGCTATGACTAACGCAGCGGAGGCTCGTAAATCTGTACCAATCACAGGTGCGCCTGACAACATTGACACTCCCCGAACAAAAGCAGTGTTCCCCTTAACGCGAATATCTGCTCCTAAGCGATTTAACTCGGAAGCGTGGCGCAAACGATTCTCAAATACCGATTCGTTAATCACGCTGTCCCCTTCAGCCAGTGCAAGCAATGCCATAAATGGGGCTTGCATATCTGTGGGAAAGCCTGGATGGGGCAAAGTCTCAATATCAGTTGCTTTCAGGATTTCTGCTGGTAAAGTCCGCAAACAATCAGGTGCTTCTTCAATAATCGTTACCCCAATTTCGCCTAATTTAGCAATGACTGGCACGAGATGATCTGGAGCAACAGGCGAGAGGAGAAGTTCTGAGCGAGTGATTGCAGCGGCTACTAAAAATGTACCCGATTCAATGCGATCGGGAATAATGCTATACTCAGTAGAATGCAGTTTGGGAACGCCAACTATTGTAATTGTACTGGTTCCTGCGCCGTATATCTTTGCTCCCATTGCAATACAGAAGTTCGCTAGATCGACAACTTCCGGTTCTCGCGCCGCGTTCTCAATAACAGTTTCTCCATCTGCAAGAGTCGCCGCCATCATCAACGTTTCCGTTGCTCCTACACTGGCAATATCCAGATATATCTTGGCTCCCTTTAACCGATTATTGTTACCGGGAACATAGGCGTTACAAATCCCATGCTCAATTTGCACCTCTGCTCCCATTGCTTGCAGTCCCCGGACGTGCAAATCAACCGGTCTTGCGCCAATGGCACAACCACCAGGTAACGGTACCTGTGCTACTCCCAATCTTGCCAGAATTGGACCGATCGCAAAGAAACTAGCCCGCAGTTGGGTCACAAGTTCATAGGGAGCCTTTGATGTTTTGATTTCTCTAGCATCAATTTCTAAAATGTCCTCAGATTGTTGAAAGCGAACGCCCAAAGCTGATAAAACCTCACCCATCCGCGTTACATCTGCCAAGGATGGCACATTGCGGATCAGACATTCACCCGAACAGAGCAAAGCCCCAGCCATAATCACTAAAGCCGAATTTTTTGCCCCGCTAATTTTTACATGACCGTGTAAACGATGCCCACCTAAGATTTGCAGAACTGAGGAGTCTGCAACAGGCAAAGACTTGGCATCCGGTAAGCCGCTAGTAGGAATAATAAGCCTACCCTCCAGAATAAACTGTTATTTTAAACGATTGAAGTTGGTTTTGATTCTACACGATTGTTTTAGATTGTCTACAACATTGCTTTACATTTTGACCTCATTCATTTTCTTTTTGACTCGACAAAACGCTCAAAAGCCTTGTTATTCAAGGAGCGAGAAAATTTTAAGTTGAGCGATCGCACCTACAAAAAGACTTGACAAACAGAAACAACTCAGCAATAATGATAAATCGTGAATAAAATAAATACCGCACGCGGAACTGGCGGAATTGGCAGACGCGCTAGATTCAGGTTCTAGTGCCGAAAGGCTTCCGGGTTCAAGTCCCGGGTTCCGCATCGGAATTATGAGTTATGAATTATGAATTATGAAAGTTTTTATAATTCACAGTTCATAATTTATAGCTCATAATTTATTATGTTAACTAGTTTACAAAATTCATTAGTCAAGCAAATTCGTAAATTGCACTCTACCAAGGAGAGACACAAACAAAACCTATTTTTATTAGAAGGAACGCATCTGCTAGAAGAGGCTTGTGCGGTACACTATCCTCTAGAAGCTGTATGCTGTACTCCAGACTGGCAAGCTACCCATCCCTCACTTTGGGAGAAAGCGTCTCATTTAGGAGAAAGAGCGGAAATTGTAAGTGAAGAAGTCGTTAAGGCGATCGCCACTACCGTACAACCAGACGGCGTAGTCGCAACCGCAAAAAGGGGTTATCGAGCAATGTCCGTCCCTTTTACGGGTATAGTCTTAGGATTGGAAACTGTTCAAGATCCTGGCAATTTAGGTACAATAATACGCACTGCATCTGCTGCAGGAGCATCTGGGTTATGGATTAGTGAAGACAGTGTGGATTTAGATAACCCCAAAGTTTTGCGTGCTTCCGCAGGACAGTGGTTTCGTCTCCCAACGGAAGTCAGTCCCGATTTAAGAGCAACAGTACAGCAAAGCAAACAGGTGGGAATGCAAGTAGTCGCAACCCTACCAACTGCAAATTTAACTTATTGGGAGGTAGACTGGCATAAACCAAGCTTACTATTATTGGGAAACGAGGGTGCTGGTTTGTCAGCAGAGTTAGCAAACATGGCAGATGTACAAGTAAAAGTACCCCTAAATCCTGACGTAGAATCCTTAAATGTAGCAATTACCGCTGCTTTAATGTTATACGAAGCGCAAAGGCAAAAGAATTATGAATTATGAATTATGAATTATGAAATTTATTCATGATTTTTTGGATTTTTGTTCCATATACTTTTCAATATCAGCAACAGCATCTTCAAGAGCTGCTAAGTCTATTTGCAAAGAATCATGAATACTAGCAGAGTGCTGTTCGGAAGTTTCTTCCTCTTCCGCTTCATCTTCATGTAAAATATCCTCTAGCTGTTCGAGAGATTTTAAAAACTCATGAGCAGCTGTGTTGCGTTGGTTTTGCTGATTTTGCTCCATATTTCTTGACAATCCTAAAAATGACAACTAACCACTATCTACTATCCACTAACACTTTCCACTTGTTGTATTTGCAAAAATCTTTCTAGCATGAAATTGGGAATCGGTCTAGGACGCATTGTTGTCCGATCTACCCATACCCAAAGCGCTTCCGCACTCACTAACAAATCCTCCTGATTTTGCTTACGGATTTCATACTGTCGGTAGGCGCGGGTACCACGCATTTCCCTTAACCAAGTTGTAATTTCTAGTGTTTCGCCAGCCACAGCAGGGCGCAAATAGTCAATTTCCACTCGTCGCATCACAAATACTCCACCTAGTTCCCGATATTTTTCAAAAGTTAAGCCAATATATTCTGAATGTTCGATCGCAGCTTGTTCTAAGTAGTTTTGGTAGACTGAGTTATTAACGTGTCCGAGAGCATCCATTTCGTAGTGGCGAACCCGGAGTAGCGTCTTGAATCGTTGCATGGGTGGAATAACTGATACAACAATGAGTATTAAATTATATAATAAACGGATTTTGATTGGGATGCCATAATTGGTCGTCAATGGTAAGAAACCCGGTATCTTAAAGATACCGGGTTTCTGAGAATTCGCAATTTTTACAAATTAAATAGAATTGCCATATCATCAAAGTTTTTATGCTACTATCAGTAACTTGATTGTTCCGTATTGCTTAACAAAGACTTTGTAAAATGAAATTTTTTAAGATTTTAGTAACTACTGCGGTACTCACTACAACTAGTTTAGAGACATCCGCGATCGCTCAAGATTCCCCTACACCCACGCCTGTGCGCTCCAGTCAAATTCTCAAAGCTTGTATCAATAACCAAGCAGAAACCTTACCCATTCCTTTTAGCGATGTTTCACCTGACCATTGGGCTTTTAAAGCAGTCATGACCATGTACTACTGCGGCGCTTTTCGTCAAGCAACTCCACCTGCTTTGTTAGAAAAACTGCAACCAACTCAAGGTCAGCAAATACTTCCAGAACAGCCGAAATCTCAGTTAGAAAAATAATAATCATTCTGGTTAAGCTTTGAGGAAAGCTTGTGTTCAGGATGAGTTTATCTAAATAATTAGATCATCCCTTTGATACAAGGCTTTATATCGGAAGATGGATAAATAAATCAAGTCAATAAATCGATAATTATCATAAACAAAAAAATATATAATTAGGGGAGATATATGATGCAAAGGTTACTTTTGCTTTTATTAGTAGGCGTATCTCTACCACCTTTGTGTTTTGTAATGATTGCAGATGCACCTAAACAAACCTATGCTCAAACTCCGGAGCAAAAAGCTTTCCCGGATGTTCCATCTAACTATTGGGCACAGCCATTTATCCAGGCTTTAGCTGTAAGAGATATTATCGTTGGGTATCCAGACGGTACCTATAGACCCAAAAATTACCTAGATCGGGATGAGTTTGCTGCAATCATCAATAAAGCTTTTGAACAACCGCCAGTCCGACAGATAGCAAGTGGATCTGTTTACAAAGATGTTCCTAAGGGCTATTGGGCTGCGCCTCCAATTGAAGCAGCCTATCAACAAGGATTTATGTCAGGTTATCGTAACAATTATTTTCGTCCAAGAGAAGAAGTTTCTAAGGTTGATGCGATCGTCGCTTTAAACAAAGGTCTAAATTTAGCTCCTGGCGCACCAATTGCGACTACAGCAGCACCATCAGCACCGTCAGCAACAGCACCATCAGCACCATCAGCAACTACACAAACACCTCCTAGACAAGCAAGAAGAACAAAAAGAAGGTTTTTAATGTTTCCACTTGCAATAACGTCTTTAATGCAGCCTTTGGTAGTTGCGAAAGCCAATGCAGCAGCTGCACTTCCCAGAACCCCTGGAGTTAATCAGCCTAATACAGCAACTCAACCTTCAACTTCTGAAACGGGAAAACGAAATAATCGTGCAGTAGCGCCTCAAGGTTCAATATCATCAATAGTTACCAACACCTACCAAGATGCAGAGAAAATTCCCCAATCTGCTATTGATGATGTAGCACGAGCAACTCAAGCAAACATTGTGGTTAACTATCCAAATCCTAACGTTCTTAATCCCAATCAACCTATCAACCGTGCTGAGATTGCTGCTCTAATCTATCAAACAATGGTTGCCCAAGGAAGAGTAAAACCTTTGCCTATTAATACTCCTGCTTATCAGTATATTGTTCGTCCGGAAGACAGTAACCAAAATGCTAAGTAGGAAAAACACTGCAAGGTGGCTATCAATATAGGACGGGCGGGGACGCCCGTACCACAAGCTACAAGATGGATAATTTATTTCTTGGAAATCCTTTAGCGCTGAAGCGCAACTACGAACAGAAGATGAAAAAAAGACTTAAGATTTGTAATGTTGAATGTTGAATTTTAACCTATGCCAACTAAAGTAGGAGACACTGCCCCCGACTTTACATTACCCTCCCAAAACGGTACACCTGTTAGCTTACGAGATTTTCGTGGGAAAAAGTCGGTTGTGTTGTACTTTTATCCTAAGGATGATACGCCAGGATGCACGGCTGAATCCTGCGCCTTCCGCGATCAATATGAAGTTTTCCAAAATACTGGGGCAGAAGTTATCGGAGTGAGTGGGGACTCACCTGAATCTCACCAAAAATTCGCCACCAAGTATCAACTACCGTTTACCCTTTTGAGTGACAAAGGCGACCAAGTCCGCAAACAGTATGGTGCAACAGCAGCTTTTGGTTTGTTTCCTGGTCGTGTGACTTATGTGATCGACCAACAAGGGATAGTACGATACGTCTTTGATTCTATGTTCAACTTCAAAGCTCACGTTGAGGAAGCTTTGAAAACCTTACAGCAACTGACAATAAAATAGGGGTGCAGGAGGGTAAGGGGGTTGGGGTGCAGGAAAGATGAATTCTGAAATTCACCTACACCCCTACACCCCCACACCCCTATACCCTTCTATTTATGGTACGATTTTTCTGGATAACCCACATTAGCATGAGCGGTTTTACCGTTCTTGCCATTACCATTGGTATGAGCATTGGCATTGCGGGGTTGAATTACACCAAAACCGCCGTGATTGCGTTCGTAAACAACGTTAATTTCGCCTGTTTCAGCATTACGGAACATATAAAAGTCGTGTCCTACCATTTGCAGCTGGTCTAATGCTTCTGCAACTGTCATTGGTGGCATGGCAAAATACTTGCATCGAACGACTTCTTCAGGAAGCTCTGGCGTGCGATCGCCTATCAAATCTGTGGTGACTACCTCTTGGTTAACTCCGTTAGTGATTGTTGTTTGAGAATGAGTTTTCTTTTCGTGTCGTCGTTCTTTGTATTTTCGCAATTGACGTGCAATTTTATCTGCTACCAAATCAATGCTGGCGTATAAGTTCTCGCTACTTTCCTCAGCACGGATGACATTACCATTAGCATATATCGTAACTTCAGCCGATTGCTTTGGATTAATTCGGGGATTGCGAGCTACGCTCAGATGGACATCCACTTCGTTTGTGATGTTTTGAAAATGATTTACCGCTTTTTCAATTTTTTGATGCACGTAATCCCTAATTGCATCTGTGATTTCTATGTTTTTGCCGTGGATGACAAGCTTCATGTAAACTCTCCCGCTCAATGTTTTGTACAAATGTGGTTTGGAGAAAAGGAATTGCGGTAAGGTCTATCAGTGCCGCCAGAAGAAATTGCGACCGGAATTTCACTTTTTGCTGGTAAGACGCCTACCCTACCTAACCGAAGCGGAGTTTCAGCAATTATACTTTGCACGAGAATAAACTGAGCTTTTGATTCAGCTAGAATCTATGAGCTATAAGTTTTTGGCTCTTAGCTGATAGCTGAAAGCTGACCGCTTAAAGTATATTTAGTTTACAGCTATTTTCAGGTAAATAAACCACATCTTGATTTATCCTACGTAAAGACGCAAAAGAATTAAGAGTATCGTTTAAATAAGTGAAAACTGCTGCAAACTGACTTATCAACCTCTGCTTTGCTCCTAATTCTTTTAAAGACAGTAGGATACTTTTGCAGATATCGTAAGTTAAGCTTGGCTTCAGTGAGGTCGCTCATTTTTCAAGAAAAAACAAGTGGCTGCAAATTTTTTTCTATTATATGCATTCTGTGGATTCAGCGTCATTAACCAGTACATTCCTGACTTTTTTCTTATTGTGACGGCTATTGCA
The DNA here is from genome assembly GCA_035967975.1 of Scytonema sp. PMC 1070.18. Classification (GTDB taxonomy): domain Bacteria; phylum Cyanobacteriota; class Cyanobacteriia; order Cyanobacteriales; family Nostocaceae; genus Scytonema. The sequence goes on from JAWQFQ010000289.1 coordinate 7,013, forward strand.
GAGAATTCCTCCCAACACCATTGAGGTTATATATTCAAAACTAGCACCTTGTATTTTGTAAAACCAATTCCCGTGATTTTCCTTTAAAATCCTTTGCATAGCTTGACAATTGTTGGCACCTCCTTGGTGATATGAAATACATCTTATCCTTACAAACACTTGATTTTTTAGAGAATCCGTAGTATGTCCTCACACCGACGCCAATGTTTGTTATATAACTCTGACATGATGCCTTACTCAGAAGCGCTGAACTTGCAGAGGACACTCCAAGCCGAACGGATTAAAGATCCAACTCTCAATGATGTGCTAATATTGCTAGAACATCCACCAGTTTATACTTTGGGACAAGGAGCTACTTCAGAATTTCTTAAATTCGACCCCGAAAAAAGCAACTACGAGGTCCATCGAGTTGAGCGAGGAGGTGAAGTGACTTACCATTGTCCTGGTCAACTCGTTGGATACCCAATTGTAAATTTGCAACACTATCGCAAAGACCTTCATTGGTATCTGCGCCAACTTGAAGAAGTGATTATTCGCACATTAAATCTGTTTGGTTTACAAGGAGAACGCAACCCTGGATTCACAGGCGTTTGGCTAGAAGGGCGTAAAGTCGCCGCCATTGGTATCAAAGTCAGTCGTTGGATTACCATACACGGTTTTGCATTAAACGTATGTCCCGATTTAACAGGGTTTGAGCGTATAGTTCCTTGCGGTATTGCTGATAAACCAGTGGGAAGTTTAAATCAATGGGTAAGTGACATCACCAGCTCTGAGGTACGCTCCTACATATCAAAAAGTTTTGCAGAAGTTTTTGACGTCGAAATGATATAGCCATTAGCCATTAACCATTAGCCATTAGCCATTAACCATTAGCAATTAACCATTAACCATCAAACCCTCAAACTCCCAACCAACAGCACCGCTAACGCAAGACCAATCATAACAATCAGCGTGACCTTCCCGCCGGGAACCAGAGGTTGACTCAGACTGCGGGAGTGTTCTTGTTCTTGACGTTGCTTCCAGCTCACCAAAGCAGGAATAATTCCCCCTAACACTGAGATGCTGAATGTTCCAGTATAATCCAACGCAGTTAAGAAAATGTTGGGATTAAGCAACGATAAACTCATGGGAGGTAAAAGAATAAGTGAATAAATCGATAAGCGTTTGGATGGTTCGTTGAGTGTAACAGCAGAAATATCTTTAAAGAAATCCAGTAACCCGTAAACAAATCCAATGAATGATGTGGCGATCGCAAATTCTGAAAAAATAGAGACCAGCACGCCCAACCATTCTCCAGTACCTCCGGAGCGCAGAATTTGCAAGGGATCTAAACTTCTGTCAATGGTACCTTGTATTAAATCCGGACCGACACTACCCAAAATGACCGCATTCCACGATAAAAACATCACCAGGGGAATAACAGAACCAATTGTGAGCGTCTGACGAATCTTTCTAACATCTCCCTCAAGCTGACTCACAACTGTGGGAATAATATTATGGTAAAATAGAGCTACAAACATCACCGAGACAGCTGGAGAAAGCGCACGCCAATCTTGAAATAAGAACGACCCAGGTTTGAGTTGTGTTGTCCCGAATACAAGTAGTCCGAGGAATGAAGTCAGAACAATAGCCACAAAAGCACTATTTAATTTTTCAATAAATCTTTCTCTCCCAAGATACATAATACTGCCAAAAATGAGAGTGAATGAGATCGTTCCTATCCAAGCAGGTAAAACGTTTTGCACTCCCGCCGCTTTTGAAACAGCAGATGCTAAAATATCTCCACCTTGGGCAACATATGCTACAAGCAGACCATAGTGAAAGAACAGATACGCACCTCCAGTAATCCGCGCCCCTACAGGACCCAGAGTATTTTCAACCACAGCCAATAGACCCACACTCGGACGCCCTAAACGATGCATCGTGTTCAAAGTCGCTTCCGCAATCAACAGACCTGATACTAAGGTATACAACCAAATCCCAATTAACAAGATTGTAGATGGTATAATACCTGAAGGCAGAGTCACGGCTGGTAGTGCAAGAATACCAGCACCGATTGTCGTACCAGCAACCAATGCTGTACTTCCCAGAACGCTACCTGGTTGATGGGTAAACTGATTCTCATACAGTTCAAGGTTGGAAAATAGACGGGTAACTTGAAGGCTATCTGACCTAAGAGTCGTTTTCATAGAGTTTTGGCTAGACTGAATACATTTTTAGACAAAACGTTAATTTATGTAACTCATTCTAGCAAAAACCCTATCTACAGCTTTTTTCATCAAACTATAGTCATCTTATTGATTTGTAAAACTCGTTAACCCAGAAACCCGGTATCTTTGAGATACCGGGTTTCTTGCCTTTTACAAGGATGGGTGGACTACTATGGAACTTACGCATTGACAGAGAACGTGAAATATGACCTATGCAAAATTTAACTTCAGTGATGCTAGCTCAAAAAATATTTTGTACAATAGTAATGTATAATTCCTTCACCTTACAAGATTACCAATATTGAATCTTGGCGCTCTTGGCGTCTTCTCGCCGAGACGCTACGCGTTCGCGGAGCTTGTCCGATAGGACAAGGCGGTTCAATATAGGTAACCTCCTGGTACAAAGGGAATCAGCAACTCTGTCCTTATTAACATTGCATTACTTGAAACACCCACGAGATCATAGCCGTGCTAAGGTTTATGTTCACACGTTAGTGTTATGCTATCCTGGCATTACTTGTAAAGCAAAGTCTTGAAAAATTGAGAGGAAACTATTATCGTTATTCAAAAGCAACTCATTAACTCGCAAATCAAATCACCTCAGGTCTTATTGATAGATCATGAGAATAACAATCGTGGTTTGACTGACACCCGTGAGGCTCTAGAGCTAGCCCAAAGCGTAGACCTAGACCTGGTTGTAGTCTCCGAAAGTAAAGACGGTCCAGTGGCGAAGATTCTGAACTATGGTAAGCTTCAGTATCAAAAGAAGAAACGTCAAACCCAGAGTGCGAGACCTACAGTTAAAGAAGTTCGGTTTCGTCCCAATGTGGGTATAGCCGATTATAATCTACGCATTAATCAAGCGATCCAATGGTTAAGTAAAGGCGATTCAGTCAAGTTTGTGATTCGTTTAAGAGGGAGAGAACATCAAAATCGCGGTCATGCTGTAGAACTACTAGACCGTATTGTCACAGATCTCAACTCTGTAGGAAAAGTTCAATCCCTTGATAGACGTTCACTCATTGTTCAAGTTATTCCTGCATAAGTTAATATTTTCGGGATCTCTTCCGGGGTCCCTATGACTCCTTTCCCACGCCTAAGATGACTTATTAAAAAAACCCCTCCAAGCGCACAATACACCAGGTTAACAGTCAAAGAAATTTAGGTAATCTTATATTAACCCACCGAAGAGAGTCACAATTAGCAATTAGCTATGGCTCTTCCGTACTTGTTATGCTAAAATAACAAGTACGGAATCGGGAACAG
>JAWQFQ010000290.1:0-10412 GCA_035967975.1 Scytonema sp. PMC 1070.18
CCCTCCCACACTCCCTCCCACACCCCCTTCTTTAACTTTTCCGCAAAAACTCGGTTGGTGAGTCGGAAATTTTTGGTATAGATTAGCTCAAGAGCAGGGTGACCGAATAATTCGTAATTCGTAGTTCGTAGTTCGTAATTAAAAATTTATTAATACTGATGACTGATAACCCATAATTGATAACTGATATGCTAGACACGCAAATCTCTGCCATTATCTGTACTCACAATCGAGAAACCTATCTGGGCGCGGCTATAGATAGCCTTTTAACGCAAGATTTCAACGGGAATTTTGAAGTAGTAGTTGTGGATAATGGGTCAAGCGATCGCACTCGCGAAGTTGTAGAACAAAGAAGCCACAATCCTCGGATAAAGTATGTTTTTGAACCTGTGATTGGTTTATCTGTTGCCCGTAACACGGGCGCTAGAGTTGCCAATGCAAATATTCTGGCATATCTTGATGATGATGCAGAGGCTAGCTTGCACTGGCTGCAAGTGTTGTACTCGGCTTATCAAGAGAATCCCAAGCTCGCGATCGCTGGTGGCAAAGTTACTTTACTGTGGTCTCCCGGAGCCCAACCACCACACTGGTTGTCAACTGGATTATCCGCTAACTTAGGAGCATACGATTTGGGTGACAGCATGGTGTACATTGACAATCCGGGAGCAACTCCTAGAGGTTTGAATTACTCCATCCGCCGCAGTTTCTTAGAAGAAATAGGGGGTTTTGATACTCATCTTGGTCGAATTGGGACAAAATTATTATCCAATGAAGAGTTGCAAATGACTGAACTTGCTCTTGCAAGGGGTTGGCAAGTCGCTTACATTCCTCAAGCCCTTGTGGCTCATAACGTCGCACCAGAACGTCTCAACCGCTCTTGGTTTCTAAATAGAGGTTGGTGGCAAGGTATAAGTGAGTGCTACCGAGAACAAACCACTGGGAAAGCTGGAATAGGTCAATTGCAACGGGGTAGCGAACGATTTTTGCGTGGCTTATATAAGACATTACAATATTTTTCCGATCCAGCGGAACGCTTTGACAAATTTGTCTATGCCTACGGTCAAATTGGGTATTTAAATGCTGCCATAAAAGGTCTTCTATTCACACCTAAAAAAAATCAAAAATAGAAATTATTATGACTTCCAAATTGCCAGTTTCTGTACTCATTCCCGCAAAAAACGAACAAGCAAATTTGCCAGCCTGTCTGACAAGCGTTCAAAGAGCTGATGAAGTTTTTGTTGTGGATTCCCAAAGTATCGATAAAAGCGTCGAAATTGCTCAGAGTTACGGCGCAAATGTTGTACAATTCCACTTTAATGGACGCTGGCCTAAAAAGAAAAACTGGTCGTTAGAAAATTTACCTTTCCGTAATGAATGGGTACTGATTGTTGATTGTGACGAACGCATTACTCCCGAACTGTGGGAGGAAATTGCTGAAGCCATTCAGAATCCCGAATACAACGGTTATTACCTCAACCGCCGAGTTTACTTCCTAGGTACATGGATTCGTCACGGTGGTAAATATCCAGATTGGAACTTGCGTTTATTCAAACACAAAAAAGGTCGTTACGAAAACCTTAACACAGAAGACATTCCCAATACTGGTGATAACGAAGTTCACGAACACGTTATTTTAGATGGAAAAATTGGATATCTGAAAAACGATATGATACACGAAGATTTCCGCGACCTCTTCCACTGGATAGAACGACACAACCGTTATTCCAACTGGGAAGCACGTGTGTATCACAATCTGCTCACAGATAAAGATGATACCGGGACTATCGGTGCGAGTCTCTTTGGTGATGCTGTACAACGCAAGCGCTTCTTGAAGAAAATCTGGGTAAGATTGCCATTTAAACCATTTTTGCGCTTCGTTTTATTTTATTTTATTCAACGCGGTTTTTTGGATGGCAATGCAGGATATATCTACGCTCGGCTTTTAAGCCAGTATGAATACCAAATTGGAGTCAAACTACACGAATTACGTCAATATGGCGGTAAACTCAACACTGGAATTATGAATTATGAATTATGAATTATGAATAAAAAAAGTGGATTCAAAACCTAATTGGCTGACCATATTCTCAAAATGTATAACATTTTTCAGTACTATAGAAATCCTAAATGAATTACAAACGGTACATTCGTCGGGTCTTTGATTTACAAGCTTTCCAAATTGTTGCTGTTTATATCTCAAATAGGATTGCTATATAATTTGTGGAAAACCTTTAACTGAAAATTTGTATATAAAAGAATTTGAGATAGTGTACAAAAATTAGGCACTCAATACCTCCCCAAACATCATAACTCATAATTCATAATTCATAATTTTTATGACTAATGACAAACCTTTTGTAGATTTACGTACATACGACCAATCGTGGTTTGACCGGGGACGGGCGGGTTGGTACATCTTATTGTGGTGGTTTGTACAGGCGATCGCCTTTCCCCTTTCGCCACATCCATTTAACGAATTGCGCTGTACCCTACTGCGGCTGTTTGGGGCTCGTATTGGTAAAGGAGTCTTAATTCGACCAACAGCTCGTTTTACTTACCCTTGGAAAATAACGATTGGCGACTACAGTTGGATTGGAGATGATGTAATTTTATATAGTCTTGAGCACATTTACATAGGAGAGCACTGCGTCATTTCTCAGAAAAGTTACCTGTGTACTGGAACCCATGATATTCAAGATCCAAGCTTTGGGTTGAAAACAGCAAGTATCACCATTGGTAATGGAGTATGGATTGCAGCAGATTGCTTTATTGGAGCAGGAGTGACAATTGGATCTAATGCCGTGATTGGCGCTCGTAGTAGTGTTTTTAAAGATATACCTTCTATTCAGGTGTGCTGGGGAAACCCCTGCATACCAAGATATTCCAGAAAGATAAATTAATCCTATGGGTTCGCTCAATTCGTCGCATTCAGCGAACCCATAGCTCAGTCTTGGGATTCTTCATATATAGGTAATATTTTTTTTGAGGTGGGTAGTACCAGCATTGGCTATCTCACCTCAAATTCGCTTGAGCTTGGTATACATTATCACTACTTATCTCAACGCAAAATCCTCTACTGGGTAGTCTCTTAAAGAAGTTATTAACCTTTTGTGATACAAAATTTTACATAAAATCCTAAAAACCTCATTCTTTAGATGAGGCAAGGCTCTTCCACTGCAGACGGATAGCGCTGATAAAGTGGATCGCTACTATGAAAAACGTAATCGCAATACTTAAGGAAATTTAACAATGGGACTTTATCCTACGGATAGCACGGAAAAATCATATAACGGTAGCGATCGCAACGCGGTCAAATTTGGATTTACCCCTCAATCCGAACTGTGGCAAGGTCGTTTGGCAATGATTGGCTTTGTCGCTTACATAATTTGGGACTTCAAAGGTCATAGCGTACTGCGTGACCTACTCAACCTTATTCCTTAACCTCCCTACGAAATAATTTTCCCATATACGCTCGCACCAGCTGTCTTTTGGAGAAAAAACTTTTCAGTACAGCAGGAATCTGTGTAATTATTAAAGTATATTAATAATTCTACACAATTAGAAGTGTTGGTATAGCCCAGCGCACAAAGCTAATTGCTAACAGGTTTTTTCTGTTGAGTAGTTGGTGTGTTTTGTCATGGACTTGTTTTTGTGCATTTTTACCCAAATATGGAGTAGAGCCTTGATCGAACAATTAGAAAAACCCCTTAGTCCACAGATAAAACCGACCAAAACATCTGTGACGGGAATCTTGAGTGCCATTGCCATTATTACTGTATGGACAACTAGCTTGATTGTACTACTCCTAGTAGATATCTCTGTATTTAATACTTTTACTATGGTGCTTGCTATACTCTGGCAAACTTTTCTCTACACGGGATTATTTATTACTTCCCATGATGCCATGCATGGGGTGGTGTTTCCTGGAAATAGCAAAATTAATCATTTTTTTGGAATAATATGTCTTGTACTTTATGGTTGTTTATCTTATAACCATTTAATCAAAAAGCATTGGCAACATCATCACTATCCCGCTACTGAAATCGACCCTGACTTTCACGACGGTCAGCATAAAAATTTCTTAGCCTGGTATTTTCATTTCATGAAAAATTATTGGAGCTGGGGACAAATTATTGCCGTAACAATTATTTATAACGCTTCCCATTTTATCCTCCATATACCAAGAGGAAACCTCACTTGCTTTTGGGCATTACCCGCAATTTTTAGTTCAGTACAATTGTTCTATTTTGGTACATTCCTCCCTCACCAAGAGCCAGAAAACGGCTATCATGAACCTCATCGTGCCCAAACTATCTCACGTCCAGTTTGGTGGTCATTCCTCACATGCTATCATTTTGGATATCATAAAGAGCACCATGAATACCCTCATCTTGCTTGGTGGCAATTACCGAAAGTTTATAGGAATAAGGGTGTAGGGTGTAAGGTGTAGGGTGTAGGGGAAATTTAACTTTATTAAGTAACTCGTAATTCGCAATGTGTTAAACTCAACTACGAATTACGAATTAGCAATTACGAATTAACTGACTCCTACACTCTGTTCTTGAAAAGAACTTGGTAGAGGCGGACGTATGCATAAGTACATCACTGGACCTAATAGCGGTATCAATGTTATTAACCAAAACAACTGAGGGTTGTTCATCTCCCGCCTTGCCATATCATCTCCCAACAAAGCGGGAAATAATAAACACAGTAGGCAGAAATCTAAGCTCATAACATTGATAAATCGACTTGTTTGCCATTGCTGCACGAAATCTCCCCAATTTCCTTCCCCTATACCATAAGCAACTAAGATAGCAGTACCTATGGCTAGAGCAATACCAGTTAGGCGAGAATCGAGTAGCCCCAGAAAAATATTCTTTCTACCGACAAACGTTGGATTTGGTTTTCGTGTTGCTAAATAAGGTAATAAAGCAAAAGCCCCAACACCAAAAGACGCCCCAGCAAACACCCAAGCAGGAGTTTTTTGTCCTCGACCATCAATAAATATGACGGCACTATAGATTAGAGGCCAAACGCCCATAATATTAAAGAGCGCTACAATCAGGGGGTTAATATCTTGCCATTGACCAGTAGAAAGATCTGTAATCAACTTGAAGGTATCAGGTTGATTGGGAGGGGCAAAGAAAAAAGCATAGAAAACAAAACTTAGCCATACTACCCCGAAGGCAATTTTTCTTACCATGATTCCAGCTGGTTATCACCAATTTTTAGCTGTGCTGTTCATCACGCTATGAATATGGTACCGCTTTCCGGGCTTGTACTCGCCGATCGCAACCAGAGCTATTCCTAGGAATTCATATAATTGAACGCCTCTGAGAGGTAATCAGCAGCAGCAGCTACCACTGCGATCGCACTTTCATAATCTAGACGTGTTGGTCCCAAAACCCCTACGCTACCTAATGGTACCGAGCCTCGGCGATATGTGGAAGAAATCAACGAGCAAGTGCGTATGGGTTCTAGAGGGTTTTCCGAGCCTATCCGAACAGTGACTCGTGGTTTAACCACTTCCTCCGCCTCTGATTGTTCAAATATTAATTGCCACAGTTGGTCTTGTTCTTCTTCCAGTAGGTGGATAAGAGTTTGCACCTGCTGTAGTTGCGAAAATTCTGGTTGACGTAAAACTTCTGCAACACCCCGAACCATAATTTGTGTAGCAGATGGTTTGAAAGTGCGGCGACTTAATTCCGCTAAAGATGTTTTTAAAAATTCGCTATAGCTTTGAAACTCCCGGTCTAACTCACTCCAATCAAGGTTAGCCAATTCCGACAGATTGTGACCTCGTAGATGGCTATTCAAAAAGTTAGACACAATTTGTAACTTACGGTCGATGACTTCTGACTCAGATTGTGAATCATCCTTAGCTGGCGGTAAATCCATCAATGCAGAATGGGTTTCATATCCATCTGTTACCACAATCAGCATAATCTTTCCAGATTCAATCTGCACCAGCTGTAGATGTCGTACCACAGCTGTGTTAGTCTGTGGCATGGTAATCAAGGTAATACAACCACTTAAAGTTGCCAATATTTGAGCAGCTCCTTGGAGTAACGCTTCCAAGCTCCATTCTTCCCACTTGAGACGTTGTTGAAGAGCCAGTTCTACCTCTTTAGCAAAAGTGTCAGAAGGTGTAATCAGCTGGTCAACATAGATGCGATAACCAGAGTCGGAAGGTACGCGTCCGGCGGAAGTATGCGGTTGGTAAAGGAACCCGGCTTTTTCTAAAATACCCATAACATTACGAATTGTTGCTGAGCTAACACCAAGGTTATATTCCTCTACCAGCGCTTTAGAGCCAACGGGCTCAGCTGTGGCAATATAGTGACGTACTGTTGCCCAAAGAATGTGTTGTTGACGATTGGTTAGCTGGACTTGCATAGGGGGTTGTTTTACTTGAGCCGAATTTTAAGGAATCTTTGAAAAAATTGATGGAGATAACTCCAAAAAGGATTAATAATAGTAAAGCAAGATATCAAATTATTGACTTCTACAAAAGCTAAGTATCAATAAAATTAAGTACTGTTGCTGTTGCTTTCGGTATTTGTGTATATCGTTACATAATAGATATTTTAAGAAAGCTTCCCAAGTGAAGTACAGAGACTCCTACACACTTATGTTATGAATCATTGCATAAGCGTTTTCAAAGTGCTGTATTTCAAGTTACTAATTTTCTCAAGCCGAGATGCAAAAGTTAGTACACAATACCCTTAAAGTCTACTCTGTGCTTTATTTAGGATAGCAGAAGCCCGTTGCAAATGTCAGTTCTACTGGTCATATTGGTTACCATAACCTCTTCTAAAATTAATACTGAGGAATCGAAGGGTCAACCAACACAGAGTAGGCGTCAATGCCACCCGTTATATTCTTAACATTTGTAAAGCCCTGAGTGACCAACCACTGGCACATTTGAGCAGAACGGATACCGTGATGACAAAGTACAAGGGTTTCAGTCTTAGGGTCAAAGCGGGTTTGAATTTGATGTGCCCAATTAGCAAATTCACTCAACGGCAAGTTGACAAAACCTACAATTTGTGCATAAGCTACTTCTTGTGGTTCACGCACGTCCACGAGTTGAAGATCCGTCTCTCCTGAAGCCAGACGTTGTCCTAATTCCTCTACACTGATTTGGGTGAAAAGTCGGTCGAAAGATTTGTTTGTCATCTAGTTTTCATAAAAATCTTCTACTACTATGTTCGCAGAAAATCTTCACTGTTGGGGTAAGTGGGTGTAGGGGCAAGCCCTGTGTAGGTTTTGCATAAAAATACAAAATTACGAATAATATCAGTGTTGAGGTTTGCAAATATCACTTCCAATGATATATATAGACTTTGTCTCCACAAACGAACTGAATTATGTGTGGAATTGTTGGAATTTTTGGTCTTGGTATATCAAAACGTTATGATTTCCGAGAAATTCTATCTACCTTAGCTCATCGGGGACCTGATGACACAGGGGTTATTTATGAGGATAACTTTGTGTTGGGACATCAGCGCCTAGCTATTGTGGATGTAGAAGGAGGACATCAACCTCTGTCGGCTTCCTCAGGAAAACTTTACGGTGTTTGTAATGGAGAAATTTATAACTTTAGGGAATTACGTCAGCGCTTAGGCGATCGCTATAACTTCCAAACACGCGTAGATAGCGAAATTCTGCTACCACTCTACCAAAATCGTGGTTCTCAAATGATTGGTAGCCTTGATGGGATGTTTAGTTTTCTTCTAAGTGATTGTAAAGAATTTTTCGCAGCCCGTGACCCAATAGGAATTAAACCTCTTTACTATGGAAGCACTGAGGACACTTTATTTTTCTCATCAGAAATCAAAGCGCTGGTAGAACATACCGACCAAATCAGAGAGTTTCCCAACGGTCACTATTACTCTTCAACAGAAGGATTCGTACCTTATTACGAACTTCCACATCAGCAGTTTTTTATCAAGGATGTAGATAGTATTCTGGAAAAAATCAGGCTAACTTTGTCAAAAAGCGTGCAAAAAAGATTGTTGGCTGATGTGCCCATAGGTGTATTTCTCAGTGGTGGATTAGATTCAAGTATCATTGCAGCGCTGATGCGGGAAAATTTACCCGAGTTGCATAGTTTCTCTGTTGGACTTCGTAACTCTCCAGACCTGGAAGCTGCTCGTATAGTAGCAGAATATTTGGGAACGATTCACCATGAATACATTTACACAGAGGAGGAAATGCAAATTCTTCTTCCTGATGTCATTTATTTTCTAGAATCTTTCGACCCAGCTTTAATTCGCTCTGCTATTCCTTGCTACATGGTTTCTAGGTTAGCCAGTCAGTATGTTAAAGTTGTTCTGTCTGGAGAGGGAGCTGATGAATTATTCGCTGGTTATACTTACTTTAGAGATTATGATGACCCAATAAATTTGCATCAAGAGACTGTGTCAATTCTCAAAGGATTACACAATCTTAACTTACAACGAGTAGACAGGATGTCGATGGCTCATGGACTAGAAGCGCGTGTACCGTTTCTAGATATAGATTTTGTCGAATTGGTCTTGAGCATCGATCCAGCCTTGAAGTTACATCAACCATTTGGTATAGAGAAGTGGTTACTGCGTAAGGCTTTTGAAGAAAAATTGCCAAAAGAAATAGTTTGGCGTGATAAGATGGAGTTCGCTCAAGGATGTGCTTCCTCACGGGTGTTGGAGAAATATGCCAACACAACGATCTCACATACAGAGATGGAGGAAGCTAGCGCTCAAGGATATCCAGTGAGCACCACCGAAGAGTTACTTTATTTCCGCATTTTTGAGAAATATTTTCCTCATCCTGATGCTGCAACATTAGTTAGGAGATGGGAAGGTACTCTTCATTGATTCTGATGCAGTTGCTTTGTTCCCGTGAAGGCATGGCGATCGGATATAACTAGTGCAATTCGTCAGAAGTACGAGGGCAGAGGGCAAAAGGAAAGAAAGCTTCTTTGATAAGCTTTGTGCGCTCTTTTAACTGGATAGTTATTTTAGCCACGCTGCACTAGATAAGTTTTTTCTTGTCTAAAGTTCTCCAATATCGGTTAAACTTGTGCAGAAAAGAGAATGGACAAACGCGGAGGACTGTATATGGATGTAGCATTACTGTTGTCAATCAACTAACACTATCCCCACAACAAGAATTAGTGTTGACCATGAGCGCAATTATTCATTGCTTCAGTTCAAGGCTTGATAGCAAAGGGAAGTACAAAACTGAAATAAAAAAGCGAATTGAAGCTGAAGAATCTAGTTGACAAACTTATTAATAGTTATTTATACTACTGTAAATGTTAAAGTAATGACGAAGGTAAGGGAATGCCAAAAGTAGCATTGCAAACGTCAGTGAGAACAGAAAATAATCTGATAACGATTGATTTTCTGAATGAATATGCAGCTATTTTTGGTTCTGCTATCCGCACAGGGTTTTCGATTCGCAATCACATAGGCGCAAATACCAACAAAACGAAGCGGCAACTAGAAAGCGAGATTTATAAGCAATTAGAATTCCGTTATGGGTTGTCATCAACAGAGGCAAGAAATGCTTACAGTAAAGCAGAAGCTACTTATACTTCGCAAGTAGAATTAGTAGAGATATACATAGACCAGCGCTACGAATCAATAAAAGCGGTTAACAAAACAATTAGAAAACTAGAAAAGCAATTAGCCCTAGCTGAAGCACAAAATAAGAAATCAGAAATTAAGAGGCTTAAAAAAAAGCTTCATTATAAATCTAATAAAATTCAATCACTTCAAGCTAAAATTAGGACTCTTAAGCAACAACGCCAGAGTGGTAGATTTAGTGTAACCTTTGGCAGCAGCAGATTATTTGACAAGCAGAACCGTTTAAAAATAAATGGTTATGCCAATCATGAAGCATGGTTAGAAGATTGGCACAATGCTAGAAGTCACCGCATTTATTATGAAGGCGCAAAACTTTTTAAATCAGGCAATCAACTTTGTAAATTTAATCCGAGCACTCAGACGTTAATTATTACAGTCCCACCATGCTTGGTGGATAAATATGGTCAAACAGTCACATTACACAATATCAGTTTTACCTATGGCAAAGAATGGTTAGAGGATGCACTCATACCAACTCAATATCCAGATGGTAAGCCTCGAGACGGAAAACAGTATTATAGAACTGGAACAAAGCAACCAGTTACCTACGAGTTAGTTAAGCGTCATGGAATCTGGTATGTTAATGTAATCATTGACCAGCCTGTTGGTACTATTACTACTTCTACTGCAAATGGTGTTTTAGGAATAGACTTTAATCCTAGTAGTATTGACTGGTCAATTGTTGATCGTCACGGAAATTTGAAACGACATGGTTCTGTTCAAGTTAATATTCAGGATAAATCAACTCACCAAACACAGGATATTTTAGGCAAAGCT
>JAWQFQ010000291.1:0-10392 GCA_035967975.1 Scytonema sp. PMC 1070.18
CCTTGTCCTCCAAGTCTTGCCAACACCCAAGAGTAAAAAACCTACCCTTGTGAGCTCCCTCCCTCACTCCCTCCCTCACTCCCTCCCTCTTTCATGAAACTCTACTTCATCGCCCTTCTACCACCACAGGACTTACAGGACTATGCTAACCAAGTCAAGCAGTACTTTGCGGATAATTATGCGAGTCGTCATGCTCAAAAATCGCCGCCCCATATTACTCTTCAACCCCCCTTTCAATGGGAGGATAAAAACTTACCTTTGTTAGAAGAACATTTGAAGGATTTTGCTACGGGACGCGAATTAATACCCATCACTCTCAATGGTTACAATGCTTTTCCCCCTCGCGTTATATATATTGATGTGGTTAGAAACCCAGAACTTCTGTCTGTCCAAACTGACCTGATGGTGTATTTGGAAAATCATTTAGGTATTGTTGACAAAGTTGGGAAAACCCGTCCCTTTGCTCCCCATATGACTGTTGCGTTTAAAGACTTAACCAAAGAGAATTTTAAAGCAGCTTGGGCAGAGTTTAAACACCGGGAATTGCATTTTGAGTTTACTGCTTCGTGTTTAACCTTGTTAGTTCACGAAGGGGGGCGGTGGAATATAAAAAGTGAGTTTCCTTTTGTGCTTTTGAGAAATGTGGAGGTGTAGGGGCGAATGGTTGTTCATCCGAATTTTTATGCATGGCAAATCTTGTCTCCTGCCTTAAGATAGATTTTGATATCTCAGGAGAATTTATGTTTAAAAAAGTGTCTGTAGCATTTATACTGATAGCAACGCCACTGTTTTCAGTCTTAGTAAATCAAACACCAGTCGTTTTAGCAGAGACTCTTGCTCAAAAAGTGAATTGTAACAAAGCCGTTACAACGCCAGAACTTAAATATTGTTCTCAACTGTCCTATCAAGCAGCTGACAAAAAGTTAAATCAGACTTATCAAAAAATTATCCCTACTTTAAATAGCGAACAGAGGCGATCGCTCATTTCCGCACAGAAAGCGTGGATTCAATTCCGCGATAACAACTGCAATTTTGAAACTTATGCTTCTCGTGGCGGTACGGGTTATGAAATCTTTCGCAATGGATGTCTTCAGCGACTGACAGAACAACGGACAAAGGATTTCGAGAATTTTCTTTCTAATCGGTAGTATTGGGCGACAAAAGAAACTCGTAATAGGCGACAAAAGAAACCCATAATGGGCGACAAAAGAAACCCATAATGGGCGACAAAAGAAACCCGGTATCTTTAAGATACCGGGTTTCTGAAATGCATGCTGAGGGACTTTCAAGAAACAAATTCTCCCTCTTGTGGTACGGGCGTCCTCGCCCGTGATATCATGTCCGGATGAACACCAACCCCCCTACACCCTATCTTTACTAATAACTAATCACTAGGACGAGAATGCATACAACTTCCGGGCGCTGGCGTTTGGGACTGGGATTATCATTATTGACCGTCTTTCTATGGGGAATTCTACCTATTGCCTTGGCGGTTACTTTACAGAAGCTAGACGTTTACACCGTCACCTGGTTTCGTTTTTTGCTATCTTTTACATTATTAGGTATTTATTTGGGGTGGCAGGGGAAATTACCGACGTTAGAAAAACTACGTTCTACGTCCTGGAAGTTATTGCTCATCGCTACAATCTTCTTAGCTGCTAATTACATTCTTTTTTTGCAAGGTTTAGCCCTAACCTCACCTGCTAATGCTGAAGTCATTATTCAGCTAGCTCCGCTACTTATGGGTCTTGGAGGTTTAATTCTTTTTAAAGAACGTTACAAGTTACCTCAGTGGATTGGCGTCAGTATTCTCACTATCGGATTGACTTTATTTTTTAATGAACAATTAAAGAATTTAATTACATCTCAGGGAAAATACCTTTTGGGTAGTGTTTTAGTTGTTGTAGGCGCAGCAGCATGGTCTGTTTATGCTTTGGCACAAAAGCAATTGCTACAATCTTTATCTTCTGCAAATATCATGTTACTGATTTATGGAGGATGTGCTTTATTATTCACTCCTTTTGCTGCTCCAAAAACAATTTTTACATTGAGTTTTGGGCAGTTTCTTGTTCTGCTTTTCTGTGCTTTAAATACTCTGATTGCTTATGGTGCTTTTGCTGAATCTTTAGAACACTGGGAAGCATCGCGTGTAAGTGCAGTACTGGCTTTAGCTCCGATTGTAACTTTAATGTCCGTTTGGGTTGTATCAGTAATATCACCAAATTTGATTTCCTCAGAACATCTTTCTATCCAAGGAGTCTTAGGAGCCGTTGTAGTTGTAGCAGGTTCAATGATTATTGCCCTAGGGAAAAACCATTAATAAAAAGTTAATCGTATTGTAATTAGGGATTAATAAATTCTATTAATAACTCTCCTACAGTTGTATTTTTTATAGAAAAGTATGTTATTTTTACCTTCGGATATTTCTTATTTAGAGGCAAAATATAAATTTTTGGGTGCTAGAGCGTCGGTACAGTATTGACTTGTTGGGCTAAAAAACCCGGTTGCTTTCGTGGAAAAGACTGATTTTCCGTTTACCGTTCGCGAAGAAACCGGGTTTTTAGGATTTCTGTAACGGCGCTCTAGTACTATCACAGCAAACGTCTCATTTGATCGCACAACAGTTACCAAGGAAATGGAAGCCGTTACCAAAGCAAAGCAAATCGCTAATTGATGCGGAATTTCAACTTTAAGGGTGAAAGTAAGTAATAACTGATAACTGATATAGGACTCCTATTTGATTTTTGAACAAAACTCAGTATACCTGAATTTTCTAGAATCTTCTTGCCTATTGCCTATTGCCTATTGCCTATTGCCTATTGCCTGCCTACACAAATCAGTTCAGAAATCAAACGGGATTCCTATAACTGTTAACTGTTAAATACCACCTCTAAAGCACAGTGAAACGATGAACAGCCTGCTTGGTATCCGAACCAGCGCCCTAAGAAAAAGTTCGTTATCGCTGGTTTTCTCTGTCGTGCTCCCAATACTTGGGTTGGGTAAACCTGCTTTTGCAGCCGAACGTGTTTATGGGTCATATTCAGCTTTTGAGCGTTCTATATCCGTCAATGCATTGGAAGAGTACGCAAAAAAAGGTGTCATTGATGATGATTTGGCGGTTTATACGCAGTATTTGAAAAAAGAACAGCTTCAGCAGCTAAGAAAAGCTTTACTCAGTCCCATAAAAATTAGTCCAGTCGCCGTGTCACAATTTCTCTACACTCCACAAGGAGAATTTCTACTGCGGCGGTTGGGTGAAGTGATTAAAACCGAATCTCGAGACCCAAAAGCAGGGCTGTACGCCTTACGGTCAGCACTAATTTTAGCCGCTACCCAACCGGGTGGTTTGACATTACTGGGTATATTGCGTAAATACCCTAGCAACAGTATATATATTGACTTAGAGCGTAGCATGGGTATGGCTGGGGAGCTGGAAAAATTGGTTAATAAAACTAACCGAGCGATCGCCTTGGTCAATAAAAAATCAAATGTAGAAGCTGCTACTATCGGTTTTCCACGAAACCTTTCCCAACGACAAGATTTCAAGCGTAAAGGACAGTATACATCGCGAAAGCAAACGCTGAAGTTGTTGGATTCAGCACGTAAGAGAATTTTATTCACTGATGTTTACCTTCCTAACATTCAAGGTCGCGCACCTGTGATTGTGATTTCTCACGGTTTGGGTTCAGATAGCAGTAACTTTAACTATTTAGCAACTCATCTAGCTTCCTACGGGTTCGCCGTTGTTGTTCCCAATCATCCAGGTAGCGATACCAAACAACTGCGATCGCTTCTCAATGGAAGTACCAGTCAAGTTGCACCACCTGATGAACTGAAAAACCGACCATTGGATATAAAGTACATCTTAGACCAGCTAGAAGAACGCAACAAGTCCGATCCTCTGTTTCAAGGGAAACTCAATTTGCAACAAGTTGGAGCTTTTGGTCAATCTTTTGGTGGTTATACAGTTTTAGCTTTAGCAGGTGCGCGAGTTAACTGGGAGCAACTTACAAAAGATTGTCAACAAAAAGCACTGCAAGATACCTGGAATTTATCATTACTGCTTCAATGTCAAACAGTGAAATTGGATAAAGCCAACCTCCAAAAGTATGATTTTCGGGATGAAAGAGTCAAAGCTGCGATCGCAGTTAACCCAGTCACCAGCAGCATCTTTGGCGAAGCAGGTTTAAGCCAAATTCAAACTCCAGTCATGATTGTTGCTAGCAGCAACGATACCATTGCACCAGCGCTATACGAACAAATACAACCTTTTTCCTGGATTGAGAGTTCACAAAAGTATCTAGCTGTGATAACGGGTGCGACCCACTTTTCTGCTATTGGTGAAGGTAAGGGTAGCGAACAGCAACTTGCATTACCTTCTGAAGTTGTGGGAGATGACCCCTATCAAGTGCGTCGTTATATAAGTATTTTGAGTTTACCTTTCTTTGAGACTTATGTTGTCGGAAACTCAAAATACGCCGCCTACCTCAACGCTGCTTACGCTAAGACCATTTCCACCAATCAATCTACTGGCTTAAGCCTCATCCAATCCCTGATGAATTATGAATTATGAATTATGAATTATGAATTGGGAATTGTGGCAATTTTAATGTGAATGGAGAGAATTAAAGGGAAATAACAGAAAATATCCTCCTTGACTTAAAACTTCTACATAAATTATGAATCTCTTGAACAATCCATAATTTATAATTTCATAATTCATAATTCATAATTCATAATTTAAATGCAAGGTTTCCTCAATATCAACAAAGCATATGGCTGGACTTCCCACGATTGCGTGGCGAAGACAAGAAAACTTTTGCATATCAAGCGGATTGGACACGCAGGAACTTTAGATCCAGCTGCAACTGGAGTGCTACCCATCGCCATTGGTAAAGCCACTCGTCTATTGCAATATCTTCCTGGCGAAAAAGTTTACAAAGCTACCATTCGCTTGGGTGTGCGGACAACAACTGATGATTTGCAGGGTGACATTATTACCTCGCAACCTTGTACGGGTTTAAGTCCAGAAGTAGTAAAAATGGCGCTACAACAATTTGTGGGTAAAATTGAACAAGTTCCACCTATGTACAGCGCCATTCAAGTTCAAGGAAAACGTCTGTACGATTTAGCACGTCAAGGGGAAACGGTGGAAGTCCCGGTGCGGACTGTGGAAATTTTTCAGCTTGAATGTGTAGATTGGCGAGAAGGGGAGTTTCCAGAATTAGATGTCGCGATCGCCTGTGGTGCGGGTACATACATTCGGTCAATAGCCCGTGATTTAGGTACAGCCTTGGAAACTGGTGGAACTCTCGCCGCTTTAATACGAACGGAAAGCAGTGGATTTCATTTAGCCAATAGCCTAGCTCTAACAGACTTGGAAGCACAACTGCAAGCTGGAGCTTTTCAACCTCTTCCCCCTGACAGTGCTTTGCAGCATCTGGTATCCATCACCTTACCTACAGCAGCTGCACTGAAATGGTGTCAGGGTCAACGCGTGTCTGCAACTCCCGCCAGTTCGGGAATACTACGGGTGTATCGCGAAGATGGACTATTTCTGGGTATTGGTAAAGCCGTCACTTCAGATGATGGTCCGTTGCTCATACCTGAGATGGTGTTTGAATCGGTTTGAGCAGTTCATCATCACAACAAAGAAGCCATTGGTAAGCGACTCCACTCATTCCAAGAACCATCATAATTGCGAACCTTTGGATAACCCAGCAAATACTTCAAGACAAACCAGGTGTAGGCTGAGCGCCCACCAATTGCACAGTAGGGAAACACTTCCTTATCTGAGGTAATCCCCTTGCTACTGTAAAGGGTTTGTAATTCGTCAAATGATTTGAAAGTGCCATCCTCGTTCAGCATGAGTGTATGTTCAATATGAACAGAGCCTGGAATGTGTCCTGCTCGTTCCGTCTCTTCTGGCGGCTTAATCATGAAGTGTTCGCCTCGGTATTCTTGAATAGTACGAACATCCAGGACTACGCGATCGCAACGATTGATGGATGCTTGAACCTCCTCATGCAGTACCCGCAAACTCGCATCAAGTGGCTTGGCGTGGTATTGAGTTGGTGAGAAATTCGATAATTCTGCTGTCACTGAACGACCTTCTAACATCCACTTCTGATGTCCGCCGTTGAGAACTCGTATATCTTGATGCCCAAACAATTTTAATAGCCAGAAAATCCAGGCTCCTGTTCCAGGGTAGCTGCCATATGCAACAACAGTTGTCTCATTGGTAATACCAGAGCGTGAAAGCAGTTTTTCCATAGCGCTTGCGTCAAGGTTTATCCGCAGATCTGGTAGGAGCAAGTCAGTAAAGATATTCCAGAAAACGGCACCAGGAATATGAGCATCTTTGTATGGCTCTGGACTTGTATCAACTTCTACCACACGGATATTGGAATCATGAAGATGATTTGCAAGCCATTGTGTATCAATAAGAACTTCAGGATGAGCGTAATGACCCATAAGTTTCTCCGAAAACGCTAAAGCTAGATTAAAGTTGACCGTTCTTCTCCGTACAGACCTCGATCGAGTACACTTGGCTGTAGTAACGGTACTTCACTTAGAATGGCGAACAGCGTGGAAACTCCTTTGCAAACTTTATTTCAAGCGATCGCTCAAGCACAGGACGAAGAATATTTGAAACAGTCGATGATGGCAAAAATGGGCGAGTATTTTGCGGCTAAACGTTGGAAACTGAGTTTTTTAGACCAGCTTCCTGTTATTGATGAAAAAAGCCCAGATATGCTCAAACGAGCTCTATCGTTAGACCATAATCCCGTTTTGCGCTACCTGTTTCAACGCCATGCTGCTGTACATGATGAAGTGATTTTGCCTCCTGGAGTTTGGCAGATGATTTGCCCTCGTATGGATCACGGACACGTCATGGTGGGACCGCTTGTCAGTAACGGTCAGCTTGTAGGTAGTATTGCCTTTACGCGCCACCGGAATGATCCCGCTTTCAATGCAGACAATGTGGCAGATTTAAATGCGCTGTGCCTACATTTTTCCACACGACTAGCGGCGCTGCGCTCAAAGTCAGTTTTTGGGCTAAATTGCGATCGCCTCACGCCACGGGAAGCACAAATTGCAGAACTGGTTGCACAGGGACTTACAAATGCGGAGATTGGGGCAGTTCTATGGATTACAGAAAATTCAGTAAAACAAGCTTTGAAGCGAATTTTTCGCAAACTAAATGTTTCGTCACGGGCTGAAATGGTGGCTCGACTTGCTCTACATAGCTAAAAAATGTTATTGCGATCGCAACAATCCGTTGCTAATCTACTCCCAAGTTGAAACAGGTCTAAGCACATCAGGAATTTCTCCTTGAGACAGGGGGAACTCTAAGACAGTCTCGCTAAAACCTAAATAACCAGATTCAGCAAATGACAGTAGCATTCGCGCTAATGCAAACCAAACTTCAGGCTCGTATTCCCAATCACCATAACGCCCAGCCTTACCAGCAATCGAACGCAACGCCCAGAAATAACTGTTTCTAACCACAGAACCGCCTTTCTTATAGGGCGGTACATCTTCGTGGTGCAGGAAAAGCACTTCATTTTCGATTTTTGCTCTCATAGCTGCCATTGTAAGTTACTGAAACCAGAATGAACGAGCAAACTTGCTCTTGAAGCTTAGGCGTATTAGGTCATGAACTAGGTTTTTTCCATTTCTGATATTGACACAGTGCCTCAGTTTTGTTAAATTTTACATTAAGTTAATATCTACCAAACGTTAGATAGGCAAGTAAATGGATGGACGCGATCGCATTCTTGATGTGGTGGAATCGCTGTTTCGAGAGCGGGGCTATACTGCGGTAACAATGCGTGATATCGCAAAAGCCGTGGGAATGCGTCAAGCATCACTGTACTATCATTTCCCAAGCAAAGAGGAACTATTCGTTTCTGTCAGGGAGCGGATGTTTGAGCGTCATCGCGTTGGGTTACAAAACGCTATAGAACAAGCGGGTGATGGGTTGCAATCACAATTGCAGGCAGTTGCTGATTGGTTTCTCTCTCAACCATCCATTAATTTTCATAGCATGATGCAGGCAGATATGCCTTCTCTTAGTGATGCAGCTAAGGTACGTCTTAAACAAGCAGTTCTTCAGGGCATCTTTGAACCAGTTGGGCAAGCCTTTATGACTGCTCAAGCAAAACATCAAATTCGCGATGTTCAACCCAAGCTTCTGGTTGGTTTTGTACTCTCAGTATTAGAAAGTATTCCTCTAGTTCACTCGCCAGAGTCTGCTAGCCGGGAGGATATGGTTAATGAAATAATTTGTATTTTGTTAGAAGGAATTGAAAATAGGTAATTTTTTTGATTTTTTACCTACTGAGCGTTAGACAGTTCAATTTGCAAAATATTATTAGGAGCAGATCAACCATGAATAAATCAAATAGCTGGCATCCCTTAGACAACTCAAAAGAAATAAGTTTAAAAAAGTGTCTAGTGAGCGCTTTAGTCTTCTTAGGGCTTGGAAACATAGGACTTCCATCCTTTGCCGTCATCAAACAAAATAGTCAATTGACTGTTGAGATTGAGGGACTGAGAAACCAAAAGGGGCAGGTTTGCTTAAGTTTATTTGCGAGTAGTACAGGCTTTCCGGATAACGCTACTAAGGCTGTAGAAAATCGATGTGTAGCAATTACTGCAAAGACATTATCCGTTACTTTTCAGAATTTGCGCCCAGGTAGTTATGCTGTTGCTGTTCTCCATGATGTCAACCGTGACAACACAGCAAATCGTAATGGTTTAGGAATTCCATTGGAAGGATTTGGGTTTTCTGAAAATCCAGTCATCCTTACAAGCCCACCGAGGTTCAACGATGCCGCTGTCCTTGTTGCAGGTTCAAATACAAATATTCAAATTAGGTTGAATTATCTCTTAGGTGGTTAAAAAGAGAAATCATTTATTCAAATTTAGTGGCAAAATTGAGTATGGCGTAGCATGATAAGTGGTTAGACTCAATCAAGCAAACGTGACGACTCCACACACTTCCGCTTCGCGGTAAGTGTGGGCTTCTAAGAAATTAGAGGTTCCTAAATATTTGATGATAACCCAACGCGGAAAGTTAACCCAGGACTATAAGTGCGGTTGACTCGTTCGTATTCTTCATCAAATAAATTTTCCAAATAAGCCAATATTCAAACCATCGTGGTCTAAGCGGTCTCTTTGTAAGGGAAAACCAAAGTAAACCAACCCTCTACGACTGCTGAGTTTAGTTACATCTAAATTGAGGGTGTTTCTATCACCTATATCTAACGCAAGGCTACCAAAGTAAGTGCTCGTTGCTGTATCTGCATTAAATAAATATCCATCTGCATCGCGATTGGCTGCGCCTACGGGAACGCGATAGCGGTTATCTAGAAAGTATCTTTCAAAACTAAAGTTATATCTTAAAGAACCAATTGAACTTGCATAGGTAAATTGTTGATTATTTAAGTTCAAGGAGCCAAATTCCGCAGCTGCATTTAATCGAGGAACAACACTTCCTTCTTTAGTAATGATATTGACAACTCCCCCAAAAGCTGAGGAACCGTATAGGGTAGAGGCTGCACCACTGTATAATTCCACTCTCTCAATCGCCTCTACAGGAATGCTATTTAAATCTGTGGCTCCATGATATGTATTAACATTATTGTTAATAGGTCTACCGTTAATGAGAAAAACAGATTGGTTAATCGAGGCTCCTCGATAATATGTTCCTGTATGAATATCTGCTCCATGTCCCACGTCATTAACAGCAAATCCCGGCATTCTTTTTAAAACATCGGCTACACTACTAGCACCTTGTTTTTGAATTTCTTCTTTTTCAATAACATAGGTTGGAGTCGATTGAGGAACTTTGTCTTGTCTTCCGGTGACATCTATGATAATGTCAGCATCATCATTGTTTGTAGGTTCTGATTCTTCTTCTATAGTTGAATTCGGTTCTGGTTTCTCATCCGTTGGCGGTGTTACTGGTAGAACTGTTGGTGTTTGAGTTAAGAATTTTGCACTAGTGTGTGGTTTTTCTATTTCATTTAAAAAAGGAATTTCTAAATTTTTGAAATTTTTTTCATTGGCAAAAGTAACAGAATTTAAAAGTAAATTGAACAAGAGCAATTGAAAACTAACAAAACAAAATTTCATTGTTTCCTCAACACACCACATGATAAAAAGCTCAGAACTTGATTTCTTGGCTTGGTACAAGATATAGCAGTCTCAATACTAGATAGGTTTTGAGCCGAAAAATAAATTTCACCGCTTTTAGCTCAAGTCAGATTTATCTGACTAAATATGGCTTTTAGAGGTTGTTTGAAAAGTGGTTGGTTGTGATTTTAGTGACTTATCGATCCCCCCTAGCCCCCCTTAAAAAGGGGGGAAAATACTCTAACGGTC
>JAWQFQ010000292.1:0-10283 GCA_035967975.1 Scytonema sp. PMC 1070.18
CTACACCCCTACACCCCCATACCCTCTCAAGGTGATTTAATGATTCGAGAAGAGGATATAATTTTGCAGTCAGATAGTCACGGTTCTATTGTGATTGAAACGCGCCACTTTTTAGGTCGCGAGTATCGATACGGCTTGCGAACACCTTCTGGAAAAACGCTATATGCAAGGACACCAGCTACCATACCTTTGCCCATTGGTACGTATGTACAGCTATCTGTCAAAGAACAAGGGCTGAAATTCTTCCCCCTATGAAACTGATAACTAATAACTGTCCTATTGAGGTATAAAACTTTATGAATTGGGAAATCTTTCTTGCTAGTTTTGCTGGGGCTTTAATTGAATTGGTTGAGATTCTCGGAATAGTCCTGGTTGTAGGTAGATTGGCAGGTTGGCGCAATGCCCTAGTAGGTTCGGGAAGTGGTATTGGTTTGACTATCCTAGTCTCGCTTATCCTGGGTAAAAGTTTAACACTCATCCCCGTAGATATCCTGAAAATTGTTGCAGGAGGTTTCTTACTAGCGTTTGGACAAGGGTGGACGAAGTCTGTCGTTAAGTACTACGCTGGTATTCCGAAAAAGCGTGGAGATGATGACGAAGAGAGGCTCGAAGCAGAACTTGCAAAGGATGGTAATCAACCTGGTTGGAACTGGTTTGCTGTCGTCACTACGTTTAAAGGGGCGCTGTTGGATAGTGTAGAAGTCGCGATCGCAGTCGTCACTTTAGGTGCAGCGGGCGGTAAATGGACGGAAGCTATTGGTGGTGCTTCTGTTGCAGCAGTTGGGTTAATTGCGATCGCATTCCTGTTCAGAGCACCACTCAACACTGTACCAGTCAAGCCCATGAAATTTGTGGCGTCAATGTTGTTAATGGGATTTGGTATTTACTGGCTGTGTGAAGGACTGAATTTGGAGTTACCTGGTAGGGACTTGGCTATTGTTTGGTTACCTTTCGCTTGGGGTTCTTTAATGGCTATAGCTGCTTTAGTTCTGCGATCGCGCTTTGGGTTGCAGAAGCCAGAGGAAAGTGTGAGTTAGCTATGAGCTTTCAGCAGTCAGCAGTCAGCTATCAGCTAAAAACTGATAGTTAGTAGATTTGGTGCTGAGTTAAAAGCTTAATTTATTTCCGTGCCAAAGTATACAAAATATACTTGGTTGTGTGAAATATAACTTAAACGTTATTTGTAGGGATGTCAGTCACTATCCTTTTCAAGTAAGTGTAAAATATCGCTTTGATTGAAGCATAGTCTCCAAATTGGATTTGTCCTCTTTTTCAACATCCACTTGACGAAAGGACAATTTACCAAACTTTTCACGAATGCACTCAGAATGCATAGGCGATCGCCTCTCTAAAAGCTACTGAGTAATTTGTGTCACATAGTATCTTTTTCAAATTGTAATCTAATGAACTTGAGGTTGTCCCCATAATGATGTAAATAAATATCGGAAAGTCAAATTTTCTACTACACTTTGTACGGAAATAAATAGCCAAGAAATAAATTTTGCAGCTGTTAGCTAAAGTCAGATTTATCTGACTAGATATAGCTTTTAACCCGTTAAAACGGGTTTGAGCTTTAAGCCCAAATTTTAATTTAGGGCAAAACCTCCAAGTATTGAAATAATTAGCTATTAGCTTCCAAACTCATCTGAAATTTTTGGAAAACTGAGGATGCATTTAACCAATTCTTTAAGAACCTTTAAGCGTAAGTGGTCTCGACTGCTCTTAGGTTTAGTCACTTTTGTTATTATCGTTACCTTGGGTGTGACAACTTTTCCTGTGCTAAGTGCAATGATCAATGCACAAGTTGGTAGCTACCCTAACGGGGTAACAGTTCTACCAACTGGCGTCATCGTGACACCGACAGCAACTCCCGGTTCAACCTTTGAACGACTGACAACTGGACTGCGATCGGATGGTAGCGCAGATGCTAACGGTGCTGTTGCGACCACCCTAAATCCCGATGGGAAAACTTTGTTAGTGCTAACAAGTGGCTACAACCGAGGATATAGAGATGAGAATACTGGAGAAAGCATTACATATCCTGTTTTAGATCCCACAACAGGTACACCCTCGACAGTAACCACCAACAAAGTTGAATGGGTTTTTGTGTACAGTGTTGGTAATAATGGTACACTGACCAAGCAACAGCAAATTAATCTTCCCAATACTTTTAATGGCATAGCGTGGGCATCAGACAGTCACAAATTTTACGTTTCAGCAGGAATTGATGACCGCATTTACGCTTACCGCTCAAATGGTGGTGAATTTGTACCTGATGCGCCTTTCATCCTACTAGGTCACAACTCGAATCAAACCGAACCTTTCCCTGGTTATGATGGTGGCTTACTCAAAGGAACTCCAGCCGCCAGAACTGCAACAGGTGCTGTGGTTGCTGGTCTTGATGTTAGCAAAGATGGGAAAACTCTTGTTGCTGCCAATTTTGAGAACGATTCTATTTCTATTGTCAATACCGACACTCGACAAGTCGTTCAGGAAATTAAGTTTTTTGAACCGGGCTCTCAAGTTGCAACAGGGGAATATCCTTTTGATGTAGCGCTCATGAACAACAAACTAGGAGCTGCTACCAAAGCCTTTGTAAGTAGTCAACGTGATGATGAAGTCTTGGCTGTGGATTTGGCTAGTGGAGAGGTTGTTCGTATTCCAGTAGAGGCGCAACCAAACAAACTCTTACTCTCAGCCAATCAAACTCGTCTCTATGTAGCTAACGGAAACAGCGACACTATCTCTGTGATTGATACCCGTAACAATCACGTTGTGAACACTTTTGCTCTTGGGCGACAAAGCGAACGCTATAAAGGAGCTAATCCCAATTCCTTAGCACTCAGCCCAGACCAGAAAACTCTTTATGTGACATTGGGTGGTGAGAACGCGATCGCTGTCATCGACCTCAACACTGAACAGGTAACTGGTCGCATCCCCACTGGCTGGTATCCTAATTCTGTCAGCGTGAGTCCAGATGGTAAAACACTCTACGTAGTTAATTCTAAGGGGAATTCAGGTCCTAACCCAAGTGGTGGACGCTCCACGGAAGCAGGAAAAGCCAGAAATACAACCTTCCGTAACGAATATGTCTTTGCGCTAGCTAAAGGTGGTGTATCCACAATTCCAGTACCTGACAAAGAGACTTTGGCGAATTTGACCCATCAAGTAGATGAGAACAATGGCTTTGAGGTTGCTCGTCGTCAAAGCGATCGCACCCTGAGTTCCTTGGAAAATCCCATCAAACACATTGTCTACGTTATTAAAGAAAACCGCACCTACGACCAGGTTCTCGGTGATTTACCTATCGGGAATGGCGATCCAGAATTAACTCTGTTCCCAGAACCCATATCACCAAACCATCACAAACTTGCAAAGGATTTTGTAACGTTTGATAACTTCTATGATAGTGGTTTGGTCAGTGGTGACGGATGGGGATGGTCTACCTTTGGGCGTACAACCGATTATACAGAGAAGACAGTGTCTGTTCTCTACGGTAATGGTTTTACTGGTCTAACCTATGATTATGAGGGAAATAACCGTTTTGTTCTTCCTGCTCTACCTAACACTTCCCCAAATCCAAACCAGCTCACAGTCCGATACACCACACTGTTAGACCCATCTGGTAGCTCATCTATCCTCCCTGGAACGAAAGATATTTCTGCTCCAGTGGGTGCAAATGATTTGGATGCGGAGGCGATCGGTGGTTATCTTTGGGATTCAGCCCTAAGATCGGGTAAAACAGTACGGGCTTATGGTGTGGTAGCTGACCTTTCTGATGTTTACTACAGTTCTAGTAGCTCGACTCCCACTCAGCCCGATCCCAATAATCAATTTTATATCCCCATTTCTCCTCATCCTTTTAAGGATGGGATTCCCCAAGCACCAGCCACTAAACCTTCCCTTCAAGGACGAACCGACATTTACTTCCGAGGGTATGACCAGAAAAACACAGATATCTATTCGGTTAACGAATGGAGACGTGATTTGGAGGCATATATACAGGAAAATGGTACAATGCCAAACCTGATGGTAATGGCATTAGATCATGACCACTTTGGTAGCTTTGGTAACGCTGTTGCAGGTGTGAATACACCAGAATTACAGATGGCTGATAATGACTACGCATTGGGTTTAATAGTGGATTACCTCACTCACCGTCCCGAATGGAAGGAAACAGCTGTTGTTGTAGTTGAGGATGATGCTCAAGATGGTCCCGATCATGTTGACGCTCACCGCTCACTTGCTTACATCATCTCGCCTTATACCCAAACAGGTCAGTTGATTAGCACTAGGTATACCACAGTTAACATCATCCGCACCATAGAAGATTTGTTAGGAATCGACTACTTGGGGATTACAGATGCTAATGCTCGACCTATGTCTGATGCATTCACTACAAAGGCAAACCTAACTCCCTATACAGCGATCGTACCTGGTAATTTGTGTCAATCACCTGTAGACCCTAACCTCGTCCCTGCTTGCCAAAATCCCGACGTTATGAAGTCAGCTGCTATGCCAATTTCTCATGACAAAAATTGGTGGGCAAAAGCAACTGCAAATTTCTACTTTGATGGAATAGATAAGCTTGATGCTGAGGCATTTAATCGCGTACTTTGGACAGGTATTAAAGGGGATGAAGTTCCTTATCCTACTGCGCGTAATGGTAGAGATTTACGACACAATCGAGAGCAATTGCTAGCTCTTCAACAGAACAAAGCCTGAAGACATTGAAACTTTAAATATGTAATCAATACTGCAAAGGAAACGCGAAAATTAGAAACCCGGTTTCTCCAAGAAACCGGGTTTCTGGCACGTTGCTGGTACCTGAAATATTGTTAACCGAGTAGTATTGGAATAAACACCTTATCCAGAAATAAGCGTTCATCACTCATGGAGTACCTTCCGTCTCGCTCTTAGGCGTACCATACAAATAATTGTCGGTGCTTCTATTGTTCCCGTCATCGCCTCCAACACATCCCAAGCATCGCCCGCTACTAGTGGTGAAATCGACTCTTAAATTTTAATCACCTAGCGCGTGTTCGGTCCCCCTTCTTGACCTTATACTTCAGCCTGTCACAATCATTACTGGTGTTTAGACTAAGCAACAAGAAACGACCCAGCAATGCTGAGTTGAAAAGCAACGAGCTTCAGGGATAAAAATCGACAATCTTAAGCAGATTCTGGTTGTTCTTTGCGAGATTTAGTAGTAGTTTTTTTGACTATGGGATAGCGAATTCTACGTTGGCGTGGTTGTCCGGTTTTCCAGCCAGGAGATTTTCCGCGAAGTTTGGGCGATCGCGCAGGAGTACCAATCGCCGCTAAAATTCCTCCCATAGCCTGAGCAACTCTTCGGTGGTGTCAATCAGTTCATCTGCGCTTGAAAAATCTGTTCAGCAGTTAAATTTAATTCAGGAAATGTGGGCGATTCTATGCGGTCGTCTCCTCTAAATTGTTTGCTACGATATTCACCCTCACTATTTAAAGAATAAATTGTGATTGTTGGCTGTTTGGGGTCGCCTATTAACACCTTGCTACCCAAAGCTAAATAATCCACAATCCAATATTCTTTAATACCCATCTCTTCATAATCAGCTAACTTTTTGTAATAATCATCACGCCAGTTAGTTGAAACCACCTCAACCACTAATGGTATTGATTCTGGTTGAGTTAAAATAGACTCTTCTTGCCATCTGGGTTCATTTACCAGATTGGAAAGATTCATTACAAGAATATCTGGGAAGTATCCAGAATATTTATTTTCTGCCTGTACTAGTGCCTTATTTGATATACCGTATTTGAGCTTAAGACTGTGACATTCGACCATTATAATCATTACTAAAAAAGCAATAATTTCTTCATGCTTTCCTTTTGGTTGTGGCATTTGAATAATATTCCCGTCGTATAATTCGTAGCAAATATTGTCATTTTGAGTTTGTAAGAATTCTACAAATTCATCGAATGTAACTAGTTTTTGTAGTGCTAGGGTCATAATTAAGCTTCTTTAAGATTATTAAGTTTGATTAATTTTTCAATTCTATTTTTTAGAATGTTTAATTCAGTTTGGTAAGTATCGCAGTCGTTATCAATACCCAAACCAAGAAAACATCTAAGGGCTTTATTAATTATGTCTGATTCAGATATATCTAACTCGGTCGCCTTATCTTTTAAAGCCTTGATGACATCATCAGAGGTTCTAAAAGTTTTAGGTTGCAATGCCATTTGAAAAAAAATCCTTATAGTTACTACTTTGCATTGTAACACAAAAACGCTTACAGATGTATTCGCTAAGTTTATCAATTTGTCTATAAACTATAAGGTAGTTGTATTTGTATGCAAATACGTATGTGAATACGTATGCTATATTAGGTACTGTGAGGTACAGACAAGCAAACGCAAGCCATAAGACCAAAGCAGTCTAGACCGATATAGACCCATGAGACTCTCAATCAAAAAACATAACCAAGCCTACGTTCGACGCATCGCCAGTCAAATGGAGTGTGACCCAGCCACAGCCCTTGATTATCTGCTGTTTGAGTTGCGGAAAATGAATTATTCCTTTGGCTCCTCATTCCCTGGTGTTTAGACTAAGCAACAATCCCCGCAAGCACGGTGTTAAATTTAAACTTAATGAAAAAGAACAACCAGAATCTGCTTAAGATTGTCGATTTTTATCCCTGAAGCTCGTAGTCTTTATTAGTGCCTATTTAGTAGAAAAGGGTAAAGGGTTTGGCTGGTTGCGTGGTATTAACTACTTTTTATCCACAATTCCTCATTCTGCATTGAAAGCGGAAACGGTGAATCTGGTGCGATCGCCTACGGGAAAGCGATAGTAAATGTAATCTATCCCTACATCATTATCGTTGTTGCCTGGATTCAAACCGTATTCGTGAGCATCTCCGATGGTTAGTTCACCAGCACCAGTTTGAGACATCATGACGTGAATACCCCATTCGGGAAAATGAGGTGTTTCTGCTGCAATTCTGTCTCTAAGGGCTGGGAGCGATCGACAGTTAGCAAAAGCAGCATAATGAGTCAAAGTTAAGCCCCCTGCTAGAGATGCACCTAACCTCCAGTTGTTGGGCTGGGGAACAGTCCGCATCATTTGCAACTTGACCTTTGTCAACAGTTTTCGGGTCTTTTATACCCAGGGCTATTTCATTCTAAATATGGGAAATGTATGCTAAAATATGGTGCGTTCATATTAGAGCGCAATTACCGCCGTGAGCCAACTAGCAATTCTAGAAGCCTTTACGGAACTTCAAGACCCGCGTCGGCGTGCAGGACAACGTCATAACCTTGCGCTGTGCCTAGCACTGTTTACGTTAGCGATTGCAGCAGGCAATAAAGGGTTCTTAGCGATTGGAGACTGGATTGCAAGTTATCGTGAGCAATTGATCGACTTGTTCAAGCCGCCCAAAAATCGGCTCCCTTCCTACAGCACTATCCGACGTTCACTGTTACATGTGGACTACGAGGAATATTCTGCTTGTTTGGCGCATTTTTTTGGCATTCAACCCGTTGTGGGCGAAACCATTGGATTGGATGGTAAATGCTTGCGTGGTTCCTACCAACTTGAAGATGACAACCCTTACTCCCAACCACATCCGGCGATTATGTTAGTCAGTGCTTACATTGTCGAGCGGGGGTTAATTCTGGAACCAATTGAGGTTGATGCAAAAACGAATGAAATCAAAGCAATACCTGAGTTAATAGAGAAACTAGCTCTCAAAGGAGTTGTATTCGCCTTTGATGCCATTAATACCCAAAAAAAACTGGTGAGTTAATTATTAACAGTGGCAACCACTATATTGCAGCCCTTAAGGGCAACCAACCTAGTTTATTCTCGGATGTTAAAACTAATTTTACACCAGAACTCACCTATGAGCAAATAAACAAGGGACACGGTCGAATGTCCAAGCGTAGCGTCAGTATTTGTCAAACCCTTGATGGCATCCGGTCTTGGCCTGGACTGACCACTCTCATTCGAGTCGAATCAGAACGCCAACTTCTCCGACATCAGGTGATTGAGGTGACTACTGAAACTCGTTATTACATTTCCTCTGTGAGTACAACTGCTCAAGAGTTTGCTCTGCGGATTCGCGGCTACTGGGGCGTAGAAAACAAAGTGCATTATGTTAGAGATGTGACTCAGGGGGAAGATATATCTCGGATTCGCACTAACCCTTTACCCCAGATTTTGGCGATCGCCCGTAATTTTGCTCTCAACTTGTATCGTGACCTAGGGTTTGAAAATATGGCTCAAGCGCAACGACTATGCTCCTTTGGTCTAGACACACTCCTGCAACTTTTTAGAATGAAATAGCCCTGGGTTTAGCAATGGGTAGTGGCACAGCGATCGCGAAAGAAGCCAGTGATATAATTCTTCTAGATGATTCTTTCCGTAGTATTGTAAATGCAGTTGTTTGGGGACGCTCGCTTTACCAGAATATCCAAAAATTTATTCTGTTTCAGTTGACAATTAACGTTGTAGCGTTAGGGATTGCTTTAGTCGGTCCATTTATTGGAGTAGCATTGCCTCTAACTGTCACACAAATGCTCTGGGTGAACTTAATTATGGATACTTTTGCTGCTTTGGCTTTAGCAACAGAACCACCCCATCAGAGCGTGATGCAGCGTCCTCCTCGTCATCCAGAGGCATTCATTGTCACCACATCAATGGCACAGAATATTTTCGCTACTGGATTAGCATTTTTAATTTTCTTAGTAGGCTTTTTACATTACATCCGTAAAGACGGAAATATCAGCACTTATGAACTTTCTGTGTTCTTTGCTGTGTTTGTGATGCTACAGTTCTGGAATTTGTTTAACGCCCGATGCTTGGGGTTAAAGCAATCTGCTTTTAAAGGTTTGTCTAAGAACAAA
Source organism: Scytonema sp. PMC 1070.18 (assembly GCA_035967975.1). Lineage (GTDB taxonomy): Bacteria > Cyanobacteriota > Cyanobacteriia > Cyanobacteriales > Nostocaceae > Scytonema. The sequence goes on from JAWQFQ010000292.1 coordinate 8,887, forward strand.
GGATTTATGGCAATCGCTATCACTATTTTTGCAGGACAAATATTGATTATTCAGTTTGGTAGTAGCGTTTTTAGAACAGTACCTTTGTCCTTCACAGATTGGTTAAGTGTAATTGCTGGAACGTCTACGGTGCTTTGGGTTGGAGAGATTTAGCGTTTAACAATGAGGTCAAAGTTAAAAAAAGCAGCACTGGTTAGTTAATTCGTTTACCGCACTGAATGGTAAGTGCAAGTTATGCTCTTCAGGCTCTGCGTTTGTCAAATTTGGCAAACGCAGAACGTACTAAACATGACAGTTCATCACTCATGGAGTACCTTCCGTCTCGCTCTTGGGCGTACCATACAAATAATGGTCATGTTCACTAGACCAGTCTGTCGGTGCTTCTATTGTTCCCGTCATCGCCTCCAACACATCCCAAGCATCACCCGCTACTGGTGGTGAAATCGACTCTTGAATTGTAATCACATAGCGCGTGTTCGGTGCCAAATCCAAAGGCGCGTCTGGATGCAAAACATTTCCATCAAATACAGCCGTTATCTTCTTGTTCATAATTTGCGCTATTCGTTATTAAGTATATATATGCATTGTATAAGGGAAGCTTGAGACAATATGCTGAAGGAACAACATCAATTAGCCACCAATTGAATAAATCTCTTTTGGCTGCTGCAAAGGGGGAAATTGCATCGCCTGTGATTGCATCATACAAAATATCTATAATTTCTTCATAAGCAGATTCTTTATTTAAAGTTTTTAGTAACCCATAAAAAATGTTATATGCTTCATCTGCTGCTTGATACATTTCACCTTCATATATATTTGGAAATAAAGTATCTGCAAAATTATCGGCTACTTCAACACCGGTTTCTATCCAATTATTTACTTTTGCTACAACTATACCTGGTCTAGAGTCGTCAGGAAAGTAGTGTTTTAAGGTAGCTTGGGCTGCAAGGACCATTGCCATTGCCATGTATACATACCGCTGATGTCCAATAGTATTAATAGGCATTCCAAAAGTTTGCAGAACCTCTTCAAATGCTTCTTCTACGTTGCACTTTCCCCCATTCTCATATAAATCCCGATATTTTCTATCCCAAACTTCACGAATTTTTAAAATTAAATTATCCGGAAGCTCAGAATTTTGAGGCAATTTGAATTCTGTATAAATAGCAAAATTTTTCATTTCTTAACTCTCTCTCAGAATTATTGAGTTTCACAATCAGTTTCTCAAGGAATTTTTCCTTAACCTTTATTGAATTATCACTATTTATAATTATAAAGTTAATTTATTTTTTTTGTGAGGAACATCAGAGAAGATAATTATTTGAATTTTAGAGGATGTTTAAAAAGTGGTTGGCTGTAATTTCAAGCACTGGTTGATCCCCCCTAGCCCCCCTTAA
>JAWQFQ010000293.1:0-10142 GCA_035967975.1 Scytonema sp. PMC 1070.18
CCTGTTCCCGATTCCGTACTTGTTATTTTAGCATAACAAGTACGGAAGAGCCATTATTATTCCCTTTTTGCCGTTGTTGTCTAATCCAACCACCGAGTTCTTTCCCTATCTCATGAATGTGTTGTCCAACATATTCATATCGTCGCTCATCAAACTGTTCAAAATCGAATAGTAGCCGCGTCTGATAGCGGAGAACATCTAACTTCGCATTCAATAATTCCAATTTGGCTAATTTTTCTTGGGTGTATCGTGCAAAGATTAAGCCTTCTAGCAAGTCGTAAAGCTCATCTATCATCCTATCGCCGATACTAAATTTGTGTTTTCGGGGGAGGTTATCCAAAATGGGTACGTACCATCTAATAAATTCGTAAGTTCTTTGAACAATGGGTAAGGGTTTCATTTTTTCGATACTCCTTGGTTTTCAAGTTCTACTTCTCCCCCGTTCTGCCACCTAACCCCTCGTCATGGGTAACGAGGGGTTAGGGGTGGAGAGGTTTTATTTTAGGTAATGAGACGGACTAAATCGTAAATAATTAACGATGGGCGAGACGCTCATCCGCGATTAGATAATCATCTCACTCAATGGACAATCTTTCAATGCTTTTTAAAAACCACAAAAATGAAAAGAAGGTGAGAAACCCCAGGAACCAAGAAACCCGGTATCTTTGAGATACCGGGTTTGGTGAAATCTCGCAATTTTGACAAACCACGAATTGATAATTTTTTTAAATTTTGCTGTCTATAGTGTCATTTTTGTGATAAAGACAATTTCATCAAGCAAGCGATCGCAACCCGTCCATTATTCATCAGAGCCAAGAAACCCGATCGCTTCTGCACCATAAGACAACCTGGTAATTCTTTTGTACTATCGCGATCCATCCAGAGGAAATAGAATTCCTTCGTCAGAGGCGAGAAACCCGGTATCTCAAAGATACCGGGTTTCTGGAGTCGTAGTTTTCTTATATTGTCGTAGTTTTCTTATATTATTGATATAATGTAATTTATCTGGGAGCTTGTGAATCTTTGACGAACTATGAGGTCAGGATAGAAAAAAGCATGAACATCTTGACAAACCCCGCTCCTTTTTGGATAATATATTTAGTCGTGCCATAGATATAAAAAAATAAATCGATCTGCCTGCGGCAGATAAAAGAGAAAAAAGAAGAGAAAAGAACAAAAGAATAAAGGTTAAAGAATTTCGGCGACGGAAACAACCACGCGAAAACCGAAGGCGCCGTCCCTGCCGTCCGGGTCGAGGAAGTAACGACACGCCGAACGGCAATCCCTGGGACCGTCGTACCAGGAACCGCCACGCAGCAACCGATCAATTTGATTATCGTTATCGTTTTTACTAATCCACATAGAACCATCAGAAGGAGCGCCTTCGTAATTTCCGTGCCAATGGTCGGCGCACCATTCATCAACATTCCCATGCATATCAAACAACCCAAAAGCATTAGCTACTTGAAAACTACCTACTGGTGTTGTCTGCTTCCGATACTCACCTTCTGAACCAGAACCATAAGTGTAGTTGCCGTTATAATTCGCTAACTCTGGCGTAATTGTTTCGCCAAAGTGGAATGGTGTAGTCGTACCAGCACGGCAACCATACTCCCACTCTGCCTCACTAGGGAGTCGGTATTTTTTTCCTATATACTTTGATAGTCTATCACAAAATTCTACCGCTTCATACCAAGATATTTGTTCTACAGGTCGGTCATCTCCTTTAAATCTTGATGGGTCGGGGTCGAGTTCGCGGTTGATTTGGGGAAGGTTCGCCACAGCACGCCATTGGGCTTGAGTGACGGGGTACTTACCCATGAAGAAAGGTCGAACGTTAACCTCATGCTGAGGTCGTTCTCTATCTAAACTTTCCTCTTCACTTTCCGGCGAACCCATAAGGAAGGTACCGCCAGGGATTTTAACCATTTCTAAGGTAACACCATCGGGGAGGTCTTCTGTGAAATATTGCGCTTGGTGGGGAGTGCGATGGATGGTAATTTGGGAACTCTCGCTTTCTTTTGACTTATCAACCTGAACTGTAGCCACATCAAATGCGAAAGGCTTAAGGAGAACTCTTTTCCCATTGATTTCTGTTTCCTCAATTTGCTTCCACTGTTCCTCTAACTCTTCTGCAAAGGAAACATAGTCTCCTCCCAAGCGCCTTAACACCTTGGCTGTGACTAATGCAAAAGGTTTTGTACTAAATCCATCTATTTCCGCGACTTGTGGTTTTCTCAACAGGGCGTAAAACTCTCTTACAGTTTTCCCTAAGCGTTGGGCGAAATATTTAGAGATAGCATCCAAAACCTCTATCGAATGTGTTTCGGGGGCTGCATCTAAGAAAATATCACGTACTGTCCTCTCATCGCTTTTTTCCTCATGAACGAAATCGAACTGTATCTCATCGGGATTTGTTTGTGGAGTAATGTCACCCACAGGTTTTATGATTCCACCGAGGAACACTTCCGCCACATGGACTTGTTGCAATTCCTGAAGCATGGTTTTCCGGATTAATCGGACAATGGGTAAAGTGATAACAGGTGCAGCGGATAGCAAACTGGCTAACTTTCGCGCCATTGGAGAAGCACTTAGGCGAAAACTATGGACTCGTTCTTCATTATCCTCTGAGGTTTCTGGTTCGGAATCTTCAAATGGCTCAAACTCTGATGGAAAAATAAATCCTGTCGCCCTAGCGTAACTTTTTCCTGCTACCATCTCACTCCAAGTCGCCGCTACTTCCGGTTCTAGGGTTAACACCGGAACTTTGATTCCTGTCGTAAAATTAATGTCATCCCAAAGTAAAACCTTTTTGATGATTAAGTTTTGATTCGGAACTCCTGGGGTTGAACTTCCTAGTTGTACCATTGCTCCCAAACTCAGCCCCGTTCTCAACCACAACCATTCTGGTAACATCTGGACAATGGCGACAGGGTTGTACTTAACCCATTCTTTGAGAACTAATATAGCTTTTCCATCATGCCAGATTGGGGAGACACAATCACTAACAACTAAAATAAGACGCTGACCACTGGGGTCGTTGAGTTCGCGGGGGTCATCAAGACGACGATAGCGGACTTTTTTACCTATTCCCCGTCGCAAAACAACCTTTCCTTTTTGATTTGTGTCCAATCCCCAAGTTCGCACATCCCGAAACGCTCCACAGTGTTCCAACAGTTTTTGCAACTCTTGAACTGTTTTTCGCCAAAAAATCATAGACTTGCTTTCATCAACCACTAACGCTAAATCAAACCAAGGTTCTAAAGCTGGCTTGAGGACGGGAATGCAAATGCGATTTTCAGCAGTGCGATGAGCAGTAGCTTGTTCGTCAATCACCGTCTTTGTCCCAGAGAACATCTTTTGCATGAGGGGACGTAACGCTCTAGCCAGTTTGAGAGGTTGAGGTAACGATGGTGCGTCTGGAACTTTGATTGGTAGCGCTTCACCTTGACGGTAAGTTTGGCGACTGGTTTCGGTGTAAATTTCTGCTTTTGGTTCTGTTTGAGGAGAGGAGGAGGTTTGGGAAGGGGAAGCTGCTGGGGGGGAAGGTTTTTCTCTGGTTTTTGATTTTGAATCTGAGGGGACAACAGAAGTTTCCTCACCATCTCCTTTGTATTTCAAAGCTAGCCAAAGAATGTCAGCAATTTCTATCGTGCTGATATCTAGATTTTTGCCTAGGGCTGCTATGAGTTTATCAATTTGTGGTGATGCTTCATCTGTCATGGTGTTTTTCTATAAAATTCCGGTTTGTTAAGCGAGCACCCAGAAATCTGGGTAACGCGATCGCTCAGAAACCCGGTTTCTCAAAGAAACCGGGTTTCTCTGGTAGTCGTAGTATTTTTCTTGTACCCTCATTATTCATCAACATTCCACAAACTCCAACAACCCAGAAACCCTTTTTTCGTTATTCTAGAAAAGTGAATTATCCCCGGAGCGAACGATGGTTGCTTTAAGCGATCGCCGCCGTGATGAGTGCAGAGGAATATCTGATTTGGGAACCAACTCAAGAGGAACGCTACGAGTATTGGGATGGTACACTCGTGGCGATGAGTGGTGGTACACGCAATCACAATCGCGTTTGTGGAAATTTCTTCAGGCTGCTAGATGATGCTTTAGTCGATCGCGTCTGTGAGGTATACATTGTAGATGTGAAGGTGCAAGTCGAATCAAAGCGAAAGTATTTTTATCCGGATGTGGTGGTGACTTGTGATGAGCGCGATCGCAATCCGCAACTGGTGCAATTTCCCTGCTTAATTATCGAAGTGCTATCACCCTCAACCGAAGCAGCTGATAGGGGAAAGAAGTTCGCCAAGTACCGCCAATCTTCTACTCTACAAGAATATGTCCTAGTACAGGTAACTCAACCGGGTGTGGAAGTGTTTCGGCGCAACGAACAGGGAAAATGGGTATTGTCTGAGTATAACATGGATGAGATATTGCCGCTCGAATCAATCAATGTGGAAATAGCGATCGCCGATTTGTACAGACAAGTGCAGTTTGAAACTGAAGAAACCGAAGATTGATGATTATTGTCTAGCATCCTGGTACAGTAACCCTAAAAACCCGGTTTCTTCAACTTGGCGCAACGAAAAATCAGTCTTTTCAACGACAGAAACCGGGTTTTTTAGCCCCACGAGTTAATACTGTCTCAGCATTCTAGAGCATCGGTACAGAAATCCTAAAAACCCGGTTTCTTCGACTTTGCTCAACGAAAAATCAGTCTTTTCAACGACAGAAACCGGGTTTTTTAGCCCCACGAGTTAATACTGTCTCAGCATTCTAGCACTCCAGAAAACAAGTTTATCTGGTGGTTGTAGTGTTTCTGTTATACCCCAATATGGTTCAGTTAAGAGTTGCGTGGGGCGCAGAAACCCGGTTTCTCCCAGAAACCGGGTTTCTCAAGTGGACGTAGTGTTTTGCTATACCCTTCCTATTCATCGGTAGTTGACAAACTCTTCAATAATAATGCTTTTATGTCATCTCTATCTTTAGCTTCAGAGCTAACATGATTTGCTAGTAAATAAATGACATTCAATAATTGGTCTGTGGCGCGATCGCCTTCTTCAAGAAATTCTGCCACAAGTTTGTTAATTTCGGGAGAAGCTTTTTTAAAACTGTCTTCGCCGAAATGAGCTTTTACAATATTTTTTAGTGCTTCTTCTTGGGGATTTGGCATTTTTACCCGCAGACACCTTCGTAAAAATGCTGGTGGAAATTCCCGTTCTCCGTTACTAGTCATGATAACAATAGGAAATCCAGTACACTGTACCCGTCCTTCATAAATAGAAGCTTTTATTCCTTTATCTTGAGTGCGAACTTTGACGGGGTTATGTGGAGTGTGATTCTCTGTTTTAGCTGGTTCTTCAACTACATTATCTGTGGTACGCTCCTCTTTATCATCTAAATCTTCTTGACGAATGAGTTCGGGAATTTCAAACATTCCTTCTTCAAAAAGATGCAATAGGTCATTAGGTAAATTGATATCACTTTTATCGATTTCATCTATCAATAGGACTCTGGGAAAGCGGGAAGGTAAAAAGGCTGTTCCTACCGAGCCTAATTGAATATAGTTCCCAATATTTTTTTCTTGGTTTTCTTCTTTCTTTAACTGTGAGTCCTGTAATCGAGCAATCGCATCATAACGATAGAGTCCATCTTGTAAAGTAGACCGGGCTGTAATTGACCAAGTGAGAACTGGACCTAGTTTGAGTTCGTGAGCGATCGCATAAGCTAGAGAAGTTTTTCCCGTCCCTGGGTTTCCAGTCACCAACAAAGGTCTGCGTAAGTATAATGCAGCATTTACCCCATTGACAACATCTTTCCATTCCTCAGTTGGTTCTTCTGTCCCATCTTTTTTAGTAGCTGTATAAATACGGAAGTTAGCACCCTTTTTTTTACCTCGCTCATTTTCCGGTGAGTCAGCTAATGCTTGAATAGTCGTCCAACGTGCTTCAATTTCCTGTTGTTCTTTCTTATCCATCGTTTCGATATTCCGAAACGTACGCCAAGGGGGAGGTTCAGGAAGTTTTTCAATATTAACATCAGGATGCTCCTTCCCATCACCGTAAAAATAGCGCCATTCTTCCGTCGTAGTTATCTTGGTTTGCTTAACTCTTGCCATTGCTGTTAGAATCCTTTCAATTGCTTAATTCTTGGCATTCGATTGGGATTATCACACAAAAAGCCTAAATGATATCCTAAACACTCTTTGGGTTTGTCTGCAATATAAGCTTGTTTACGAATCTCACACATTTGCTCAACTAACTTTTTTAGATTGTTGTTTAAGCACTCTACCGTTAAGTAACAATTAATTCGCTCGATGGTGAGATGAGAAGGAGTTTGATATCTTGTCCAAAAAGCTATCGGAACTCCTCCCCTAAGAAGAGTGGTAAAAAAATTTTCTTGCTCTTTACTTTGCTTTGAAAGAGGGGAAGTCAACTTTAAACCTATTTTCTTTTTTAAATCCTCAGCTAGTTTATTCCAATTTAAACTACTACTTGATTGAATAGTTTCAATTTCTTCTATAAAAATCTCTGGCATAGGATTTTTATCTATAATGTCTTGTAACCTTTTCCATCCTTTTTGTAAATTTATAAATGAATAGCCAGCAAGGCGCTCTGTAGGATGTATTATCATGTTATATTGATTAACAATAGGAATCTTTGTATTTGATCCATCGTAAGAAATACGCCACTCATGGTCTATATTTTTAATAATATACTTATAGGGTATAAAAATTTCAACTGTTAAATCAAATATTTCATAGTTGAATTTTAAAGTAAACTCCCTAATAAGTTTATCTACCTGCTTAGAAATTTCTTTAAAAGAATCACATAAAATTCCTTTTCTATGTGTTGTTTCTCTGATATTATCTTGAGCTATATTTAATAAGTTTGCTAAGTCTAAAGGTTCGGGCTGTGTTTTTTTGACATCATTAAGAATGAATTCAGATTCTAATCGAAATCTTTGATTTTCAGGAATAACAATTATGAATAAATAAGACTGTTGCCCTACAGTTGCATCTGGCAATGGAGCTATATTTGAGCTTGTTATTTTTAGCTTTTTGCTTATTTTTTGAATCCAATTATCTAAACCTTCTTTAGATACAGAATTATCTTCTATTTCCCTAGAAATTTGTTGTACAAATTGTAAAATCCGAGGAATACTACTACTGGTTCTAGAATATTCTGTATATAAAATTTGTATAATATCATCTACACTTTTCGATTCACTAATTTTCCCCGGATTATCTGTTATTGCACCATCTGGTAAAATATTTCGATAACAACGCTGGATTAAGTTGCAGTTTTCTATTAGATTTAAATTACCTTTTAAATCATCTATTTCTTCTTGTGTAATTGGATTTAAATAAGCATCATTAAACTTTTTTAATTTAGGATTACCAGGATTAGCTGTTTTAGCTGCTTGTAAAAGTTCTTCTATCTTTCCCTCCTTTTCAGCAAATTGAATTAAACTAAACACAATTTCTTTATTATTATCTCCACCAGCTATTTCATCTAGTTTCCAATCCAACTTAAAGTTGAGCATCATCTCTAAATCTTGCTTTTTGGGGAAAGCATCCATCAGCGCTTCGGTAAATTCTTCCTGTTGCTTACCAGTCAGTTTCATTTTGTTATATCTATATCTTCAAAAGAAATTAATTACAAATAAAAATTTCGTAGTCTAGGATTACCAGGATTAGCTGTTTTGGCTGCTTCTAAAAGTTCTGTTATTTTTCCTTGCTCTTCAGCATAGTCAATTAAATTAAACACAATTTGTTGATAATTCTCTCCACGAGCTATTTGATTTAGCCGCCAATCCAACTGAAAGCTCAGCATCATCTCTAAATCATTCCTACTGCGAAAAGCATCCATCAGCGCTTCCATAAATTCTTGCCTTTGAGAAGGTTCTAAATTGATAGTTTTTGTCCTGTCTATCAGCGGTTGTGTACTCCCTTGTTCTTTTTGAAATAAGTAACCATTCGGTACCCGCATAAAGATAACAGGTGTAGCAAAATCCCGTGTTCGATATTGTGTTGCACTGAGGGTAATAGCATAGCGTCCTTCCTGTGCTGCAATATCTACTGGTTTATATTTCGAGAGTTCTTGATAAAAGCGACGGGTAAAACGAATAGCGGTACTATTAGGAATTTCATACTGCATTGCTACAACAACTGGAATATTTTGTTGCACAACTTTAGAAGCAACACCTACAAAAGCTTGTGATGCAGACAGCATCGCCCCTTGACAAGCCTGCAATACTACAATTCCAGGGCGATGTCGGTTAAAGCGATCGCTAAAATAGCCCGCATCAACCCACATCGCCTCGTCCAAATCATCTAATAAAGCAATCTGTCCAACTTCCTGTTTGTTTTCATTTTCCAAACGCCCATGTCCAATAAAATGAAAGATATGGGGTTTTTTAGCTAAGATATCATCAACTCCTTCAGGAGAAGCTTGCTTTACCACTGGTAGCAACTCAATGTCTTGCGCTTGTTCGGTAGCTAGTTTCTCCAAAGCTGTCTGTACCTTTTCAAATTCAACTTTTCCTAAATTTTCTGGTGCAGACACAACTAACGCAATCCGCAGCTTTTCATTTTCTTTTAACTGAATCGGTTGAGCAGGAATCCATTGCGATCGCCTGCGTGAAAAAACTAACTGAGGGACAGTCGCCAACCAAATTGTCCCTAAATTTGCTCTTTCAGGTAAACACATAAATTCCCAAGGTAGCGCTGCGACTTCTGGCATACCTTGCTCATCAATATCCAATTCTACCCGTAGGAGTTGCTGTTTTTGTTGAACGACCTCGTAGTAAAAGTTGACAAAATCCTGGCGAAGCACATCATCAAAGAGCATATCAAACAAAGCTTCTCCGAGCAATCTCGACTGATTGGAGTCGTTTAGTTTGCCATTACGTACAATTTGGAGGAGTTCTTGAATGCCTTCTGTCAGCTTTTCTTGATAGCGGAATTTTCCAGAAGGTTGTCCTAAGGATTGATGTTGTGCATCCCACTTTTCAACCTGGGTGCGATCGTGATTAGCAATGCGAATGCGGTAAGTGTAGTAGCTTGGTGTCATAAGTAAATTTGATAGAAAAGTAAAAATACCCTATATAGTTTAGATAACCTATAGCGTTCTTGAACAACGTTAGTTACTCTTTGAGGCTATAGAAACCCGGTATCTGTGAGATACCGGGTTTCTCGGTTCTCACGTAATGATACACTTTCAGACTTCAGTTACTCTTTGAGGCTTCAGAAACCCGGTATCTGTGAGATACCGGGTTTCTCGGTTCTCACGTAATGATACATAATTACTATATTCTCCTACTTAGCACCTAGTCTTTTCTACACAACGAATTAAGCTCATTCCGATTTATTTTTTAGGTAAAGCCAATTTCCATTTTTCCCCAACACCAACGGAAAACTGTTTGGCGATTTCATCTTCACGCCTACGCTTGAAGAGACTTTTAAATCTATCTGCTAACTCACTAAACACATCGCGCATATCCGCAGCTAACCAGTCCATATCTGCTTCAGCCCAGACAGTCCCTTCTAATTCAATAGACTCACATCCACGAGGAACTTGAAAAACAAGGACAAATGGGACTGTCGTTATTTTCTGAATAACTGGTTGTTCAACACGCCAGTAACAAGTCGAGCTACCTTCACCTTCAGCTAAAATTTCAAAGCTACCAATTTCATAGGTGTAGTCAGGTACGACAATATTCGCTTTCAACTCATTTTTATTGGCTACCTTCGCCTTTAACTCTACAGGAAGATTAGCAAGTTGGGCGATTTGAGAAGCATCAATCCCAACACTCCAATCCAAGTTTTCGTTTAAACCTAAATTCATCCCTGCACCCCATTACATTACTGTTTCCCAAGTGCTTTGGGGAAACATCCTTATGACAATAGGTTCCTGTTCTCCTTTAGGGCTAAAGTCAAGCTGACAGCACAACCGCCAAAATTTAGCCCCTGGTTTGGGGCGGAAAAGTGGTTGGCTGTGATTTTAGGCACTTATTGATCCCCCCTAGCCCCCCTTAAAAAGGGGGGAAAATACTCTAATGGTCCCCCTTTTTAAGGGGGATATAGGGGGATATTGAATATGATTGCTACTGATGAAAGGACTTTTCAAACATCCTCT
>JAWQFQ010000294.1:0-9955 GCA_035967975.1 Scytonema sp. PMC 1070.18
CCCCCACACCCCTGCACCCCCCTCTCGCAAGGGGTTCCGCTCGTTCAGTCAATTCAATTGATTTGTACCAGTTGGTCAAAGACCAAGCACATTTGTTGCATCGCTTTGGGGGACATCCCTATGCAGCGGGATTGAGTCTTCCTGTGGAGAATGTTCCTATCTTTACAGAGGCGATTAACCAAAAGTTGCGTCAGTCTTTGGGAGGCGTTACCCTGACACCGACTGTACAAGCCGACATAATAGTTACGGTGGCGGATTTGGGGAAAGAGCTATTTTTGGAACTGAAACTGCTCGAACCTTGCGGAATGGGAAACCCTGTCCCAAAGTTGTTGATTCAAAATTGTTGGTTTGAAAAGTCTTGGCATCGCAATCAACAAGATTGGCAGGGAAAAAAGGTACAGTATATTAAAACTGAGTTTGACATCCGGGATGATTATACAAAAAGCCCTTTTCCTGGAATATGGTGGGGACACTATAAGGATGAATTACCTACAGGACGTTGTGATTGTATAGTTGAACTGGACTATAATACCTTTAAAAAACGCTACGAAATCCGATTGATAGCAGTACGTTCCTTAGAAGAATCTGCGATCGCCAATCCACAATCCGCACTCATTCTCGACTGGCGCAACATTTCTTGTCCCCACACCCCACACTCTACTCCCCACACCCCACTCATCCTCGAAGACTGTCCCAGCTGCTGGGACGATTTACGCGCTTGGTTAAAGCGATCGCTTTACAATCAACAACCTCTAGCACTGGCTTGGTCTAAACCGAGTTATCAACCACCAGAACAAGTTTGGTTCACTCTAGTAGGACTTGCAAAATACCTAAGTCGCACAAATCAGCTAGTCACCCGTATTCAGTTGTTGGAAAAACTGGGGATAGGTGACCAAACTTTGTTATCAGGAATCCGGGCTTTAAAATACTTGGGTTTTAAAATCACGCGAGAAGACCGCTTGTTAGCTTTCACTCAGCATTCAAATACTGACTCAACACGTGCAGAAGCTGCGATCGCACAGTTCTTAGTTGCTGTCAGGGAAGAGCAATTTCAGCAAGAGTATTTTGCAGAGGTTCCTTTATCTACTATTCAGGCGTTTGCAACTGAAGAGATATGTTTGAGCCTTCTAGGTGAAGTTAAACCCATGACCAACTAAAAGAATTATGGGAAGATATCTCCAGAAATCGTTTAATAACTAATGTCCCAGCGTTGCAATTCAACGACAACTTCGTTTATTCCCACTTTTTTAATGAAAGACTTTAGGACTTTACCATCGCCTCGGAAAGCAGCAGCGTGACCTTGTCGAACAGATTTTAAAATATCATGCCGCTTTCCCGCATTGCCATAAGCACATTGTATTCCATAGCGAAACAGAGCACAATTATTGCGGTCAAGAGAGCGTTCGGCACTTAGTATCCGTTCATCTGACATATGAGTCACGTCAGGTTTAGACGGGTCAGCAATCCTCTGCCCTCTTACTTGAGCTTGAGCTGGATTACTAGCACTCAACATCATTCCTCCTAATATTGAAATTAATGCAGCGCTACTTAAAAAAGCACGGCTTACATTATTGATTCTTTGTATCGTTAAGTTCATGATGATCTCCTTTGTAGAATTAAAATGAATGGAAAGTTTAGCTTGTTAAGTTTAAAAAACTAACCTTCCTGTCTTCTTTATATGGTCAGGCTCATTAATTTATGCAATACCGGGCTGATTAACTGACAAGCTATAAGTTAACAAAAGCTAAAATCCTTTATTGGTAAGCATTTCCATCATTTCAGGAAGACTTAAAACTGAGAGCCAACACCAGACCCCCTACTCTAAATTGCGAGTTTTAGCGGGAGCAGTGTGTTCTGATCAGCAACAAGTCGTGAAACTCAAGCTGAATTTGTTTCAACTCACATTCCGCGCTTAGTACTGTCATATAGGTAATAGGCTCAGTCCCACCTAATGGTTAAAGGAAGCTTGGGCATTGATTGCACTCCGCAAACAAAATTTTGCCCTGTTTACTTCCAACATTAAATTCTTTCATGAAAATCTAGAAGGCAAAGTCTTTGCTTATGAGCGCTGGAATGATGAAGGTTCACGGGTTGTTGTTGTCGTCAACTTTTCTGAACAATATTTAAAAGGCTACCAAATTCCTAATTTTCCTGCTCATGGAAATTGGCACGAATGGACAAGAAACTACGATGTACAATCCGGGGATAATCAGTTGATAATTGATATTGGTGAATATGAAGCTCAAGTTTTTGTTTGGCAGTAGCTTCCATTACTACTTTTTTCAGTATTTATCGATACAACGATTCTTAACCAAATCTCTCGCTCTTGGAAGGTGGTTTATGAATCATGATATAGCTATGATAGTCAAATGCTTTGAGCAGAGATATAGTTGACTACGCCCCAATAAAAGGGGCGTTTTTCAAAATGCATCAGGGTGTAAAGTAGAAACTTAAAGCCGTATTATTTAATATTCTTCGTTAGCTTTTGTTGTGAGATTGAGAGGGTATAATTATGCTGTCCCTTGGATAAATCACCTACGTATAAAGAGTATTCTCCCGGTTGCCAAAAACCTGATATTTCTGGTTTACCTCCAGAGTAATTATCTGCTAAAACGCAAAAGCGCCCACCCGGACCGTTAATCAATAGAGTTGGTTTTCCACTACTTTCTACTGTCAGTCTGAGATAAGGAAGCGCTTCTGTAATCTTAAGCACTTGATTGGGTTGGGTAGAAATGTTACCACAATCACTTTCGCGATTACCTCCTGAAGTACCATTGACAACTAATGGGTCAGGTTGGAAATTGGAACTAATGGGTACAACATCCGCCTTTGCCACATTAGTACTGGCGAGTATCAAACTTATCGCTAATGCTGCGGGAACACCCATAAATAGTTTAAGCTTCATAAAATCTCATGCCCCCGAATTGAATTTATAGGGAAATTATTGATACAGGTATTCTGTAATTATGTTGACGGCGATGAGGGGTTTTTGTTCCGTTTTGACAATAGGGTGTCAGACACAAGCTCAATAGCCTTTTATACCAATATATTTTTAAACTTGTCCATATCGCTGTAATCTAGCACTATTGCTTATTGCCTATTGCCTCGCTCAACTAGATAATCTATTTTGTACGACTACTTATTTTAAAAAAAAAATTTTTCGGCTCGCGAAGCTCGCTATAATATAGGAAAAAGAATAAAGAAAAAAGGGCAAGAGGGCAAAAGTATAAAGTGCTACTGAATCCACGCAGCAGCACCCGCAACCCGAAAACCGATGAAGTCGAGCCTGAGGCCCGCAACGCCGCCGAAACGATCCGCAGAACGGCAGCCCTCAGGAACGTCGTACCAGGAACCACCGCGCAGCATCTTTAATCGATTATCATTATCATTCTTGTTTAACCAAGCAGTTCCATCAACGGGTGCTCCCTCATAATTCTTATGCCAATGGTCAGCACACCACTCCCATACATTTCCGTGCATATCGTATAGTCCAAAAGTGTTTGCTACACCAAAACTACCTACTAGCGTTGTTTCCCTACGATGAGTTCCTGTTGGACCTTTGCCATAAGTGTAGTTACCGTTATAGTTAGCTAAAGCTGTCGTAATTGTTTCGCCAAAGTGAAACGCTGTTGTAGTTCCGGCTCTACAGGCATATTCCCATTCAGCTTCACTGGGTAGGCGATAGCTTTTACCTGTAGCCTGAGAAAGGCGATCGCAAAACTCAACTGCATCGTACCATGACACGTTCTCTACAGGGCGATTATCATCTTTAAATCTAGATGGATCTACTTCCAAATCGCGGTTAATTTTGGGTAGTTTGGCTACGACTTTCCACTGTGCTTGTGTTACTGGGTACTTACCCATGAAGAAAGGCGGAATCGTTACTTCGTGCTTAGGTCTTTCTGTTTCATATCCTTCCCCTAGTGCTGAACCCATCATGAATGTATTACCAGGAATGACAACCATTTCTATAGTGATTCCTTCACCCAAATTTTCTTGAAAGTATTGGGCTTGTTTGGGTTCCTGTTTGATGATTTCGCCATGATGATTAACGGTGACAGTTTGAAAATCAAAAGACTTTAGCTCATCACTGTCTTGTCCCAAAGATTGAACATCTTTAAATTCTCCTCTGGAAGCCAAAGCCGCGATCGCCTTTCTCACTAAATCTTCTCCCTCTCTATCCTGATTTCTTTGGGCTGCTGCTAAAGCTAAATCTAGTCTGACCAATGGGTCTTGATTTGCTTCAATCCAACGCCAGTAAGGACTTAGTGAAGCCGTCATCCTCGCACTGCGACAGATTCTATCAGGGCTCGTTTCATGCTCATAACCCCATTCGAGAAATAAGATTAAATTTGAATTTTCTTGCAAAAGCAACTGCTGTCCCTGATTATCATTTCTATTACCAAAAAACTTGAGAACTTTGTTGCAGAAGTTGTTATTATAGAAATCTAAAACTTGAGGAGCCAGCTCGTCGATTCCTCTCCCTTTCTGCAATTTAGTTTCTGCATAACTACGAGCAGGTTCAGGTAAAGTGACTCTCCAATCAGATGCAGTAGGAGACTTTTCTACCATTGAAAACTTAAACAATTCTAACACAGCCCTATTTCCACTTCTGCCCCAAATAGCCCTAGCTAAATCAAGACACAATCCACTTGGAAAGAAAGCTAACAAAGGAAATCTATCTTGTCCTTCTACCGATAACATCTCAAAAGAACGCTCTAAAGTTATCCGCAAACTTCTTTCTTTTCTTTCTTCAGGAGAATAAGAATTAAGAACTTCCAGTGGTTCATCTATCAAGTCTTCCCGTAGCATCTTCAGAGTAGATTTAGTTTCTACCATATAAGAGGCTGCTAGTTTAATGGGTAAGGGATAGCCGTCAAGAAACTTGACTAAAAGATGAAAATCTTCTCCCAAATCATCATTATCAGCCCATTCTACTTGTGGGGGAGCATACTTTTTAAATATCTCTTTTGTTTCTGATTCTCCCATGCTGAGAACTTCCTCTTGATGACAATAAAGAATATCCCCAGCTACAGAATCACGGGAAGTTAACAACAGTCTTAATTTAGAACAGTGTTCTAAAAGCGAGTTCAACAGTTCAATGAGTTCATTTGATTCTTTTGCAATCAATCTATCCAAATCATCAAAAATCAAGAAGGCTCGACTATTTCTTAACTCTTTTTTTAAAGCCAAACTCTTTAATTCCAGACTCTGTTTAACTTTAGTAATCAGCGTTCCTACAGAATCCGTATCCCGCAAACTAATCAACCAAACTCCATCTTTATAGCGATCGCGCTCATGTAACCACTGACCAATAGCATAAGCTAAAGCAGTTTTACCTATTCCTCCCATACCATGTAGAGCAATACAACGTTTATCTGACTCTACTAGAACTTTAATGACCTGATGTATTTCTTGTCTGCGCCCTACAAAGTTTGGATCGTCACGAGGAATATTAGTATTCGACCACTGGGGATAGATAATTTGATGAGAATTAGCTGGTTCTATAATCAGCGATTGATGATGAGGAACTTGAGGGAGTAATCGAAATTTAAAAGCTTCATCAAAATTAACTCCTTGCTGAAAAGTCTGAGAGTTAAATAATTTTCTTAATTTATCATCAAGTTTAACTGCATTACGACTCACTAAAAAAGCATTAGCAATTGAATCTTCATTAAATAATGCCTGATAAAGTCGTCGAGAAAAACATCGGGCGGCAACATCTAAAATTTTATCTTCAGCGTTTACCGCAATTACATGAGACACTCCTGTGTTTACAAAAGCTTGAGCTAACTTTTCTGAATGACACGCATTCAATAATGCTAATTGACAGGGTGCTTGCTGCTGATTTGATAAAGCGATTTCTAACTCTTCTTCACTAAAAGAACGAGTCATTCCCACCTCATCTTCTAACACTAAAGCTGTACTATTCCCCTCTTTCATCCCATGACCTATAAAATGAATAATCAGTGGTTTGACGCGACTAGACAACACATCTTGTAAGGTTTGTGATGTGGCTACTTTAACTACTATTTCCACTGTTATGGGATGAGATATAGCCTCTAACACTGAAGCAATTGCATCAATTTCTTTTTGGATATATAAATTCTCTATAGGTAATAAATCTTCATTGAGTAGAGGGGCTGAAAATAAGATGAGAATTTGATTGCTGAAAGAATTCTCTTGTTTGGGGAGTTGTTCTACTCCAGGATTAAAAGGGATTTTTACAGATTCTTTTGAGACAACCATGCTTCTAGTGCTTTAAACCACGCTTCTATTTCTTCTTCCGTAGCAGTGCTTAAGTCAATATCTGGAAGGTTTGGGTGTTCTAACTTCCCTTTTGGTTCTCTCCCTTTTTCTCGCAATTCTCGTCGCCAATTATTGATCGCCTTAGCTGCTTTGATACTGTAATCTATCAACTGCGCTGTTGCTGATACTGCTGAAACTACTGTGGCGACAAAAATAATGTCGTCTACACCTACCACGCGGCTTGTTGATTCCTGTACCTTGATTGAATTTAGAGATAGTGATGTTTCTAAAGACTTGATTTCATCTAAAGGGAGTTCGGATGAAATGACTATGTTAAATAGAGGAATTTCACTCATTTACACCTCTAAAAATTTTATTCACGACTTACAAATTAATAAAAGTAAATGGTAGATTTTTTCATTATATTCTATAATATTAAAGTTTATAATGAAATCTGCTTCACAAGGGACTTCAAAAAAAATAATTAGGTTAAGCCCTAAATTAAAATTTGGGCGCTCAAGCTCAAACCCGTTTTAACGGGTTAAAAGCCATTTTCAGCCAGATTCATCTGATTTTATCTCTAAGCGCTAAATAAAAAATCACAGAGGCGCAGAGAATACAGAGGAAAGAGCTAAGAACAGATAAGTAATTTACCCTGTCCCGAATGCAAGAGCGACGAACGGGGACGAACGGGCGGACAGGGAGTAGTATTCTTTCACAGAAATATAAAAAAATTTAAAGTAGGACGCGGTGGTCTTGAGTTTGCGCCCCTACGATAGGTCTCCATACTGCAAGGGATAGAGCCAAGCAATAAATTTCACAGCGAGAAGCTCAAGTCAGATGAGGGGGTTCCAAATAAAAAAGTCTTCAAAAATTTCTTGTGGTGCGGGCGTCCTCGCCCGTTCATGAGATCAGGTTCATGAGATCAGGCGGGCGAGACGCCCGCACCACAAGAGATCGAATTTATTTCTTAGAAGTCCCCAAATTTTAATTTAGGGCTCAGCTTGAGCTTTGAATATTTGGAGAGTTTGGATGAAACGTAGATTCGCTAAAATCACTAATTATTAGTCCGCTAATGTTCTAGCAAAGGTAGAAACATATGAGTCATCAATCAGAAAAAGACTTGCAGCGTCGTCTCGAACAGATCGAGGCAGAAATTAATACCCCTTCTGGGTTCGATTCCCAGTCACAAAAAACGTCTACTTCCTCTTTTCAAGGGTTTGCTAGCTTGTCTGTATATGGTAAACGATTTCTGGCATGGTTTAAAAATCAGTCGTCAGTAGGTAAGGTTGTGGTGTCGGGTGTAGCAATTGTATTGGGGTTTGCCGTACTGCAAGCAGTACTGAAACTTGTTACCGCTGTGATTAGTCTGGCAGTTTTGTCAATCTTAGTGTACCTTGGATACAAATTTTTCGTATCCAACAACTCTCAATTTAAGCCGTAGTTTTTCTCAACGTGCGGAGAGTGGTCTATAAATAAAGTTAAAGGGAATTATTGAATGGCAACCCCAAGTGTGAGGAGAAGTGAGAATCAATCTGGTAAAGCAAAAGCACAGGGAATAACCAAGTCTCTGCCATTGACAACAAGGCGAATCGCCGCTTGGGCAGTAGAATTTACACTGGTGGTTGCTAGTGGATTGGTACCCTACGGTATTGGTGCTTATGCTAATTCCAGAAGCGATTTAGACCGGGTAACTCTCAACCCGATTCTGGTAGAAACAGAACGTGCGATCGCCCGCCCTTTAGCTTTACCTATCAGTTATGGTACCCGTAATGTGGCATGGCCCACTAATTTTCTGTGGACAGTCGCTGTGTTAGTTCCCCTAACACTATCAGGCTGGCAATTGTACTTACTTGCGAAAACAGGTAGTACAATTCCAAAACGATGGTTTGCGATCAGAGTTGTTTCCCCAGAAGGTAGGTCGCCTGGTTTTGGACCAGTTCTAGTGCGAGAAGGAATTGGGCGTTGGGCTATACCCATGTCTGTTACTTACATTCTATGGCGTTATAGCTTTTTGTTTCCCAATATAGCTGCTTTTACAACCTTAGCTATTGCAGCACTCTTATTAGAAGGAACGGGTTTTCCTTGGCAACAAGACCGCCGCGCACTACACGATCGCCTTGCAGGGACTTACACCATTGACGCAAATAAGCCCTTTGTACCTCTAGCTCCCAAAGAAAACAAGCAGCCACAACCTCAGTGGACCGACGGAGATGAAGAAGCTGCTATTGCATCAGTAGTCATTACACCGGAACAGCCCAGACATCCAGACAAGGTTTGGGAATGGATGCGACAAAACCCCAGCCAGACATTGGTGGGAATTGCGTTGATTAGCATGAGTGCAGTGCTAGCAACTTTAATCGGTACACAAGTCTATATCCAAAATTTACAAAATCAACGGGCAACCGAACAGCGCAATAGCGAACAGTTTATCACACTGAGGAAACAGTTAAGCCGTGACTCCGGTGCTAGCCAGGAAGAACGCCGCAATGCAATACTGGCTTTGGGAACTCTCAATGATCCCCAAGCTACCAGATATCTTGTTGATTTGCTGGTTAAAGAAACTAACCCTGCTCTGGTTGATACGATTCAGCAAGCTTTGGTAGGTATTGGACTCAAAGCCCTCCCTGATTTAAAACGGACAAATCAGTTCCTCATGAGTGACAGACAGGATGGAAGCGTCAACCAATCTCAAGCCTCAGGAGCACGAGTCAAGCAGCTGCAATCTAATCAACAAGCAATTAACAAGATACTAGCAGCATATAGCGGTCAAGTCGATGGCTTGGATTTAAGCAACGTCAATTTAGGTCCAACAGGAAACAATGACTCTTTCAATTTGGAATTAGAAAAAGCGGACTTGTGGGGAATTAAATTCAGAGCCGCAAATCTATCCTCTGGTAATTTCAAGGGGAGTCGTTTCCGTGGAGCAGGTGAAGATGGTCGTTGGGATACCTTCGATGATGCTATTACCGATTTGAGCCTAGTACGGATGACCCAAGCAAATCTCACAGAAGCCAACCTCAGTCGGGTTTTATTAGTTCGTACTGATTTAAGCCGCGCCACCCTCAACAAAGCCAACTTATCTAATGCTCGTTTGTCTGGTGCTAACCTCAGTAGCGCCCAGTTGATGGGAGCAGATCTAAGTGGAGCTGTATTACAAAATGCTAGCCTGACAGGTGCAGATTTAGGGGATGCAAAATTAACAGAAGTCGATATGTACGCAGCCCGTTTGGGTCGCGTCATCGCTATAGGAGCACAATTATCATTTGCTAACTTAATGAAAACTGATTGGCAAGGTGCAGACTTGACTGGTGCTTACTTAGATCGTGCTAATCTTAGTGATGCAAACCTCAGCGCCACTCGTTTGACTGGTGCTATTTTACGCTCTGCCAATCTGGTAAACGCCAACTTGCGAAATTCTGACCTGAGTCTTGTAGATTTTAGGGGTGCAAATCTCAAAGGCGCTGATTTTCAGGGAGCCATTCTCTCTCCCAGTAAACAAGATCCAACAGACCAATTTGTGCAAACCCCATCACTGGGAACACAATCCTCCCTCGTAGATGGAGTTGATTTCACTGAAGTTAAAAATTTAGATCCCAAGCAAATCGCGTATATTTGTACTCAAGGTGGAATTCATCGTAGTTGTCCGTAGATAGTGGATAGTGGATAGTAGATAGTGGATAGTGGATAGTGGATAGTGGATAGT
>JAWQFQ010000295.1:0-9754 GCA_035967975.1 Scytonema sp. PMC 1070.18
TCAATCGCCCCAAAATGCCAAGGTTGTCCTGTTTTGTCTAGGAAAAATGTAGCGGCTATCATTTCTACAGCTAACTGAGTAAAACCTCTTGCTAAATCGGCATTTTTAGCTTCAATCACTAATAAATTTTGTTTAGCAGGAATAATGGTCATGAGTTGGGCGATCGCAACTTGCGAATTGAGAAATGGTGCTAACTATGAGTGTACTTCCCCACTTCTGCACAGGTTTGTACTTCAGTTGCATTTGTAATCTAGATACACATATCCCGGCAAAACCTCAAGTACGGTTTTCCCAACTCTTTAGTACGGTTTTTGGTTATCAGTATATTCATCGTATCGACGGGGAGTATAAACCCAGTGCCCGCCATCACACCTTTGTATCATTCGAGTTTTGCTTGACCCGACAATAATCACTGTTCGCATATCAGCGAGTTCTGATGCTAAGTGTTCCAAAGTAGAAGCTTGAATCGATTCTCCATCTCTACCAAGATTACGAGCAAATACTACTGGCGTATGGGGATGTCTGTAACGCAGTAGTATATTTTGTGCCTCTGACAGTTGCCAGGTACGTTGCTTTGAGACTGGGTTATAAAAGGCGATGACAAAATCACCTAAAGCAGCAGCATTGATTCGCTGTTCAATGATTGACCACGGCTTTAAAATGTCTGAGAGGGAAATAGCACAGAAGTCATGACCAAGGGGCGCACCAATTCGTGCGGCTGCTGCTTGCATGGCAGAAATACCTGGTGCAACTTGAATGTCAATACCTTGCCATTCTGGCTTTGTCTGCTGTTCAAATACCTCAAACACTGCTGCTGCCATTGCATAGATACCAGGGTCGCCAGAGGAGACGACTGCGACAAAACGTCCTTCTGCTGCTAAGTCTAACGCCATTTGTGCTCGTGCAATCTCTTCACGGTTGTCAAATTCATGCCGTCGTTTGCCCTTAGCTAAGGAACCTACCAGATTGAGGTATGTAGAATAACCAACTAAATCAGTGGCATTACGTAAAATTTCCCGAACTTCTGGTGACATCCAATTGCTGCTTCCAGGTCCTGTCCCGACAATCGCTAATCGCCCGCGAGCTTTACCAGTCGTGTTGATATCAATGGGTAAGGGCGCGATCGCAATAGCAATATTCAAACCAGACAATTGTCTGTGCATCACTAAATCCCCAGAGGAAGCAGCCAAAGCCACCCCGACTGCCATATCTGTAGTACGATTTTGTGACATAACTACAGTCAATTCATCAGTTGTAAAAAAGCGAACAGGTACATTGAGAGCGTCAGCGATCGCTTGTAAACTAGGCTCAGCTGCATCCAAGACACTAGCAAAAACTCCAGCAACAGATGTCGGTGCTAAATTAGCATCAGCCAACATTTGCTGTACGAGGGAGTCAGGTTCCTCCGATTGTTCGCCAAGTGTCTCTGTTGAAAGAAGCGACTGTTGTAGTGGAGAAGAGGTTTTCGTGCTCACGCCAATAACCACTGTTGCGGGGTGATAGACCAAGCGCTTTGCTGTAGACACGACTTGCTTTTCAGTAATCTCTATGACTCTCTCTGCATCATAAGCAAGGGGTAAAGAACTATTTTTCAACCAAGGTGCATGACCCTCTACCCGTACAGAATGTCCCGCTAATAAGTCAGACATAAAAGCTTTAGCATCTTCAGGGTTAGCCAAACGGTAACCTGGTGGGGGATCTTCCAGCGCAACACCAAAACGGATGTCCCCTGTGGTTGTGATAGCAGGTTTTACACCCAATGCCTCAGCAATTTCCCGTGCTAAATTATTAACACCATTTAATCCACCTAAGAGTGGTACGACTGCACTTCCATCCTCAGCAACTGCTAGAACAGGCGGTTCTTCTCGCTTGTTGGCTAATAATGGTGCAAGAGTTCTGATGAGAATACCTGTAGCACAAATGCCAATAATGGGTGTTCCAGTGGCGAATAACTCTCGCAGTGTTGCTCCAAACTCTGTAAAACTGACATCTACATTGGAAGTGCGATCGGCTAGTCCATATAGCTGTGCTCCAGGGAGGATACTGGTGATTTTTCGTGCTATGGAGATGCTATTTTCACCTAATACTACAACAGCAGGTGTAATTTTTGTCATTTTTTCTATAAAACTTTGCGTCTTTGGGTGAGTTTTTTTATCTAAGTATATAGAGAAATAATTAACCGCAGATGTTGGCGTCAGCCTTGCCGCAGGCTACGCAGATGAACGCAGATGAGTTTGTATTTGGGCTGACTAGGAAATGCTGTACTCTAAAAGTGGTTTTCTATGAGTCCTTCGGCTTCATTGACTAAGCAACGTAATTGCTCGAGTGTTTCTCTAGATACATTTTTCCATAAACTCCGTTGATTAGCTTCTAATAGTCTTTCCGCCATATCTCGTAATACCCAGGGGTTATTTTGTTGAATAAATTGTTGTACTTTTTCATCAAATAAATAAGCTTCAGCTATTCCTTGATACATAAAATCAGCTACACAATGACACGTAGCATCGAAGGCGAATATATAGTCTAAGGTTGCTGCCATTTCAAAAGCTCCTTTATAACCATGTCGCATTGCTCCAGCAATCCATTTTGGATTAACTACTCTGGAGCGATAAACGCGAGTGATTTCTTCTGTTAGCTTGCGGATTTTTGGCTGTTGAGGACGGGAATTATCACCAAAATAAGTGAGAGGAGCTTTTCCTTGAACTGATTTGACGGCGACAGTTAAACCGCCTTGAAATTGATAATAATCGTCTGAGTCTAATATATCATGCTCTCTATTATCTTGATTCTGCAGAACAATTTGCATATTATTTAACCGTTGCGTAAAAACTTCGGGTACAAATTTCCCTTCAGCTTTACGAGTATAAGCATAAGCACTCCAATTCATATAAGCACGAGCTAAATCGTCTTCATTTGTCCAGTTTTGTGATTCAATGAGTCCTTGTAATCCAGCACCATAAGCACTGGGTTTTGAACCAAAAATTCGATAGAGTGAGCGAGTTTTTGCTTGTTCTGATGTTAATCCTTGGGTTTGCCAAAATTCCTTTTCTGTTTTTACTTTTGCAGCTAGGGGATTGGTCTCTTCTGGCTCATCTAAATCAGCAACAGCCGTCACAACATTATCGAATAAATCTATTAAATTAGGAAAAGCATCTCGGAAAAAACCGGAAATTCTTAAAGTCACATCCACACGCGGACGACCTAAAATTGAGGGAGATAAAATTTCAAAATCTACCACTCTTCTGGAAACTCCATCCCAAACGGGTTTGACTCCTAATAA
The DNA here is from genome assembly GCA_035967975.1 of Scytonema sp. PMC 1070.18. GTDB lineage: Bacteria > Cyanobacteriota > Cyanobacteriia > Cyanobacteriales > Nostocaceae > Scytonema. The sequence goes on from JAWQFQ010000295.1 coordinate 3,281, forward strand.
CGCCAAAGCTTCAGCTATATCATCTCCTCCAGTTCGCATGGTAGATGTTCCCCAGACAGATAACCCTAATGTTTGGGGATATTCACCGTGTTCTTGAGTATATCTTTCAATTAATGTTTCTGCTGCTTTTCTACCTATATCCCAGGCGGTTTCTGTAGGTATAGCGCGAATATCTACAGAGTAAAAATTACGTCCGGTGGGTAAAACTTCTGGTCTTCCCCTAGTTGGCGCACCAGATGCACCACTGGCGATATATTTACCATCTAATCCCCTTAATAAGTTAATAATTTCTCTCTCTGTTTGTTTGAGTGCGGGAAGCAGATAATCACATATCCAGGTTAACTCTTGAGTTGTGGCGTTACCGATTTGAGGTAGTTTTTGATTCTCAATCATGAGAGTCACTAACTGTGCTGCATAATCTTCAATAACTTCAACGACATCGCCAATGATTCGACAGTGTTTAAGATTGTTATATTTTTCACTGACCTCCCTACATTCTACCTGAGCAAGGGGAAAAGAATTATTAATCTTAGTTTCAATTTCTTGACTTAAATCTGCGGTTAAAGGGTCAAAGTCTAACTTCCAATCACAGGCGATCGCACGAGTTAATCCCAACCTATCAACACTAGGATTCCTCGCAATAGCAATAATCAAATCTCGAAATTGTTCTCCCTGTGGACATTTGCCAAAAATATGCAAACCATCCCGAATTTGAGCTTCTTTTAATTCACATAAATAACCATCTGCAGTATTTAAAAATGAGGAAAGAGTCGATTTATCAAAACGGGAAATGTCAATTCCCAAATCTTGATGGAGATTTTCTTGATGGATTAATTGAGTGATGCGATCGCTAATTGTTGGTAATCTTGATGGCTCCAAATTTTGAGCTTCATAATACTCATCTATCAATGCTTCCAAAGATTGCAAACTTCCATACAATTCTGCACGAGTCATTGGTGGAGTTAAGTGGTCAATAATCACTGCTTGAGCGCGTCTTTTAGCTTGTGAACCTTCACCCGGATCGTTGACAATGAAAGGGTATAAATGGGGAATAGCACCTAAGACTGCTTCCGGATAACAATTTTCAGATAATGCGACGCTTTTACCAGGTAACCATTCCAAATTACCATGTTTACCAACGTGAACTATTGCATCTGCACCAAAATCCTTAATTATCCAATGATAAAAAGCTAAATAGCTGTGGGGTGGTTCCAAATCTGGTGCATGATAATTCAAAGATGGATCGCTGTCATAACCCCTTGATGGTTGTATCCCCACAAATATATGACCTAACTGTATACCAGAGACGGGAAATGAATCAGTTTCCTCATAGCAACCCCAACGGTTGTTTATTCCTTCTTGTACGGCTTCAGGTAAACTATCAAAATAAGCTTGATACTTCTGCAAAGACAAAGATTGTCTGACATCTCGAAATGGGTATCCCTCTAAGTCGTTAGTAAAACCAGTTGTTAATAATTGAATTAACTCTTCTCCCGTATTAGGAATCTTTTCTACATGATATCCGGCTAAATGTAAAGCCTTGAGAATCTCAATACAACTTGCGGGTGTATCCAATCCTACACCATTTGCTAACCGTCCATCACGATTGGGATAATTAGCTAATATCAGAGCAATTTTGCGGTTTTCTCGTGGAGTTTTGCGTAATTTTACCCAATTAGCAGCTAAATTTGCCACAAAATTAATCCGAGAAGCCACAGGTTCATAGTTAACAATATCTGTTTGGAGTAGGGAATCTTGAGTTTTTACCGCTTTGAAAGAGACTGCTCTTGTAATAATTCTCCCATCGACTTCGGGTAACGCAATATTCATCGCGATATCCCTTGGTGTTAATCCAGCAGACCCAGATTCCCACTGTTCGCGACTACTACTACTGAGAATAACTTGTAAAACTGGTACATCCAATTTTTCCCAAAGTTCTACTTGTTTGTTTTCTGTATCTAACTTTGCTAGGGAAAAACTAGTGGTATTCAATAATAGCTCTACACCCTGATGACAATACTTTAACAACTCGACCTGAACATCTGGTTCTCTTAGGGAAGAGACAAATATCGGAACTGCTGCGAGATTTCTTTGTGCTAAAGCTTGACAAAGTGCATCAATTGCTGATGTGTTTCCAGCTAAATAATGAGCGCGATAAAAGATAATACCAATAACACCGATTTGCTGATCTGGGTGATGAGCTTGGGTGTGAATATTATCGGGTGGCGAATATATTCCCACACGAGGTACTGGTTGGGGTGGATTAAAAGTGTAAGGGCGATCGAGGAAAGTCGTAGCAATAAATTTGAGACTATTGAGATAGTTTTTTACACCACCTTCATTAAAATATTGCCAGATACAATTCACCTCTTTAAGAGAAACATTAGAGTGACTGATTAAATTTGGATCTGGTCGTTCGTCTCCTGGTAAGACAATTAATTTCGCCCCCGTCTGTTCCACCGTCTGTTCAACAACTTCTAATCCATAACTCCAATAAGCACTACCACCAAGTAAGCGCAAAACAATAACTTCTGCTGCGCTTAATACATCTTCAGCATAAGTATCAATTGTCACTTGTTGTTGGAGTTGTAATAGATTCACAACCCGCAGTTGTGGAAATTCTGCAGGTAATTGGGTAACAGCAACAGCTAGGGTTTGGATGTCGGTATCCGCAGCTGTAATCAGGACAATCGGTGCTGGTTGTTGTTCAACCAACATCACGCCTTCCACTGATGGATTCCAACCTCCTGGTATAGTCGCAATACGATGCATAAGTCGTTGTGTATAGTAAATTATCTAGCAGAGACAAGAATTTAGGAACTTCCAAGAAATAAATTTGACTTCTTGCTCTTGTGGAGCGGGCGTCTCGCCCGCCTCCGCTCATTCATCGGTCTCCGTTCGTTCACGGGCGAGGACGCCTGTATCTTTCACGGGCGAGGACGCCTGTATCTTTCACGGGCGAGGACGCCTGTATCTTTCACGGGCGAGGACGCCCGTACCACAAGAAGTTTTTGAAGACTTTTTGATTTGGAACTCCTTAAAGTCGAGCTTTACTTGGCACCAAAATCATGGAAAAATATGGTACTTGGTCGGGTTCTACTTCATCTAAAGGAACGACTCTTTGATTTGCCATTGTCCCTCGTTCAATATAACGTGCCCGTGATGCTATTCCTACTTGACGTAAAACATCCCGAACTTTTGCAAAATGTCGCCGCAGTTTGATAATTGCTACAGCATCAGCATTTAACAATTGTGTTTCCAGAGATTCGGCGGGTAGCGTAGCGGGTAGTACACTAAAAATGTCATTACGGTATGAGAGGGGTACTCCCAATGCAGAAGCACATCCCATTGGACAGGAAACTCCTGGGACAACTTCCGTTTCATACTGTTCTGATAAACGTGTAAATACGTACATAAAGGAACCGTAGAATAACGGGTCACCCTCACACAGAACAGCAACATCCCGACCAGCAGCAAGATGCTCAGCGATGGGAGTCACAACTTGGTCATAAACGGGTTGTGCAGCTAAGGGGTCAAGGGCACGAGGTAAATGATACAATACCTCAATTTGGTTACCAGAGATATATTCAGCAACAATACTCCTCGCAACACTTGGTTGATCTTCTGCAGATTGATAAGCGATGACAGGACAAGAGCGCAGCAATCGTAGCGCCTTGAGAGTCAACAATTCTGGGTCACCAGGACCTACACCAATTCCATAAAGACGACCTTTTAGCATATCTCTACCTCCGTTGCTAAAGCATTAACTGCAGCGGCGGCGATCGCACTTCCGCCCCGCCGACCATGTAACGTCATAAATGGGACACCACGACTATCTTCAGCCAGTGCGGCTTTCGACTCCGCAGCCCCTACAAACCCGACTGGAAAACCCAAAATCACTGCTGGCTTTGGTGCGCCACTATCCAGCATTTCCAATAGGCGGAACAACGCAGTGGGTGCATTCCCAATAGCGACAACTGCGCCCTCTAAATGTGGTTTCCACAATTCTAAGGCAACAGCAGAACGCGTATTACCAAGACGCTGAGCCAATTCTGGCACCTTGGGATCATTGAGAGTGCAAATCACGGTATTATCAGCTGGTAATCGTTTGCGGGTAATACCTTCTGCTACCATCCGACAATCACACAGAATTGCTGCTCCTGCGGCTAGGGCTGTACGTCCTGATACAACTGCTGTAAGTGAAGTTGCTAAGTCATTCACAATATCAGTCATACCGCAAGCGTGAATCAGACGCACCGCCACAGGAGCCACATCTGAAGCAAGCACAGACAGATTTGCTTCAGCACGGATCGTCGCGAAGGACTTGCGATATATTTCATTACCATCTCGAATATAGTGATTAGTCATTTGTTAGTTGTTAGTGGTTAGTTGTTAGTTGTTAAGGGTTAGGGGTTATCGTAACTTTCTCTTTTCTCTGTGTTCTCTGTGTTCTCTGTGGTTTAAAAAAGAATTACTCCCTTCTCGCTATAAAATTACCGATCTGCTTTTCCTCTTTCTTTGCGCTCTTTGCGTCTTTGCGGTTCATTTAAATAGGTAATCTACCCTACGGGAACGCCTGACGGCGAACGGGCGGAAAGAGAGTAACCGCAGATGAACGCACCCTCAACGCAGATAAATTTGTGCTTTTATAGATTAGGGAATGCTATAACCATTAACCACTTCTTTAAATAGCTTTTGCAGTTCAGCGATCGCATATCGATTGGCGAATTGTCCAAATGATTCATTATTGTTGGTGCGTTTTGTTAAGTAGGTTTGCAGCATGATATCTAGCAATGGAGGTAGTTCTGGAAATGGGACTGAATGGTAAAGTTCCCGTCCAAATGTCTCGTTCCCGTCACCCACGTAGACTTTATAGCCTTGCATCGTTTTTCCCTCTTGCTGAATTGTGACACCAAGGAGGGCTATATCACTTCTGCTGTGTTGAGCACAGGATTTTTCACAACCTGTGAGGTGAATGTTCACTGGTTGGTTGAGGGTAACACGTTTACTGAGATACTCCACTAATGCTTTAGCGTGAGCTTTGGTATCTGTTGCTGAAGAGGCGCATCCTGTGTTACCAGTGCAAGCAACTAGGGCGCTACGAATATCGGTGGCTTCCCAATGCAATCCTAATTTTTCTATTTGACTTTTTACCTTTTGTATGTATTGATTGGGAATATCTGATAGGAGTAGATTTTGCCAAGGTGTGAGCCTGAGTGTACCACTACCATATGTTTGGGCTATATCAGCTAACTCATGCATTTGCCAACTTTCTAACAATCCAAGGGGTAAGACTACACCGATATAGGAAAGTCCTTGTTGTTTTTGGAGATGGACACCTATGTGTTGATAAGAAGAATTTCTCCAGTTCTCTTGTGAACCCCCATACTGCTTGGTTGAGGATAGTTGAGGTTCCAGAAACCCGGTTTCTTTAAGAAACCGGGTTTCTAATTTTCGCTTATCCGAGTCGTATTGTCCTGAACCCTCTGTTTCTTTCTCAAGGGATACCCGTCGCAACGAATAAGGAAGATGAAGCTCAACTTCTTGGAGAAATTTGTCGCTCCCCAAATGATTGACAACCTCTCGCAGGCGCGGTTGGGAAGAGCGGCGATGGGGAATTATGTTTCGAGTTTCCAGTGTGAGATGGTGTAAATAGACTTTCGCCAACGCAGCTACTACCTCTAGACATTCCTCTGGTTTGAGTAGGACGTCTGAAGTCATCAATGGTTCTTCGGGGGATGTACCTAAATTCAGCTTTAAACGGAAGTAAACATTTGTATTCCAGAGGAGAGCGCTTAAGGTGATATCGTTGGGGCGATCGCATATCGACACACAACCACCTCCATCAATAGCAATGCTAAATTTTGGGGACAGTGGTGTTAACTCTGGATGAGTTGCAATGTAATTGTCTAATTCGCGAATGAGGGGACGAGTGTCAATTAATTCATCGGGGTCGATTCCCGCTGTGGGACTACCCATAATATTGCGGAGATGGTCAACCTCTGGGTTGTTTGCAGCTATACCGATTTGCTGTAGCGAGGTGAGAACGCGAGCAGGAATTTCTGTATGAATTTGGCGGACTTGGAGGTTGGCGCGATTGGTCACGTGAACGGAGCCACCTCCAAACTCTGTAGCTAAGTTAGCTACGGTACGAAACTGTTGACTATTCAGTATTCCTCCTGGTACTCGTATGCGAGACAATATACCGTCTCCTGCAAACGTACTGTAAAAAAGACCAGGACAGCTGACGAAATGGTAAGGTAATGATAGCACCACGGAACTCCTTCCCTGTGCAACGCAGGGAGCAGATAATGATTGTGTTTTTAAACACGCTTGAAGTCGGTATTCTGACTTACCAGATTTGTGAGTTGTTGGTTGTTACTTTTATCTCGCTTGAAAGTTACGAGAAGGGATTGGTCGCAATACTGCTCGGTTAGCAGTGCTAGACTCGTTTTTATCCCCCCAGCCCCCCTT
>JAWQFQ010000296.1:0-7482 GCA_035967975.1 Scytonema sp. PMC 1070.18
ACTCCCTCACTCCCTCACTCCCTCACTCCCTCACTCCCTCACTCCCTCACTCCCTCACTCCCATTAGTCTATCGCCTCATAATCAGCCTGCATGGTATTCTCGTCTTCAAAATCAAAGTTAAATTGTGGAGTAGAAGATTCATTTTCCACCTCAGCTGGTTTTGAGGATGAAAGACTAGCTGTATCTTCGCCAAGTTCGTCAGTTGGAGTACTGACGCGATTGTATACTTCGGCACCAATAGAGAACAGAGTTTGCTTGAAGTCTTCCACACATTGTTTTAATTCTGCTACTGAGATAGCCTCATCGGTCATAATCGCTTGCAGTTGCAGAAATTTTTCATCTGCCAAGCTTTTCATCTGTTCGCTAATTAATTGTGCATTATTCTTTAAAGTCGTTTGGTAACTATACAACAGATTATCTGCCTGATTTTTAAATTCGACCATTTGTACGCGTCTTTTGTCTTCTTCGGCAAACATTTCGGCTTGTTGACGCATTCTTTCAACTTCTTGAGTGCTCAAACCACCTGTGTTGGTAATCCGAATACTCTGTTCTCGACCCGTACCTTTGTCTTGGGCTGCAACTTTGAGGATACCATTGACATCAATTTCAAAACTCACTTCAATTTGTGGTACGCCACGGGGAGCAGGAGGAATTCCTGCAAGAAGGAATTTCCCAAGGCTCTTGTTATCCCGCGCCATTGCTCGTTCCCCTTGAAGGACGTGAATTTCTACTGACGTTTGTCCATCAACTGCTGTGGAAAAAACTTGGGACTTACTGGTAGGAATTGTGGTGTTGCGCTCAATAATTTTGGTGAACACTTCTCCCAAGGTTTCAATTCCTAATGACAGAGGGGTGACATCTAATAACAGGAGATTGTCAACTTCGCCCCCCAGTACTCCAGCTTGGATAGCTGCTCCGAGTGCGACGGCTTCATCAGGATTGATAGAACGGTCGGGAGTTTTGCCATTAAAAAATTTGATGAGGGCATTTTGAACAGCAGGAATGCGGGTAGATCCGCCCACTAAAATAATTCGGTCAATATCACCGGGTTTTAGGTCTGCATCTTTTAGCGCCTGGATCATTGGCTCAATAGTAGCTTGGATAAGAGATGCCGTCATTTCTTCAAATTTGGCACGGCTGAGTTCCATTTCCAGATGCTTGGGACCAGTTTCATTAGCGGTGATAAATGGCAAGTTAATTGAAGTACTCACCATGCTAGAGAGTTCTATCTTTGCCTTTTCCGCTGCTTCCCGTAGGCGTTGTAGAGCCATTTTGTCCTGAGTCAAGTCAATTTTTTCCTGCTGCTGGAAGCGTTCTATTATCCAGCGCACAATACAGTTATCAAAATCGTCCCCTCCTAAATGATTGTTACCACAAGTTGCCTTAACTTCAAAAACTCCATCCCCAAGTTGCAGGATGGAAACATCAAAAGTTCCTCCTCCCAAGTCAAACACCAAAATCAACTGCTCTTGGTCCTGCTTATCTAAGCCGAAGGCTAAAGCCGCAGCAGTCGGTTCGTTGATAATCCGTAGAACTTCTAGTCCTGCAATCGTACCAGCGTCTTTCGTCGCTTGTCTTTGGGCGTCTGTGAAATATGCTGGCACTGTAATGACTGCTTGAGTCACTGATTCACCCAAGAAGCTTTCCGCATCCTGCTTTAGCTTTTGCAGAATCATGGCGGAAATTTCTTGTGGTGTGTAGTTGCGTCCGCGAGTTTGGACATCAACGGTATCGTCTCGACCTTTTACACAGGTGTAAGATACACGTTCGCGTTCTGTAACGGTGTCTTCCCAACGACGCCCAATAAATCGTTTAATGCTAAAAATTGTGTTTTCGGCGTTAGTGACAGCTTGTCGCTTTGCCAATTGACCGACCAAGCGCTCACCACCTTTACCAAATCCCACAATACTGGGAGTGGTTCGTCCACCTTCTGAATTGGCAATCACAATTGGTTGACCACCTTCTAGAACCGCGACACAACTATTGGTAGTGCCCAAGTCGATCCCAATAACTTTTCCCATAATATCGGTATTTTTACTGAGTACTTTTCCCTAGAAGTTTGAGCGCCATTTGTCTGTGTTAGCAATACACGAACATATGTATTGGCGGCTGAACTCTAGGCGTGATGTTTCGCGGAGTATCTCCAAGGGTGGTCAGAAAGCTAATAGCTAATAGCTAAAGTGCTAATAGCTAATAGCTGATAGCTTTTTAACTATCGGCTGAACTGGACTGATTTTCCTCAGATGAAGGTGCCTCTTCCTTCGGAGCAGCTACTTTGACCATTGCATGGCGCAGCACGCGCTCGCCCAAGTAATATCCGCGTACTAACTCTTCTAACACTGTTCCTTCAGGATATTCATCCGTAGGTTCCCGCAATACTGCTTCGTGAAGATTTGGATCGAAGGGTTGATGTTCAGGACGCATCGGGGAAACACCCAAACGCTTTAAGCAATCTACCAATAGCTTATAAACGCCTTGATAACTTTTGTGAATGGTCATTTCTCCATCATTTTGAGGTTTGATTTGCGATCGCGCTCGCTCAAAATTATCAACGACTGGCAGCAATTCAGTAATTGTAGTCCGCTTGATTTGCTGTTCTAAATCTTCTTTCTCTTTTTGATTTCGTTTGCGGAAATTCTCAAAATCTGCTGCAATCCGCATATATTGCGTACTGCGCTCTTCTACCTGTGCTTTGAGAGACTCGATTTGTTTGGTGAGTTCTGCTTCTTTTGCTTTAAACTCATCAGCAGTCGTTTCTGTCGTTGCAGCAACACCATTATCGCCATTAGGTGTCGTTGAATCTGCTACATCAGTTTGGTTTTCGACCTGCTGATTCACTTCATTAGCAGAGTCGTTAACATTCATTGGGGTTGTAGAGTCAGTTGTCATTGCTTGCTTTTCCTCGGTTGGTTCATCTAATTGCTGGTTGGTGTCGTTTGGTTGTTTATCTTCATTTATCATCGTCTACTCTTCCCAAATGCTGTCATTGGCAATTCGTGCCCCATTGTGCAGTTGTTAAATTGTGAGTGGCAAAAAACGGTTACCTGAAGTAAAAAGTAGAAAGAGTGAAGTATGAAGTGAATACTACGAATCAAATTCAGTGACTCTGCACCTGTATTGTAGTCAGTTTTTCATGCTTCATCCTTCAGCCTTATCCTTTAACTTGGTCACCGTCCTCTATTTTGACAAATGGTGAGCCCATCCGTGTCATGTCATAACCCAGGTACTTCCAAATAAAACAGTCGGACAATATCTCTTGTGGTACGGGCGTCCCGCCCGTCAATACTCCTACTTTGAGATTTGAGCAAATGTTGAGTCAACCCACATTCCGCAGGTGCGATCGTTGAGGAGTCACCAAACCCAGTATCTTCAAGATACCGGGTTTCTAATTTCCCCAAAACCTCCATCCATATTTCTCCTCCATCTCATAACATCGCCGCCGTTCAGTCACTGCGTGTCGCGAGATGTTTTCTTCTACACTGTAGTTTTTATCGTCGCTATTCATGCTTGGTTGCTTGGGTCATTTGTTCTCCTTGGCTTTTGATGGGACAGGTTCAGAGCTTTGTGAACGTTGGTCTGGTGACACCCATGCAAGCAAGGTTCCTGGCTGTACTTGGTACGCATCACAAATTTTTGATAAAACGCTAGCGTTAGGTAATTGCCAAGGATTGTTATAGAGGTCATACGCTGTGCGCTGGGCGATTCCAGTGTCCTTCCGAAATTGATAGACTGTTATACCTTTAGAATCTACGAACTCTTTAATGCAATTTTTCACAGGCATTTATTAGCTATTACTACTCAAATAGTAATACTCATTAAAAAGCTATTGCTAACAGATTAGCAATAATTATGCTGTTGTCACAATTTATAACAAAGTGATATTACTATAAAGTTGATACTATATAAATTAATTTTTGGTTTAGAAACCCGGTTTTTTTGGTCTTATTGAGAATGGTGCAAGATGCAAGCGTATATGTAAATTCTGACTCACAGCTTGGGAATACTTTTAACAGAGGTTTCCGCTACTGAATTACGTATATGACTCATTCGTCACCACAGAGGCGAAGTACTGCCCTCACTACAAGAGCTGAATTTTCGCCTTTCGGCAATAAACTAGTACAATCCGGCTTTGTTAACAGCGAACAAATGAGACAAGCGCTGACTGAAAGCCGTAAGACTGGTAGACCCTTAACAGAAGTCTTGGAAACAATATCGGGAAGACAACTGTCACCGGAGCTACTCAGACAGTATAAAAAGCAACAATTATTTGAACTTAAAATACTATACGGTGTTGAGTCCCTCGACCCTGAAGTCAGCCAAGTTGGCAAAACAACGATTGGTCAACTTATTGATACCCTTATCCCAGTAGATATCTGTCGTCGCCATCGTTTGGTACCCCTATCAAAAAGCGAAGACCAAAACCCGCCCTCAGTTTTGGTAGCAATGGTAGATCCGGACAATTTAGAGGCTTCTGACGATCTAAATCGCATATTGCGTCCCCAAGGCTTAGCGTTACAACGCATGGTCATCACCCAAGAGGACTACCAACATCTTATCAATCAATACTTGGACGAATTGGCGATTAGGCAAAAGCATATCGAACAAGAAAAGTTTACAGATATCAATCAAGATTTAGAAAATTTAGAAGGTCTCAATCTCAGTGTAGATGAAGGTCCTGAGGATGGAGAAACTGACTTGGGCGCAGCAATGAAGGGTGCTGAGGATGCTCCTGTCATTAATCTCGTCAACAGAATCTTGGCTAAAGCACTGCATGAGAAGGTTTCTGATATTCACGTAGAACCGCAAGAAGAAAACTTACGTATCCGCTTTCGTAAAGATGGGGTGCTGCGTGAAGCGTTCGATCCTCTACCGAAAAAAATTATTCCAGCTGTTACCGCTCGTTTCAAAATTATTGCCAACTTAGATATTGCTGAACGTCGTTTACCTCAAGACGGACGCATCAGACGGTTATTTGAGGGACGCAAGGTGGATTTTCGGGTGAATACTTTACCCAGTCGTTACGGGGAAAAGGTCGTGTTGCGGATTTTGGATAACTCAGCAACACAATTGGGATTAGATAAGTTGATTACTGACCCAGAAACTCTACAAATAGTCCAGGAAATGGTCGCCCGTCCCTTTGGTCTGATTCTGGTAACTGGACCCACTGGTTCTGGTAAAACAACAACTTTGTACTCAGCACTCTCAGAACGAAATTCCCCAGGGATTAATATCAGTACAGTAGAAGACCCAATTGAATACAGTTTACCTGGAATTACTCAAGTGCAGGTGATTCGGGAAAAAGGGCTAGATTTTGCAACGGCTTTACGAGCGTTCTTGCGACAAGACCCTGATGTGTTACTTGTGGGTGAAACGCGAGACAAGGAAACGGCAAAAACCGCAATTGAGGCGGCTTTGACTGGTCACTTGGTTTTAACAACCTTACATACTAATGATGCTCCTGGTGCGATCGCTCGTTTAGGAGAAATGGGTATTGAATCTTTCATGGTATCCAGTTCTCTAATAGGTGTGTTAGCACAGCGTTTGGTCCGACGTGTTTGTAGCTCTTGTCACATTCCATACACTCCCACTCCAGAAGAACTCGCTCGCTATGGTCTCTCAGCAAGCAAAGAAGCAGAAATGACCTTCTATAAAGCAAATACCTTGACAGCCGAGCAAATTCAAGAAGCCAAGGCGAAAAATCAAATATGTCCTAACTGTAATGGTGTTGGCTACAAAGGACGCTGTGGTGTTTACGAAGTTATGCGTATCACCGAACGCCTACAAGTTCTAATTACCGAAGATGCTCCTACAGAACGCATTAAAGAAGTTGCAGTTGAAGAAGGTATGAAAACTTTGTTGGCTTACAGCTTAGACCTAGTGCGCCAAGGTGCTACCACCCTTGAAGAAGTAGAACGGGTAACATTCACCGACACAGGTTTAGAAGCAGAGTTAAAAGCCAAGCGCAAGAGCGGTCTGACTTGTCGGACTTGCAACGCTGGATTACAACCCGAATGGCTCGATTGTCCTTACTGCATGACACCAAGATTTCAAGATTAGGTAGTAGATAGTGGTTAGTAGATAGTAGTTAGTAGTTAGTAGATAGTGGTTAGTAGATAGTGGAAAAGAATAAATAACCACTAACAACTAACAACTAACTACTATCTACTAACTACTAACAACTAACAACTAACAACTAACAACTAACAACTAACCACTAACCACTAACCACTAACCACTAACAAAAGAAAACAAAACTATGGAAATGATGATTGAAGATTTGATGGAGCAAATGATTGAAATGGGTGGTTCGGATATGCACTTATCCGCAGGTATACCTCCCTATTTTCGTATTAGTGGTAAACTGACCCCCATTGGAGAGGAGCTTTTAACAGTAGATCAGTGTCAAAGACTGATTTTTAGTATGCTGAACAATACTCAGCGTAAAACTTTAGAACAAACTTGGGAGCTTGATTGCTCTTATGGAGTCAAAGGACTAGCGCGTTTCCGGGTAAATGTCTATAAAGAGCGTGGGTCTTACGCTGCTTGTTTGCGGGCGTTAAGTTCTAAAATTCCTAACTTTGACAAATTAGGCTTACCAGATGTTGTTAGGGAAATGGCTGACAAGCCTAGAGGATTAATTCTGGTAACAGGTCCGACAGGTTCTGGTAAAACAACTACACTGGCGGCAATTATTGACTTAATAAACCGTACTAAAGCAGAGCATATTTTGACAGTGGAAGACCCCATTGAATTTGTTTACGAACCAGTGAAAAGCTTAATTCACCAACGACAACTTGGAGAAGATACGAAAAGTTTTGCTAATGCTTTAAAAGCAGCATTACGAGAAGATCCAGATATTATTCTGGTGGGCGAAATGCGGGACTTAGAAACAATTTCTTTAGCTATTTCCGCAGCAGAAACAGGACACTTAGTATTTGGAACCTTACACACTAGTTCAGCAGCACAAACTGTTGACCGGATTATCGACGTTTTCCCCCATGAAAGACAAACCCAAGTCCGGGTGCAACTGTCCAATTCACTTGTAGCAGTATTTAGCCAAACTTTGGTACCCAAGAAAAATCCTAAACCAGGGGAATTTGGTCGAGTCATGGCTCAGGAAATTATGATTGTCACTCCTGCTATTTCTAACTTAATTCGTGAAGGAAAAACCGCGCAAATTTACTCTGCTATTCAAACTGGAGGAAAATTGGGAATGCAAACTCTAGAAAAAGTATTAGGTGACTTCTATAAAGCAGGAACAATTTCTTTTGAAGCAGCAATGTCTAAAACTTCTAAACCTGATGAAGTTCAACGTCTTATCGGTTCTGCTCCACCTCCAGCCACTGGTGCTAAACCAGCTGCAAAAGCACATTAACACTTAGTTGTTAGTTGTTAGTTGTTATTGGAAATATCAACTATCCACTAACAACTATCCACTAACAACTATCCACTAACAACTATCCACTAACAACTATCCACTA
>JAWQFQ010000296.1:7582-9734 GCA_035967975.1 Scytonema sp. PMC 1070.18
ACAACTATCAAGGTTTTATATTATGCCAACATTTATTGCTCGTGTTAGAGATTCGCAAGGAAAATCAAAAAAAGAAAAAGTTGTAGCGGATTCCTTGGCTGAAGCTCGTACTAATCTGAGACAACAGGGTTATGTCATCCAAGACTTAAAAAAACAAGCTCAAAGCTTTGACCTTCAACAACTACAAACCAAACTTACTAGTGTATCAGTTAAGGATAAAGCAGTTTTTTCCCGTCAATTTGCTGCTTTAGTCAATGCGGGAGTCGCAATTGTTAGAGGTTTGGGAGTGTTATCAGAACAGTGTCCCAACCCAAAATTGAAACAAGCTCTAATGGCTATTAGCGCTGATGTTCAAAGCGGAGTTAACCTCTCAGACGCAATGCGTAAACATCCAGATTGCTTTGATGGTTTGTATGTCAGCATGATTCAAGCTGGTGAAGTTGGTGGTGTTTTGGATGAAGTTCTGAATCGTTTAGCCAAGTTGTTAGAAGATGTAGCACGATTACAAAACCAAATTAAATCAGCTATGGCTTATCCTGTCGCCGTGACTTTTATAGCAGTTAGCATTTTTGTTGGAATGACGGTTTTTCTTATCCCAATTTTTGCCAAAATCTTTGAAGAATTAGGCACAACTTTGCCTCCATTAACACAATTCATGATGTTTTGTAGTGAAACTTTAAGAAGCCCAAAAATTTTACTTATTATTTTCTTTTTTATTGGCTTATCTTTTGCCTATAAACAGTACTATAAAACTCGTGTTGGACGCGAAACTGTTGACCGGATTTCTTTAAAAACACCTTTATTTGGTGACCTAATCCAAAAATCATCAGTCGCCCGATTCAGCCGCACATTTGGTTCTTTGACTCGTTCGGGTGTACCAATCCTGACTTCTTTGGAAATTGTACGGGATACTTCTGGTAATCAAGTCATAGCTAATGCTATAGATGCTGCACGTTCAGAAGTTCAACAAGGAGGGATGATTAGTATGGCTTTGCAAAAAGAAAAAGTTTTTCCTCCTATGGCAATTCAAATGATTAGCATTGGGGAGGAAACAGGTGAATTGGATGGTATGTTGATGAAGGTTGCTGACTTCTATGAAGATGAAGTTGAGCAGACGGTTAAAGCCTTAACTAGTGTTTTAGAACCGATGATGATTGTAGTATTAGGGGGTATGGTAGGTACCATTTTGATGTCGATGTATCTACCTTTGTTTGCAGTCTTCGAGAAATTAGGATAAAGAAATTATGAATTATGAATTATGAATTATGAAGGAGAAGAGGGTTTTGAATTGATAATTTAAAATTCATAATTCTTTGAAAGGTTGAGTTTTGAACTTATTAATTTATGTTTGTGCAAAAATCACATTATGAAGCTTGTCTAGCAGAATATAGCGATACCATGGGGGCGATCGCACTGCTCAAGCAACACCGTCCTTACCTGGAAATGCTTCCTAGTCTACGCCGTCCTGATGAAAGCGTTATCGTGATTCCATTACCAATAGCTCGTCTTCGTAGTGAAGCGACACTAACCGAAGCAATTCGTTTACCTTGTGATGTAGCAATTTTGATGTGCGATCCAGAATGGAAAATAAAAACCGGACCGGAAATTCTTATCTTTATCCATCGTCCCCACGAGGACTTTTCTGATTTACTGGGTCGTTGGCGACAAACACAGGTTTACCTGGACAAAGACTATGAATGGCTGATGTCTCCACAGCACAAACATATTCTCAGTGAAGGGACTAATACTATTTATCCTTTAGTTGTAGTTTTTTCAGAAACACCAGAACGCATTAAGCGGGGTCTTAGAGGAGCCGCTATTCCATTTCTGGTGATTTCATCACTGGAGACCACGATAGAAAACAGTATAGAAATTTCCTCCTCAGAAACCCCACCTCCACAATAATCAAAATTTTCTTCACAGCCCTTCACTAAAATTTCTCAACCTCAAAAAGAGAATTTTCAGGAGCATTCATAACAGCATCATAACGAGCTTGTTGCTTTTTTTCTCGATTCCATTTATCCAACAACAATCTTGTAGAATCGGGGATTGAATAACGTAAAGTCTCTCCCGTCTTTTTGTGCTTAATCAAAATCAGGCGTTGCATAATAGAGGGAGGATTTGAGGTGTTCTACTATGCAATGTCCATACT
>JAWQFQ010000297.1:0-9635 GCA_035967975.1 Scytonema sp. PMC 1070.18
CCCCTACACCCCCATACCCCCTTGTTCATCAGTCATGCTTTGATTAAAGCGCAAGCAAAAGATTATGTAAGGGAAACTCAAATCAATCTGATTTTGCAACCTATTATCAATGAATTGACGACTCAGTTTGGTAGTTTAGAAAATCTTTCCGATTATTTCGCTCAAATTCTTTCAAATTTACGCGGGAAAACGCCCAAAGAAACGGGATACGCAGCCGGAAATACTCTAAATTTGTTACATCATGCACAAATCGAGCTAAGTGGCTTCGATTTTTCTGGTTTAACACTTTGGCAAGCGTATTTGCAAGGCGTCCATTTACATAATGTTAATTTTTCCAATTCTGATTTATCTCACTGTGTTTTCACGGAAACATTAGGTAATATTTTATATACCACTTTTAGTCCAGATGGTCATCTTTTGGTAACCTGTGACACCGACTGCAATGTACGTCTATGGGAAGTAAAAACAGGGAAATTATTGTTAATTTGTCAAGGTCACACAAATTGGGTACGGTTTGTTGTCTTTAGTCCAGATGGAGAAATTTTAGCAAGTTGCGGTGCTGACTGCACAGTTAAGTTATGGAATGTCAGTGATGGTGTTTGTATAAAAACTCTAACTGGGCATGGTCATGAAACATTTGCTGTTGCTTTTAGCCCCGATGGTGATATCTTAGCAAGTGCCAGTGGCGATCGCACGGTCAAACTTTGGAATATTCGTGATGGTTACTGTATCAAAACACTGGTTGGACACACAGACTGGGTGCGTTGTGTCGCTTTTAGTTCAGATGGCAATATTGTGGCAAGTAGTGGTGCTGACCATTTGATAAAATTGTGGGATGTGGAATCAGGTGAATGTTTGCAAACCTTAACTGAACACCAAAGTTGGATACGTTCCATTGCTTTTAGTCCAAACGGTCAGATATTAGCCAGTGGAAGTGGCGATCGCACTATCAAGATATGGAATTATGAGACAGGGGAGTGCATCAAAACTTACACCGGACATACAAACAGTGTTTATTCCGTTGCATTTAGTCCCTCTGGAGAGATACTTGTGAGTGGAAGTGGCGATCGCACTGTCAAACTCTGGGATTGTCATACCCACACTTGTACGAAAACCCTACACAAACAAACCAATGAAGTTTGTTGCGTTGCTTTCAGTCCAGATAATCAAACAATTGCTTGCGTCAGCTTAGATCAAACCATGCGATTATGGGATTATCCTAGTGGACAGTGTCTAAAAACCTGGCAAGGAAACACTGATTGGGCACTTCCTGTCACATTTAGTCCAGATGGACAAATTTTAGCAAGCGGTAGTAACGACAAAACCATTAAATTATGGGATTGGCAGACAGGAAAATGTTTGTTAAGCCTACAAGGACATACAGACTTTATTTATGGAATTGCATTCAGTCCAGACGGACATATTTTAGCCAGTGCGAGCACAGATTCCACAGTCAGATTATGGAATGTCAACACAGGAAAATGCTTTCAAATTTTACAAGGACATACAGACTGGGCTTATACCGTAGCTTTTCATCCCAAAGGTGAAGCGATCGCCAGTGGCAGCGCCGATTGTACCATGAAACTGTGGGATTGGCACACCGGACAATGTTTCAAAAACTTAATCGGTCACACGGACAAAATTTTTACAATAGTTTTCAGTCCCGATGGTCAAATATTAGCTAGCGCCAGCGCTGACCAAACTGTAAAATTATGGAACTGTGAAACGGGAGATTGCATCACCACCTTACAAGCTCATGATGCAAGAGTTTACACCGCCATATTTAGCCCAGATGGTCAAACCTTAGCAACTTGTAGCACCGACCAAACGATAAAATTGTGGGATTGGCAAACAGGGAAATGCTTAAAAACCTTTACAGAACATACCAATTGGGTATTCGCCATTGCGTTTAGCCCAGATGGACAAACCCTAGCCAGCGCATCCCACGACCAAACGGTAAGAATTTGGGATGTCAAAACCGGAAAATGTCAACATATCTGCATTGGACATATGCATTTAGTCTCAGCCGTGGCGTTTCATCCAGAAGGAAAAATCATCGCCAGTGGTTCCCAAGACCAAACAGTCAGAACTTGGGACATAAAAACCGGAGAATGTATCAGAATTTTGATTGCGAAAAGACTTTACGAAGGAATGAGAATCACTAATACCAAAGGATTAACAGATGCAACAATTTTAACTCTGCAATCCCTAGGTGCAGTGGTGTAAAGGACTTCCAAATATCTCTTGTGGTACGGGCGTCTCGCCCGTCTGTACTCATGGGTTAGGTGGGAACGCCCGCCCCACAAGATGGAGAGAATAGCTATAAAAGATTTTCGTATCAACTACAACCACGCCAATAAGAAACCCCACGATACTTCAGTTCAGATTTAGTCAAACTTTGAACCACTGTTCCCCTAGAAATTTCGTAACTAACTCCCCGATATTTTGCAGTATCATCACTGGAGAAATTCGCTACAGTCGTATTATTTGATTGATAACAAAGTCCGCGATAAGAGAGTTGCATAATTTTCTCCTTGCATTCAACTGGAGTTGATGCTTATCAGAATATAATTTCACTGTTCTCAAGTCGATGTATAAAAGTTATGGAGTTCAGGAACAAAACATAGTTGGAGCATGGGAAGATTCTTTCACCTAAGGTGTAGAAAAATTAAGCCCTGTCCTCAAGAATATTTGGAAGATTAGTGGGATCGACAACTTGAAGGAGACTTAAAATCAGGGAAGTTAGATAGCCTTTTATTTGTAATACCTATGTTTATAGATTGTAACACTGTCGCCAAGAGTGTCCAGTCGGTGTGTAACGGGATTGTTACTGTACGTTCGCTGATTTTATGAAGGAGAGAGGAATTAATGCCTGACTGGGTAAGGAAAAAACTGGCGTTAAGGATCTGATTGTACTCATACCATGTAATACGTGGGGAAGGCTGAAGGAGAGTGACGGTGTAATACATGGAAAAATCGGGGTTTTTGGGGATGACATGAGAAAAATAAATTGACGAACGCTAGTGTTAGATGAAACCTGGGTTTTCCGTGCAATACATGTGTAGTGAGACAATAAAGTCTTACACTGGCTTCGCCCCCAAGCCTTAATCTTATGTTAGCCAAAAAAACTGGATTGACAATAAAGTTTTACCAACAGACACTTACCCATTCCTTTTTTGAGGAGTGAGCGTGACAATAAAGTTTTACACCAAGTTTTTGAAAATGCTTGAGAATAAAAGCCCATCAAATAAAACTCAGTTGCAAACGTACCAAACTCAGGTAGGTTTTAGTATAGGACTTTATTGTCTAGTGTAAAACTTTTTTGTTCTCATACAACATGGTAAGTCAGGACGATTTCCGGTTTTCCTTACCGTGTATTACACGGTAAGGAGTTCTAAAAGCCATTCCTCTCGGTAATACACTACAGCTTGTGAGAGACTCAGTTGAGTAATTGGCGCATTAGTGACATACAATCGCCAAGAAAGCCAAAGTTTCTGCCTTCTTTATCGCCTCATCAACTTGTTGGATCTGAAGTTGAAGGCAAATACTGGTTACCGATTCAGTTTGAGAATTTTTTGATGGTCGTCCCCGTCGGACATGACGAGGAAGTTGAATGAAATGTTGCTGTAATTCTGGTGTGGAAGAAATCTTGGAGTGGAAGAAATCTTGGACACGATAGCGTTCAAGTATGTTTACTACTTTATGAGCGAGCTGCTGAGAATCTTCTCCTGGTTTGGCGGCTAATTTATTGAGAGCTGTTTGAGCACTATTGGGTGCCTGCCGAGATACGTGCATTTTAGGACACATTGTAAACTTTAATTGCGTTGTTTGCTTTTTTGATTTACGAACTTGCTCAAAAATGATAAAGGGGAATCAAAATTTCGCACTGTATAATTAAGCTTTCATCCCAAACTGTTCCTTAAACTTGTCCATAAACAATCATTTTTGGCAATGTTTTCCTTGATTGCAGATACTACACTTCACAAATGAAACAACGAAAAATTAGGGGTTTCAGATGTAATTTTTACAAAAGTTTACAACGAGTCCCGTTTTGCGCGTATCTCGGCGATCGCACAACAATACTGCAAGGGATCGCAAAAATTAGAAACCGGATTTGGTGGTGGGTTTCTCGAATCTCTACTTTCTAAAACCTACGCAGTATTGGATCGCACAATTGCTGCTCATCTTTTGTCATATTCGCATTACTCTTCAAATAATCCTGTACCCAATCACAGCCCTGCGCTAATAATTTTTCAGGACTAGAATTTAAATCCAAACGCCAGAAAATCACATTTCCTAACGAGTCTGAAGAAGCTAAAACCCTACCATCTGGACTAAAACTCACACTTTTAACACCTGTATGATGACCGCCAAGAGTTTGTAGTATTTCCCCATACCGAGTCCATAATTTAATAGTTTTATCTTCACTGGCTGTAGCAAAGATTTTACCGTCAGGACTGAAAATCAAGGTATTTATTTCGCCGTTATGACAATACAAAGTTGCTAAGACTTGACCTTGAAAATTCCAAAGTTTAACGGTTTTATCTTTACTAACAGTGGCAATGGTTTGACCATCTGGACTTATAGTTGCAGCTAAAATCCCGTCTTGATGTCCCTGTAAGGTTAATAGTTCTTTACCTTGTCGGTTCCAAATTTTAGCGGTTCCGTCTTCGCTACCAGTGACAATAAGCTGACTATTGGGACTGAAATTCACACTCCTCACACCTGCTTTATGTCCTCGCAGGGTTAATAATTCTTTACCAGTCAAATCCCACAGTTTGGCAGTATTATCCCAACTAGCGCTAGCAATGGTTTGACCGTCAGGGCTAAATACTGCGCTTCTCACATCGGCTTGATGTCCTTGTAGTGTTACCAATTCTTTGCCATTGAGATTCCACAACTTAACTGTTTTATCACGACTGGAGGTAACAACCATTTGCCCATCGGGACTAAATTGTATACTTCTTAGTGTATCGCTATGACCTTGTAGAGATGTTACGCGTAATGTCTCCACACCTTTAAGATTCCAAAGTGTAGCAGTGTTTAACCGTCCTGTCGTACCTAAAATTTGACCTTTAGGGCTAAAACTAATACTACCAGACGCTGTTTCGTTGAGATTTTTACTCCAAACGGCGACTGGTTGGATTTTGGATTGAGGATTTATCTGTGACCCGATACTTGTCCCTTCCAGGTTCCAAAGTCTAACAGTCCCATCCTCGCCACTGCTTGCTAAGGTTTTGCTATCTTTGGTAAAATTGACACCCCAAACAGCATCTTTATGTCCATGTAAAACTTGTAACTGTTCGCCCTTGCGATTCCAAATTCTTACAGTTGTATCCCAACCTGCGGTAGCAATTGTTTGACCGTCGGCAGTGAAAACCGCACTACCGACAGTATCTTCATGACCGTGCATTGTTGCAAGTTTCTTTCCCTGTAAATCCCACAGTTTCGCGGTTTTGTCTCGACTAGCAGTCATCAGGTTTTTACCATCGGGACTGAAATTGACATACATCACCCAATCTTTATGTCCCCGCAACGTAACAATTTCTTTGCCATCCAGACTCCAAACTTTAGCTGTACCGTCTCGACTGGCGGTAGCAATCATCCCTCCCTTGGGGTTAAAATGAATGGCAACAACTGGGGCATTATGAGTATAGAAGGCTTTTATCTGCTGTCCCTGCAAGTTCCACAGGCGAAGTGTACCGTTCCACCCCATTGAAGCAATCATCTTCCCATCAGGGCTAAATCCGACACACGCAACCCAATCTTTGTTAGGTAAGACGAGCAGTTCTTTTCCGTCTGCAACACGCCAAACTCTGGCAGTTTTATCACGACTGGCTGTGACGACCATCTTGCCATTTGGGCTAAAATTAACACTCCATACTGCATCCGTATGTCCCCGGAGGGTATGAAGTAATTTACCATTACGCTGCCATATTTTAACTGTTTTGTCCCAACTGGCACTTGCTAACTTTTGCCCGTCGGGACTAAATTTAACTCGTGTGACGACATCGCCATGACCTGTGAAGCGATCGCGTTCTCGTACCCAATAAAGAGACTGGCGAATGGTTTTCTCTACCTGTACCTGGAGGTCTACACTAGCATTTTCCCAACCTATTTGCTTTAATTTCACACCAGCTTTTAAACCGGAAAGTAACGCATCAAAGGTTTGCTGTGCATCAAAAGAAGCTTCTGAAGAAATAGCTAAAGCTTTAATTTCCCCTAGGGTAACCTGTTTTTTTTGTTCATTAGTTTGCCAAACAAGCAATCCTGACAATCCTAAAAGACTAACAGCTACCAAGGAAACTGCTGAAAGTACCAGGAAACCACGGCGAATGGTTTTCTTAGCTTGTTCTTCAGCGTTGATCAGGATTTGATTTGCTTGTTCCGAAGCAGTCAGCGCACTCTGTACCTCCCGTTTTTCCAGTTCCTCACTCGCCGCTAAAAACCGATAATCCAGGTTACTCAAACTTTTGCCTTTCGCCCATATTTGAGCATCTAAAAGTGTTTGTCCCCGCAAGAGGTTTGTCTCATCCTGATAATCTGATGCTACCCATTTATTCAGTAAATCTGCGTAGGGTCGTAATTTTTTTAATTGCTTTTCTACCCACTCTAGATTAAAAACTTCTTGATAAATACGATTATAAACTTGTAAATGACCTTGTTTTTTAACAACCAATCCTGACAGCAATAACTCGATTTTTTCTGGTGAATCATCAGCAGGAACACCATTATTTTGTAATATTTGTAGATAGAGTCCCAACAATCTGCTCGCCCGTTGTTCGTGGGAAAGTAATCTGTCGCGTATTGTCCTTAAATGAGGTGGTTCATCCTGCGCTACCCAATTGTCGATGATACGCGATCGCACGATAGCAGACACTTGGTCAGCAACTTCTTCTGGTTGCGCCAATATCTCCTGCATCAGTTTCGCCAAAAAAGGAGATGCTTCCGCGTCCAGTATGACTTTTTTCTCCCCTGTTTCACCAGAAACATCAGATAAAAAGCTTTTACATTCTGATGCAACTAACTGGCATAATTTTTGAGTGAGAAACGGTTGACCACCAGTCCAAGCAAGTATCTCTCTGAGCACTGTGTTGGGATTCTCAATTTTACCTGCAAAGCCACGTTCCAATGGTTCGACTTCATGCAAATTAAATCCATTTAACTCAATAGCACGCCCAATATTAAAAGGTGTGCGGGTTTTATCTGCAATCAAATCTGAAGGCGTTGCTACTCCCAAAAGGGCAAAAGTTAAGCGTTTGTGTTCGTGACAAGAGCGGATGAGAGCAAAAAAGTCATCTGTATCAAATGGTAAGCTTAAAGTGCTATCAATTTCATCGAAAAAAATCACAATTGGTTGCTCAATCAATTCCGTCAAAACTGATTGCAGCAATTCACCCAAGCGCCCTACCGGAGAAAAATCCTGTCTTTCTGCTAACCACTGTCGGACATTAATCTGATCAGAAAGCCGGAAACTCCTGACCAGACGCATAATAATGTCAGCATACCACTGATTGGCTGTGATATTGCGGTTACCAATTCCTGACAAATCAACCGTTGTGCAAACAGTACCATCTGCTTGTAGCCGTTTAGCCACTTGTACCCGCAAACTCGATTTTCCCATTTGACGACAGTTAAGAACGTAACAAAACTCTCCCGCCTTCAAAGCTTTGTAGAGTTCTTCATCCGCCTGTCTTACTACATAACTAGGCGCATCAGCCGGGAGACGACCCCCAACTTGATATTCGTAGGATGAAATCAATTTTTGCACGGGTATCCCTACCTTACAATTCCGAATTGATGCGATGCATCACAACGTTGACTGTAGATATATATATAAGTTATAACTTTCAGTGTCGATACAGAAAAGTTAAGTATTTTGTAAGCGTTCAGTCCTCAGCGCTCAGCCATCAGCTTTAGGAAGCTAGGTCGGTGTTTGATTGGTTTATCAAAAATGCTAGTGGAACTCCCTGTGTTACAACATTGCGGCGACAATCGCCTGGAGAAATTTGAACTTGATAGTCGCGATTGAGCGCTTCAATAGCCTCAATTTCTATCAGAGTCATCTCGCGATCAAGTCCCGGTTTTTTGGAATAAAATCCCCTTTCATAAAAGTAGCGGTCTCCTTCAAGACCTCGACCTGGAATAGTTCGGACGCTTTTCACTGAAGTGAGAGGGACACCACTATTTGGTGTGATATGGATTCATCCTATCAAAAATAGTATGAGCGTGTTGCACTATTGCGACCTCAATTTGCTTCACCAATATTTTGGGTATCTACTTTCGCGGGTGAAGTTATTATAAAAAAGCGTCATTGTTTTCACCTTGGAAATTAGCCCGGACGCGGTAGGAACCAGATTCGGGGGGGGTGAGGGTGGCTGTGGAGACTTTGCATGTTGCGTCTCTACAATCGACTGATGTGATTTCTGCTGTGTCTACAGTTTTGTACTCAACTTGATTTTTTCCTGTCGCACTTCCTTCTACCAGTTGTGTCACTCTACTATATTTCATCTGTAGTAAACTTTCTAATTCGGCTTTTTCCTCCTTTAAAACCCCCAATTCCTTAGTATATGCGTGTGGTACTGCGCGAAATGTAGAAATTTTGATATCCATAATCTATAGTAACTTGCGATTCAACCAATCAACATACTTCAGGATCAACCAAGAGTTGGTAAAATTAATAATGTCAGTAATTCGCCATTACCCTTGAAAATTATGATATCTGCTGACACAAGTTCTGAACTGTTGACAATTCCGCCTTTAGAAAATGGCGACAAGCTTACTCGTCATGAATTTGAGCGACGCTACCATGCTATGCCTAATCTAAAGAAAGCAGAATTGATTGAAGGAGTTGTTTATGTGGCTTCCCCGTTAAGAATCAAAAGTCATGGAGAACCCCATGCTTACATTATGGCTTGGTTGGGAGTTTACAAAGCAGCGACACCAGGGGTAGGTTTTGCAGATAATACCACTGTTTTATTAGATGCTGATAATGAACCACAACCAGATGCGTTATTGAGAATAGAACAAGGTGGACAGTCGAGCATCAGTGAAAATGATTATGTCGAAGGTGCGCCAGAATTAATTGTAGAAATTACCGCTTCTACTGCTTCCTATGATTTGCATGAAAAACTCAAAGTTTATCGTCGTAATGGAGTACAAGAATATTTAGTTTGGCGAGTTTACGATCGTCAATTTGATTGGTTTAGGTTACAACTTGGCGAGTATATTCAAGTTGAACCAAATACAGATGATATAGTTTGTTCTCAAGTTTTTCCTGGGTTATGGTTAGCTAAATCCGCCTTATTATCAGGAGACTTGGCTAAAGTATTAGCCATTTTGCAGCAGGGATTATCAACAGCAGAACATCAAACTTTTGTTGAGAAATTATCTATTTAGTATGTTGCTTTCTTTATACTTTGCACGAGAACAAACAACAGATGATTGATTCAGCTAGAATCTATGAGCTATAAGTTTTTGGCTCTTAGCTGAAAGCTGACCGCTTAAAGTATAGTTATACAAAGAAATACGATAATCATTGTCATGAGCTTGCGATCGCTTTTGGTTGAAAGAAAAACTATTATAAAAAATCTTTACTTATCTACATATTTTATAACTTAGTTCAAATTATCCAA
>JAWQFQ010000298.1:0-9582 GCA_035967975.1 Scytonema sp. PMC 1070.18
GTCTTCCAAGTCTTACCCGTTCTAGATGTATATGTAAAAAACCTACACCTGTGAGGGCTTCAAACCCCCCTTTTTAAGGGGGGCTGGGGGGATAAAAACGAGTCTAGCACTGCTAACCGAGCAGTATTGGACGCTGATTTGCTCAATACTGCAAGGGATAGAGCCAAGAAATAAACTTCGCAGCTATTAGCTAAAGTCAGATAAATCTGATACTGTATGCTTTTTTAAGCGTTGAAACGGGTTTAAGCTTTAAGCGGTGAATTTTAATTCAGGGCTTATCCTTGTTCTACATAGGACGCAGGTTTAGCAGCTCTTCGGGAGATGCAAGCATATCAATCGCCACGAAGACAATCTTACTGTCTGGATTGATTAAGAACCGCCATCCAATATTCATACCAACTTGAACACCGAACCAAGGAGTTTGGACGACTCCTGTCACTTTCACTTGTTTAGAGCCGTCTGGAAGAACCTCACTTATACCCTGTTCCGGCATAATATTCAGTCCCTGTGCTTCTGAACGCAAGTATGCAATGATTCCCTCAGAACCAACAATTGGTTTCTGGAATGGTGGTTGCAAGGCTCCGTCGGGGGTAAATAAAGCGATCGCTGCGTTAAAGTTGTCGGTGTTAAGAGCTTCAAAATAGTTCAGTACAGCAGGCTCTGTAATACCCTCAACTTTGACTTTTCTAGGAGCTGGCTGAACACGCTGAAACAAGGGTTCTGTAGAAGCTCTTGAGTAACCACCTGTACTCGCTTCTGACTCGAATCCCATGTCTACTACAACATTGCGAAGGACTGTGATTTGCTGACCTGGATCGAGTTTCTGGATTGCTTCTAAGACTTGTCTGACACCTTCACTCATTTGATAGCCTGATGGTACAGGAGTCACAATTCCCTGTTTCATCAACTCTCCTAACTCGTACCAGAAAGCTAACTTAGTATTAACACTGAAGTTGGCATAGGAACGGCTAGTGGGGGTGTCAACATGACCAGCAAGATCCCTCATGACTTGCATTTGCTCGTCATTAGACATCTGCTTAATTTGGTTGAGCAGTCCTTCTGCTAGTTGCAAACGTGCTGCTCCAGGCGCTGCGGGAGTAATTGTACGACCTAATTCGGTGTAAGCAAACCAGAGTAAAGCCAGTTGGTCGTCAACACCAAGTTGATCGAACACCGCTATGGTAGCTGGAATTGGACTAGGAACTTGAGTTTCAGAGAAAATAGCTTGAGCCGACTCGATAGTGAAACTCATGATCAGAATCTCCTGATTTATTTATGTCGTTGATTACTTTTCAGACTCACTCATCACAGACGTTTAAAGCCTTAAAACCAGCCGCATCAGCAGCGGTATTTATTATGTCAGTCATGTCTGTTTCGACTTCCATCCATAGTGTAAACGACTTCTTCGTTTTTAAGGGTTAACATTATCTGTTGGGTTGATAGCAATTTCGTAACTATCTGATTTATAAAGTTTATTAGTAATTTGTATTGAAATGAGCAAGAGAAGACAAAATTATCCATTTTTAACAAAAAATTGATACTCTTCTCCCATTCGTTTTCTATACATGTTTCTTATATCTCTTGCCAAACTTGACTGTAAAAATTGCGGGACTCAGAAACCCGGTATCTCAAAGATACTGGGTTTCTCGCCTTTACAAAAGATGCGCGGATTGCTATATATCATTCATAGGTATGATTTATTTAGAGTATCAGGTTTTTAAATAACTTTATGAAGACTGATTTAACATCGCAAGCTTCATCAGATTTTTTGACAGTGCTTTCCCAAGCGACTGCTTCTTACCGAGAACAAACAAAAGAACGTCCCGCTGCGCCCTTAGTAGTTGATGCTTTGCTACAAGCAGAGAAGACTGCTAAACAGCAAAAATTAGCATACCCGTTTGAGTCTCTTTTAGGTACGTGGCGGCTTTGCTTTACTACTGGAACTAAAAAAATGAGAAAGCGAGGGGGAATTGTGCTGGGTAAAGGTTTTTATATGCCTAAGTTTACTCCAGCACATATTGCTTTTAGTGCTAATTCACAAGCTGAAACCGAAAAGACTGGTAGAGGGGAAATTAGCAATTCCATCCAGTTGGGTTCTTTGATGTTGAAGTTTGAGGGTCTGACTCAGTATTTGGGTAAGAAAAACCTGCTAGCGTTTGACTTTACTCGTGTAAAGTTGTGTTTGTTTGGTCGCGTTATATATCATGGGAATGTGAGAGGTGGTAAAGCTCAAGCTGAAAACTTCTATAATTTATCTATTGCTAAGTTGCCTTTTTTTGCTTTCTTTTCAGTGACGGAAGATTTTATTGCAGCTCGCGGTCGTGGTGGTGGGCTAGCTCTTTGGATTCGGGAAAATTAACCCACAGTCTCAGGTGCTTTCGGACTGATGCGATCGCGATCGTGGGGCTCCCATAGATAGGACACATCTGGACCTAAGGGAATAATACCACCAGGATTGAGAGGAAACAGGTTGCCATAGTAATCTTGCTTTACACTTTCAACATCACAAGTGTCAGCAATACCGGGAAGCTGGTATAAGTCCCGTAAGTAGGCTCCCAGATTCTGGTAGTCTTTGATTCTTTTGCGGTTGCACTTAAAAAGACCGTAGTATGCACTATCAAAACGGAATAATGTTGTAAAAAGGCGAACATCTGCTAGTGTTACTCTCTTACCACACAGGTATCTATTTTTACTTAACATTTCATCAATTTCATCTAAAGTTGTAAAGAGTTCATTGCAGGCTTGGGTGTAAGCTTCTTGAGACTGGGCTAAACCACAACGGTAAACACCGTTATTAACATTTGTATAAATTTTATCATTATATGTGTCAATTTTCTCCTTGAGTTCCTTGGGGTAGAGGTCTAGTACGGGATTTTTAGCAAACTCGTTAAACTCCGAGTTCAATATGACAATAATTTCCGCACTTTCATTGTTAACGATAGTTTTAGTTTGGTTATCCCATAAAACCGGAACCGTACAGCGTCCACCGTAACCTGCTTCTGCTAACTGGTACAATTCTGCTAAGGTACGGCAACCTTCGTATTCCTGGTCGAACACCCAACCCCCTTCTATCGGAGAAGGAGAAACTATAGTCACTGGTAAGACTTCTTCAAGTCCTTTAAGTGTCCTCACAACAAGAGTACGGTGCGCCCATGGACAGCTCAGTCCCACAATCAGACTGTAGCGACCTGGTGCGGGTTGGTAAGGGTTACTTTCCTCTGTACCCACAAAGTGACGAAATTGACTGCTAGGACGAATGTATTCTCCCGAAGTGTTGCGGGGAGCAAGCTTTGACATCATCATATGCCAAAGAGTTGTCCACACAAATTTCCCCAGCTTGATGATAAGCTTTGGTGGAAGTGACTTACTTTTTTTCTTAGCAATTTCTTTGTTCATAATAATTTCGGAGTCTATCATATTGCATCTTGACAGTGACCAGGAACCTAAGGATGACTTTTTACATCTATTTAAGTTAAACCTAGGAAACTCGGTGTATATTCATTATTATTCATAGACGACGGCGACAGTAGTATGATCTGCTGCCTAAATCCGGATTGTCCCGATCCCTTAAATCCAGATGGAACCAAGAGCTGCATGAGTTGCGGGACAAATCTGGTGTGGCTACTGAGAGGACGTTATCGCATTCTTCAACCATTGGGAGGAGGCGGATTTGCTCGTACTTATCTAGCAGAGGATGTTGATAAGCTTGATGAGCAATGTGTTGTTAAGCAACTAGCACCACAAACTCAGGGAAGCTGGTCGCGGAGAAAGGTAATTGAGTTATTTCAGCAAGAAGCAAAACGTTTACAGCAGTTGGGCGAACACCCACAGATTCCTACTCTGTATGCTTACTTTAAGGAAGATGATTACTTGTATTTGGTGCAGCAGTTTATCCAAGGACACAATCTACTGCAAGAGTTGAAGTTTCAGGGAGTGTTTGATGAAGCGAGGATTCAATCCCTCCTTTACGATTTGTTACCCGTTTTAGCAACAGTTCACCAACAGCAGGTCATTCATCGAGATATTAAGCCAGAAAATATTATTCGCCGTCAACGAGATGGTCGCCTAGTCCTGATTGATTTTGGGGTGTCAAAACAAAAAACGGGAACAATCCACACCAAAGGAACAAACATTGGTTCGTTTGGTTATGCGCCCCTCGAACAAATGCACAAGGGAGAAGCTTATCCTTCGAGTGACCTCTACTGCTTGGGCGTGACTTGTTTCCACCTCATGACTAATGTTTCTCCTTGGGAACTCTGGATGAACCAAGGATATAGCTGGACTCTTAGCTGGCGACAGCATTTGTTACAACCCATCGGTGATGAATTAGATTACATTCTTAATAGGTTGCTGCAAGTGAAGCATGAAATGCGCTATCAGTCAGCAGTAGAAGTTTTACAAGACTTGGATGATGACTTACCTCCACAGTCCGGACGCTCATTTCACACAATTGTTGCACCCAGTCAACCGTTAGCACTACCACCACAACTTCAGCAACAGCAGCCAACTCAACATATATCACCATCTGCTAAGGCATTATTACCTTGGGGAATCTTGACTAGTTCGGGAAGTTCGTTGTTGGCGATCGCACTTCTTAGTTTTTTCGGAACTCTTTGGATTAGCTCTGGTTTATGGTTACTGATTTTGGGGGGATTCATCTTTGCTCAATCCCACTCTCTTTTTGAAAAAACTTATTTATTTATTATCTGCCTGCTTTCAACAGCATTTATTTTTTTCCTTTACAAAAATTTGCAAATTACCAATCCCATACAAGCTGGGGTAAATGGATTGTTTATCATAGTATTGCTAGTCATCTTAGCTGGATTACTAGCATATATACTCATAACCTTGTCCCGACTCTTAAACCAATTCATGTCCAAATATTTCTAAATATAGTTGATTTGCTAATATAAATTTTTTTATAAAGGACATTATTTATGACAAATAACAAAGAAAATGTCCGGCAGCTGATTTCTTTAGGGCTAGCTGGAGTACTCATGGCAACGACTTTATGGATATTCAGTCAAGTTATTCGTCCTCTCCAGAACTCCGAACCAATTACGGCAAAGAATAACACCCTTGGTGTACCTTATACTAACTCTCCCCTCAAGGATAGAATGAGTTTGGGTGAGAAAATTTTTATCACAAAAGACTTGTCCCCAGAGAAAGAAGCTGGAAGTAAAGCGTTTGCAGATGGTGATTATATCACAGCTGTTAGCAAATTTCAATCATCTCTACAACGCGATCGCAATGATCCCGAAAGTTTAATTTACTTAAATAATGCCAAAATTGCTCAATCAAACGCCTTAAAAGTTGCTGTCATTTTACCAATTGTTGCGAATGTCGATGAATCAGAAGAGATGTTACGCGGGATCGCGCAGGCTCAAAATGAGATAAACAGCAATGGCGGAATTAATGGCATACCCTTAAAAATTCAGATTGCGAAGGTTGATAATTTTCAAATTCTTGAACAACTGAATCAGGAATTGGTAAAAGACCCCCACATTTTAGCAGTTGTAGGGTTAAGCTTAGACGAGTCTATTTATAATAACGCAGGTTTGGTGATGGTGTCACCTGTTAATATTAAAACGTTAACTGAACCAAGTTCAGAAAGATATGTGTTTTATGCTACACCAAGCCTTGTAACTTATAGCGATACTCTTGCTCGCCATATTACTCGAGAAGCTCGGCTCGATAGAATTGCTATTTGTAGTGAATTACAACTTCCAATTATTAATGACATTGTTAAACAATATACTGATTCTATCCGTAAGTACGGAGGTGATGTCACAAACACAGTTTGCGATTTAGGTGCTTCCAATTTTCTGGCTCGTTCTTTTCTAGATCGTGCCATTAGTGATGGCGCAAGGGGCTTACTATTGATACCCACTCCACGTACAACTGCTGCAGCTATTGATGTAGCACAAGAGAATCAAAGGAGACTGTGGCTATTTAGCCCTCAAACAATGTACTCGGAAACAACTGTTTTAAACAATGGGGCGAATTTTAAAGGAATGGTGGTAGCGGTTCCTTGGCATCGTAATGGTAACAGTGACACAACATCTTTTGCAAAAAGAGCTGCTCGGCTTTGGGGTGGAGAGGTCAGTCCCCGAACAGCTACAGCTTATGATGCTCTTCAATCTATTATTGCTGGGTTAAAACAGAGCAGCACTCGTGAGGGATTGCAAAAGGCGCTTTCTAACCCCAAGTTTTCAGCTCAAGGAGCGGGGGGTAAAATTCAATTTTCTCCAAAAACCGGGGCTCGTGAGGATGGCGTTTTTCTTGTGAGGATTGAGCCTTGCGATCCAACGGAGTCTTGTATATCTCGCACCGGGTTTAGGTTTAAGCTGATTCGACGTTAGAATTTGAGGATAAGAATTTAAAAACCGCAGATGAATGCAGATGTTGGCGTCAGCCTTGCCGCAGGCTACGCAGATGAATATGTATTTTATCTGTACGAGAATCGCTATAATTCCCTTTCTCCCATTTTGGGAAAAGGAGGATATTTTGAATTTAGGGACTTCCAAATAAAAAAGTCTTCCAAAATCTCTTGTGGTATGGGCGTCCTCGCCCGTGAACGAGGCGAGAAGTCTTCCAAAATCTCTTGTGGTACGGGCGTCCTCGCCCGTGAACGAGGCGAGGCGGGCGAGACGCCCGCACCACAAAAGGTCGAATTTATTTCTTGAAGTCCCTTAACTGTCAACGCTTAGCAGTGGATGCTTGACTTCAGAGTTTAGCAGTGTCCACAAGTGTGTATCTGTAAAATCTGGAGCTGTCATAAATGCGCCGATTTCTAAAAGATGTTTTGGGTCATGCGTGGTCGTTATACCAACGGTACGGATACCAGCTGCAACAGCGGAACGAATACCTGAGGGTGAATCTTCTAGGGCGATCGCTTGTTCTGGGGTAATACCCAACTTATCAAGAGCAGTTTGGTATGGTGCGGGGTGTGGTTTGCCTGCGATGCAATCATCTGCCATGACAACTGTACCAAAGATTTCTTTGATGTTTAACACTTCTAGCATGAAATGCACATTTGCTCTGGGCGCATTGGTGACTAATGCACGTTTGAGTTGGTGTGCGTCTGTCCATGCAATCAGTTCGGAAAATCCATTTAAAGGTTTGAGAATATTTCTGGCTCTTTGTCGGAAACAGGCTTCTTTGTCTTCTGCAAATTTTGCGTTGTCTTCTGGTGATAATTGTGGGAGTAAGTCTTCTATGATTTGTGGGTTGGTCCGCCCGCTAATTCGAGTTTGGTAAAATTTTTCGTCAATATTTATACCGTAACCTGTCAGCATTTCCTGCCAAACTTGGTAGTGGATGGGGTCTGTATTGACAATAGTTCCGTCTAGGTCGAAGAGAATTGCAGTTAGCATGGTCTTTTTCTTTGTAAACTATTGTAAACTTTCATTACACAGTTTACATCGTTTTGTATGGCTTTGCGATCGAGCCAGTATTGCTCAAAATAAAAAACTATAATGAGTCTTCCAAACTGCAACAACCTATGATACTCAAAATGGGTAAGAGTAAACGAGTAAGTCTGCTCTTACCTATTTTTTTATGTTAGAGATAGACTTAACTATAGTAGTCCTAAATGAATTGTGAAATTCTCATAAAGACTGCTAATAGCTGATAGCTAATTGTCAAAAAATAGTTAGTAATTAACAATTAGCAATTAGCGTATTTATTCACGCCGATTTAAATATCAATATGTCAACCGCAAAAAATTCTTTTCGCGTCGATGCTCTACAAGTAAAGGTTTACAACTCTGATGTCGAACTGGCGGAGGACGCAGCGGGAATCGTACAACAACATTTACAAAACATCCTCAGCCAAAAAGGTCTTGCAGCACTATTGTTAGCAACAGGTAACTCCCAAATTAAATTTCTTGATGCTTTGATAACTTTAGGTGGAGTTGATTGGTCACAAATCTCCTGTTTCCACCTTGATGAATACTTAGGAATTTCTGCTAACCATCCCGCTAGTTTTCGACGGTATTTGCGAGAACGTGTTGAAAATCGGATACAAGCTAAAGACTTTCACTACATTGAAGGTGATACTTTACAACCTTTGATAGAGTGCGATCGCTACACCAAATTGCTAAAAAGACAACCTATAGATTTGTGCTTTCTTGGGATTGGGGAAAACGGACATCTTGCTTTTAACGACCCAGAAGTGGCAGACTTTAATGACCCCCATACTGTCAAGTTGGTAAAATTAGACGATGTCAACCGCACTCAACAAGTCAATACAGGTTATTTTCCAAATTTAGAAAACGTACCGCAGTATGCTTTCACCCTCACTATTCCAATGATTTGTTCCGCCAAACAAATTATCTGTCTTGCACCAGGAAAACGTAAGGCGAAGGTAGTCAAACAGATGTTGCAGGGTGATATTACTACAGATTGTCCTGCTTCCATTCTCCGCAAACAACCCCAAGCAACACTGTTTCTGGACAAAGATTCTGCTGCTGAATTATGAATTATGAATTATGAATTATGAATTATGAATTTATAATTTATGTTGAACGGTTGAGAGTGCTGACAATGTGGGGTGTCGGGGAACATAGTGAGCAACTATTTAGAAACCCGGTATCTCCAAGATACCGGGTTTCTGGCAACACGAGTAACCCTTAACCGAACCGTATTGCTAGCCGTTTCGCCAGTTCTGATGCGGACATTTTGGTTCTAGTACCTTTTTCCGCCTCTTTAATAAGATGGGTGATTGCGGTATTTATAGGTGCTTGCAGCCCATTTTTTTCTGCCAGAGCGATGATTTCTCCGTTGATGTAGTCAATTTCCGTTTTGCGACCTCGCTGCAAATCTTCCCACATAGAAGAACGAGCTTGTGGATCGATTTTAATCATATTAGAGGCAACGCGGAAAAATAGAAAGTTAGGAAGTCGCAGAACTAAGGGTGTAATGCTAGGAAGCATGCGTCCAGAAGGAATTGGTTGAATTCCGCTTTGCTGCAACACTGATAGAGCTTCGTCCATCGCAGCAGCAATGATTTTCCGATAAACAGGCTGTGAGAGTTCTTCCCGCAAAGGAATATCTGCCAAGGCATTAATGGCGTTATTCAGATTAAATATCAGTTTGCTCCACAGAATACCAGGAAGATTAGAGTCAGCTTTTGCTGCAAGTCCGGCGTGTTGCAACCCTGAAAGCACGGGAAACGAAATATCCTCCCGCTTCTCCACAGCAAGGATTCCACTGGTTCCGCAATGGAAATGAGCACTAGGATTCCACACGACGTTATAGGGAACCATTCCTGCTAGGACGTTTTGCTCTGTTAGAATAGAGCGCAGTATCTCCGCATTTCGTACGCCGTTCTGGAAACTCACAACCGTTTTCCCTGGTGGTAAAACTTTTTTCAGGCTATGTGCGGCTTCCTCTGTCGCCAAGCTTTTCAGGTTGACATCCTCCCCCTAATAGAATTAGGGGGATTCCAAACATCACTGCTTGGGTTTCCTCTTTCTACGATTCAGCTTATCCTGAGGAGTTTCCCCACCAGAACAGAGGTCGATATCTCTGCTAGGCGATTAACGTTCACGTGTGCCCTTTCATTGTCCCCTGAAAAAAG
>JAWQFQ010000299.1:0-3258 GCA_035967975.1 Scytonema sp. PMC 1070.18
CTACTAACTACTAACTACTAACTACTAACTACTAACTACTAACTACTAACTACTAACTACTATCCCCCATCATTCTTTCATCTATTTAACTGACGATTGAATTCATCTAAATCCAAGGCATAATTCAATCTTAAAACATTAACACCGGGTTCCCCAAAAATTCCTAAAAATCTACCTTCAGTAAACCTATTTATAAAAGGTAAAATTTCATCTGGTCTAAGTCCACGAGCGCGAGCCACTCTATCCAATTGCTCTCGTGCTGCTCTAATAGAAATAAGGGGATCTAAGCCGGAAGCAGAAGTGTAAATCAAATCGGCTGTGGGTTGAACACTCTCATCATTGAGTTCAGTAGCTGTTTCTTGAATTCTCTTCAGCAATTCTGCACTCCCAGGAGCCAAATTACTAGCTCCAGATATACCAGTAGGCTTGGCTTTTTCTCCTTCACTATATTCAACCGCGCTGGGACGAGGATAAAAATATTTTTCAGCAGTGAATTGTTGACCAATCAGACTAGAGCCAATTTGTTCTGCTCTAATATTCTGGACTATACTACCGTTAGCTTGATAAGGAAAGACAAATTGACCCACTGCAAGTATAACCACAGGATAAATAATTGCGGTCAACAACCATAGAGCCAAGGTAATGCGAAGTGCTTTAAAAGTTTCTTTAATAAAAAACATAAGAGTGTGAATGGCTAATAGCTAATGGTTAATGGCTAATGGTTAATGGCTAATGATTAATGGCTAATGGCTAATAGCAATTAACAATTAACAATTAGCAATTAGCAATTAGCAATTAACATTTCTAAAATTTTTCTGGTTGAAAAACTACAACAAACAAGTAAACGATAAGAGCAAGCGCCACTAAACCGAGAATTCCAAGCGCCCAAGCAGAACGACGTTCGAGGGTACCGTCAGCAGCAGCATAAACTAGAGGTGCAATGAACAAATTTAAACACAACGCTATAAAAATTATAAGAGGTAACTTTTGCGATCGCCACTGTGACCAAACAAACGAAATCCCCGCCAACAAACTCACTTCTGTTTTCATAAAACCCCGTTAATTTATAAATAGGGGGCGTGGTGAAATTTCCCTACACCCTACACCCTATACCCTACACCCAAGTTAAACCAAACCCACAGCAGAAATTAATGCATCAATCAATTTAATAGCAATAAATGGCGCGATCGCACCTCCCAAACCATACACAAGAATATTGCGTTGTAAAAGCTGATTAGCTGAGAGAGGTCGAAATTGAATACCCTTGAGCGCCAGAGGAATGAAAGCAGGGATAATCAAAGCATTGTAAATCAGAGTTGACAGCACAGCGGAATTGGTACTGTTTAACTTCATAATATTTAGACCTTGTAGATTAGCATTCGTGAATAATACTGGAATTAGAGCAAAATATTTAGCTAAATCGTTAGCGACAGAAAATGTCGCTAAAGCGCCACGAGTTATGAGCAATTGTTTCCCAATACCAACAATATCAATGAGTTTTGTGGGGTCGGAATCCAAATCGACCATATTGGCTGCTTCTTTTGCTGCTGGAGTTCCAGTGTTCATGGCTACACCAATATTCGCCTGTGCTAGTGCTGGCGCATCGTTGGTACCATCTCCCGTCATCGCCACTAATTTTCCCTGTTCTTGTTCTGTTTGAATCACAGAAATTTTGTCTTCTGGGGTCGCTTCCGCGATAAAGTCATCAACTCCTACTTCTTTTGCAATTACAGAAGCTGTAATTCGGTTGTCTCCAGTCAGCATGACAGTACGCACTCCCATGCGTCTCAACTGGTCAAAACGTTCTTGAATACCGGGTTTAATAATATCTTTCAGATAAATGACACCGTAAATTTCACTATCGTAGGCGATCGCCAGGGGTGTAGCTCCCTGTTGGGAAACTCTTTCGTAGACCCTGTCGAGTTCCTCTGGTAAATCATCTCCGTTGCGGGAACGTACAAATCCCTTGATAGCTGATACTGCTCCCTTACGAATTTGACTTCCATTGGGTAAATTTATCCCACTCATGCGGGTTTTTGGGGAGAAATGTACGATTTCGATGTTTTGAGGGTCAAAATCAATCGTTGCGCCCATTCGTTCTGCAAGTCTGACAATGGATTTGCCTTCAGGTGTATCATCAGACACACTAGCTGCTAGAGCCATGTTGGCAACTTCTTCCATTGAGTGACCGTTGATGGGGATAAAGGCTTCTGCTAAACGGTTACCTAAGGTAATTGTACCTGTTTTATCTAATACTAGGGTACTGACATCACCACATGCTTCTACGGCTCGTCCTGAGGTCGCAATGAGGTTGAACTGAGCAACTCTGTCCATACCAGCAATAGTGATCGCACTCAGCAATCCCCCAATAGTTGTGGGGATCAACGCGACTAACAGCGCCACTAAAACAGAGACATTAATAGGATTTCCAGTATAGTTGGCGATCGCGGGTATGGTCATGACAACAAATAGAAAAACCAAGGACAAAACCGCCAGTAACACAGTGAGTGTAATTTCATTCGGTGTTTTTGTCCGCTCTGCTCCTTCCACCAAAGCAATCATCCGGTCGATAAAGCCTTTTCCTGGGTCCGCTGTAATGCGGATAATCAGTTCGTCAGAAATAATCCGCGTTCCTCCAGTTACGGAACTTGCTACATCAGAGCCTGTTTCCTTTAAGACTGGTGCTGACTCGCCAGTGATTGCTGATTCATCAACGCTGGCGACACCCATAATCACTTCTCCATCAGCAGGTATAGTATCACCAGCAACCACGTATACTGTATCGCCGGTTCTCAAACTGGTAGAAGAAACTTCAGAAACCGAGCCATCGGATGCTAGTTTTTTAGCGACGGTCTCTGACTTGGTAGCCCGCAAAGCATCTGCTTGCGCCTTACCTCGACTTTCTGCGATCGCTTCAGCAAAGTTAGCGAATAAAACAGTGAAAAACAAAAGCCCAGTAATCAATCCATTGAACAATCGCAGGTTATCCCCTGAGACAGGACCAAAGAGATAGGGGTCAATAGTCAGTGCTAAGGTAACGAGGGTACCTACCCAAACTATAAAAATCACCGGGTTTTTAATCAGGGATTTGGGATTTAATTTCACAAAAGTGTCTTTAATAGCCCTAAGGTAGATTCCCTTTCTACCTATCCTTGCTTTTTTACGTGCGTGACGCCGTTCGCTGTGATGAGGGGAATACATGGAAGATGTGGGGTTCATCATTGTAGATTGATAGTGGTTAGTTGATAGTGGTTAGTT
>JAWQFQ010000299.1:3358-9579 GCA_035967975.1 Scytonema sp. PMC 1070.18
GATAGTTGATAGTGGTTGGTTGATAGTTGATAGTGGTTGGTTGATAGTTGATAGTGGTTGGTTGATAGTTGATAGTTGCTCTACCTAACCACTAACCACTAACCACTAACCACTAACCACTAACCACTAACTACTAACCACTAACTACTAACCACTAACCACTAACCACAGTCATTTGAGATTAAAACCTTCAGCTATAGGTCCGAGGGCGAGGACGGGGAAGAATGTGAGTACGCCCAAAATCAAAATGACTCCAGCTGCTGTCGCAGTAAATAGAGTGGTATCTGTTTTTAGGGTTCCTGAAGTTTCGGGAACGGTCGGTTTGCGTCTCATGTTGTCTGCTAAAAGCAGGATGGCGATAATTGGTATATATCGTCCTAACAGGAGACTAAAACAAGTACTGAGATTCCACCACAGAGTACTATCTCCTAACCCTTCTAAACTAGAACCATTGTTAGCACTAGCTGAGGCAAATTCGTAAACCACCCGTGATATATTGTGAAATTCTGGAGAACCTGTATACCCAGCTGGAGGAATTTGAAATGCTAGGGTGGTGGGAAATGTCAGAGTGATAGCGCTAGGAATCAAAACTGCAATAGGGTGAACCAGCAGGATAATACTCGCAAGGACGATTTCTCTCTTTTCAATCTTGCGCCCCAAAAATTCTGGAGTGCGCCCCACCATCAAACCAGAAAGAAACATTGTGAGAATGAGGAAAATGAATAAGTACGCTGTTCCCGTTCCTTGTCCACCCCAAACTATATGCGAAAACATATTTAACATGGTAGAAAAGATTCCCGAAGGCATGAAGGAATCATGCATCCCGTTAACGGCTCCAGTCATAGTTCCTGTGGTCGTAATAGCCCATAGTGCTGTTTGCGCCCACCCAAATCTTACTTCTTTTCCTTCTAAATTGGGCTGTATAATTCCTAAGGCTTGATTGACAATAGAAT
This sequence comes from Scytonema sp. PMC 1070.18, assembly GCA_035967975.1. Classification (GTDB taxonomy): domain Bacteria; phylum Cyanobacteriota; class Cyanobacteriia; order Cyanobacteriales; family Nostocaceae; genus Scytonema. The sequence goes on from JAWQFQ010000299.1 coordinate 4,312, forward strand.
TACCCTGATACTCTCCCGTTGCTGTGACGAAAATCAAAAGCACGTAGATCCCAAACACCATCCAAAAAAGCAACCACGCTTGCTTGGTGCTTTTCATAAATATGCCATAGGTATAAATCAATGCTGATGGAATGGAAATCATGGCGATGATTTCTAGTAGGTTGGAAGCACCATTAGGATTTTCAAAGGGATGGGCGGAGTTGACACGAAAAAAGCCACCACCGTTTTCTCCCAATTGTTTAATCATCTCAAAGGATGCAACGGGTCCTCGGCTAATATACTGGGGTACTCCTTCGATGGTTGTCACTTCCAAAGGACCTGCTAGTGTTTGCGGGACGCCTAGGGACAGGAGTGCGATCGCACCTACAATTGAGATGGGAAGCAAGATGCGGGTGATAGAACGGGTCATGTCAAAATAAAAATTCCCCAATTTTCTACCTGTCAAGCCTCTAATCAAAGCGATCCCCACAGCTAACCCAGTTGCTGCTGAGGTAAACATCAAAAAAGCAAGGGCTGCTGTTTGGCTAAAATAACTGAAGGTGATTTCCCCTCCAGGATAATGTTGTTGGTCGGTATTCGTGAGGAAGGAAATCGTCGTGTGTAGCAATATATCCCACTTAGGAGCAGCCAACCCAGTGGGATTCCAGGGTAACTGCTTTTGAAACGAGAGAAGTAAATATACGATAATACCCATGATGGTGTTGCAGTATAGCAGTGCTTTTATATACTGCCAACCAGACATACTATCTTGTTTGGACACACCTGCTAATAAAAATATGGTTTGCTCTAGAGGGTTCATAATGGGGTCAAGCAGTGTTTTCTCCCCCATGAATACCCGTGCTATGTATTTACCGAGTAGTGGAACGATCGCGATCGCGATACATAACGTCACCACAATTTGAAATAATCCTTGGCCCATTTTTTTAGGTGATAATTATAAGTAGCATTTTTCTCAGTATATTATTCGCAAATACGAAAATAAATCACAGGATTTGCTAGTAAATGCAGGTTTTTGATACTTCGGTAGTATGACTGTCTACTTGTCAGTCAATAGCCTTACTATTTTTAGCAAAGATTCAACCAAAAAATAACATAAGTTGTTGAATTTTTGAAAAAAATCTCACACTTCTCTCAATGCTTGTCGGTTAAGCCCTAAATTAAAATTTGGGCTGAAAGCTAAAACCCGTTAAAACGGGTTAAAAATCATATACAGTCAGATTTATCTGGCTTTAGCGATCAAGGTGTGAAATTTATTTCTTGGCTCTATCCCTTGTAGTATTGACACTTCTCTTATCAAAAGACGGTGGGGAAACTCCTTTCCTTGAGAGCTGTCCATAACCCACTTCTCTCTTAACAATCAAAAAAAGGCTGTCCTTCTCCCAAAACTCTACCTATCAATGCTTTCCATAGTATTTTAAGTAATTTGTAGAAATATTACGAAAGATACGGGACATAGACAAGGACTGCTAATCGCTAACAGCTAATTGTAAAAAAGCCATTAACCATTAACCATTAGCCATTAACCATTAACCATTAGCCATTAACCATATTTTATGGACAATTTAAAACAATTAATACTCACCTACTCCAACAGAGATTTAGAACAGCGCAGAAATTGGTACTCTCCTGCAGCAGAGGCTTACAATCAAGTCAGACCTCGATATCCTCAGGCTTTAATTGACCAAGTTGTAAAGATGACTCAGCTTTCCACTGACTCAAAAATTTTGGAAGTGGGATGTGGTCCTGCAACAGCAACGATAGCATTTGCTCAATTGGGTTGTCCAATGATTTGTTTGGAACCTAACCCAGATTTTTTCCAATTAGCTCAACAAAATTGTCAGTTGTATCCCAATGTAGAGATTATAAACACGTCTTTTGAAGAGTGGACGTTAGAAGCTGAACAATTTGATGCTGTCTTAGCAGCGAGCTCTTTTCACTGGATATCACCGGAAGTAGGGTATCCAAAAGCAGCAAAGGCTTTAAAAGAAAGTGGCTATCTGATTTTATTATGGAACAAGGAACTTCAGCCCTGCTATGAAGTGTACCAATCTTTATCAGAAGTTTATCAAACATATGCTCCGTCTCTTGACCGATATGAGGACAGAGAAACTCAAGAAGAGATTTTGAGAGGCTTGGGTAAGATAGTTATTGATTCAGGACAATTTAAAGATTTAATCTCTGGACACATTGTCTCAGAAGTGAGCTATACTGTTGATGAATATTTAATGCTTTTAAATACTTACTCGCCATACTTAAAGTTAGATCCACAGATTAGAAATACTTTGTTTGCAGGATTGAGACACCGGATAGAACATAACTTCGGCGATCGCCTCCAGCTTTCATACATCTCGGCTTTTCACATCGCCCGAAAAAACCGCCCGTAAATAAATTTCGCAGATGTTAGCCAAAGTCAGATTTATCGGACTGTATGTGAATTTTAACCCGTTTTAACGGGTTTGAGCTTTTAGCCCGAATTTTAATTCAGGGTATATATATCAATCCTGCTATTATTCGTAAAAACAGAGAAACCCGGTAACTCCTGGGAAACCGGGTTTCTGAGTCTTGTAATTTTCACAAATTAAATAGGATTGATATAGTAAGTAAAGACACGCTAAGAGATTGTTTGAAAAGTTTTTTCATCAGTAGCATGCACATTCAATATCCCCCTAAATCCCCCTTAAAAAGGGGGACTTTAATAGATTTTCCCCCCTTTTCAAGGGGGGCTAGGGGGGATCGATAAGTGCCTAAAATCACAGCCAACTACTTTTCAAACAACTTCTAAGACTGTCTATAAATTCTTATGATGAAACTTTCATCAGCCTATTAGCAAAAACTTCGACTTCTGTTCCTACTGGTAAGTACCAAATGTTACCTTTTGTTATCATTTCGTTAACGGCTTGTTGGTTGCGGAGGGTAATTTGAGGAACGAGGGACTTCATACCACCTTCTAAAATCGCAGCTCCGATGTTTCTTTGTTGGTCGGTTCGGGTAACAGTGGTACAAACTTCAGTCCGATTATTGTCATCCGTCTCATTACCGTCTCTGTCAACACCTCGTGTTATTGTACATACGGGTTCAGTTCTTTGCTCAGGTCGGTTAAGTATATCTCCGATTTGACCAAGACCCCCTAAAGCGAATAATGCTGTATCCATGCTTGCTATCGTTCCCGAACTCTTCGGATATTTACTAGCAAGTAAGGGTCTTCCTTGAGGGGCGCGAATTTTCATTGCACCTGGAGGTAATTTGACTTCCTTAAGAGTACCATTTTTTTCCTTGGAAACCATTGCAATTACGTTGAGTTGCACCATTCCGTTGTCAGTTAGTCGGTCGAGTTCAGTGACTAACTCAGTGTCTCTTGGGATTGCAATCTTATCATCGGTGGATTTCAGTGCTTCCTTTAAACGCACCACAAATGTATAGTCGCTTTTAGTGTTAGTAGTCGATCCCCGACTCGCTTCTCCAAAGAAAGCTGTCGCTAATTCGGCTTTAGCGCTGGTTCCTATTGCGATCGCTTTGGTCGATTGACTAGCTAGCGATGCTTCTCTCTTAGAGTCAGACGCTGTATTTCTTGCAGTCCGAGCATTTCGACGTTCTAAATTTTCTCTAATCCTAACTATTTCTTCCTCAGGACTTAAAGATTGTACCGGAGTTGGCGTTCTCCTGGTGGCGACTGGTGGCGAAGCTGGTGGTGGAACCATTTTCCGGATTTCTGAGAGAGCTTCTGCTACTGGCGCTGTTTGAAGTGGGGTTAGTAGTTCCGGAAGCGACATCTCAAACGTTGGTGTTGGCGTTGGCGTTGGCGTTGGTGATGGTGTTGGCGTTAGTTTTGGTTGAGGGGAAGGGGTGGGTGGTGGTGGGGCTGGTTGTGCTTGGGCGACTTGAGGAGCTCTGACAACCCGTTCAACAACACGATAAACTGTTGGTCCTGGGGTGGGTACTTTTTGGACCACGACCCGTGTTTCCGGTTGTGGTCTAGCTATGGGTCGTTCTACAGGAGTTGGCGTATTGCTTGGACGGGGCTGGGGTCGTGTCGTTTTCAGTTGCATTTGTGCGGCTTTTACCGCTCGTGCTTGTTCTGCTAGAGCAAGTTTTGTTTTGAGAAGTTCAATTTCTTCTTCCGGTCTTGATTGCTCTATTTCATCTTTGGGTTCTTGATTGCTCAATTGAGGAAATTCTTGTCTTGGCTTTTGGCTTGTTCCACCCATGAGTCGAGAGAGAAAAACGCCAGCAACGAGAACTCCACATAAGGTAGTCGCACCGACTAATGCTACTTTTGCAAAAGGATTGGATGACAGGGATTTTTGCTTGCGATTTGAAGATGGCTGAGAACCAGGGGCTTCCTCTTGAGGGCTAAACGAAGAGACCTCCTCGCTTTCTTCATCGTCAGAATCGACAGAATCTTCTTCCAAACCCACTAATTCTGACATTTTGCGAATCGATATTGGTGATGATTCATCTGTCCTTTGACCAGATTGTACTTCAGGACGTGAATTTTTTTCATTAAAGCCATTTTTATTAGTTTCTTGTACCATTGCTTTGTCCACCATTTTGTTCAGAACAGCTTTTATCTTTGATGTCGCAAATATTGTATATCTCTAACCTTGCTTCATTTAAACTATACACGGCAGAGTGTAGGGAATTATTTCTGTTTGGGATGGAAATTGTTTGCGTATCTAGCGCCCGAACAAATATTTTTTTGTTAAAAGGAATGTTGGCTCCACTTCTGTCGGAACTAGTAAACAGGACGCGATCGCTGACCATATCCACTTGCCATTTTCCTTCGTCTATTTTCTTTGGTTGAGAAATTCTGCGGATGAGCAGCACACTTTCTACATCTCTGATGCCATTTTCCACAACATTTCTCGGCAGTTCTTTGATGACTTCTGCATCAAATTTACCTCTAAAATCGCGGGCTAACAGTTCTGAAGTTCCTTGCCAAACCGTTTGTGGCGGTTGTTTTTCCGACCAAGTAAACATCAAAGTCATTGTTTTACCTACAAACCGCCGAATCGTTTCTGGATTGCGTTCTAAATACTCTTGATTACTAACTGTAATAGTACGACCATCAGCCAATTGCACTAAACTTTCAGGAACTACCCTCCTAATTCTTTCTAACATGGAACCGTGAAACATTAGCAACAGTAAGGTAATAACATTTAGACCAAATGTTGCGACAGCAAATACAGGAAGAATATTAGTTTTTTTGTTTTGTTTATTGAGTAACTGCATGAGAGAGGGGTGTGGGGGTGTAAGGGTGTAGGGGTGTAG
>JAWQFQ010000300.1:0-9526 GCA_035967975.1 Scytonema sp. PMC 1070.18
GGGGGATCAACCAGTGCTTGAAATTACAGCCAATCACTTTTCAAACATCCTCTAAGATTCAGCTAATATTTGTCAGCCAAGTCTTTATCTAATACAGGACGGTGGAAATAAAGCTACCATTTAAAGATTAGATAGGCATCACACGAGCACCTCCATTTTTCAACTATCAGCCAGCAGTGTCTTAGTAAGTACGCAGTTCTTACCCCTGTGTGACATGGAGACTAACATCAATGTCGGACAAAATTCTCTTGAATGTACAACTTACGTAATTGAAAGTTATAATCTGCAATGAGATGTAAAATTATTATAAGTGTCTACTCACACGTTAGTTATGAATTATTAATATAATACCTATAAGAGTCGCTTTAGTCAGTGATTGACTATAAGCAAAGTTTTATGATGGGTATTGCTAGAAATCAATGAGTATTCCGTCCACTTTTAGAGGGTGTGATTTTTGTCTGTACGCTGTGAGATAGGCGATCGCTTCCTTTTCCCTTTCCCCCACAAACCGTGAAGTCTTGTAGTTAATCCAACTTTTTTATCAAACGTCTTTTGATACGATTTTCTAAGAAAGTAAATACAGCAATCTTATTAGACCTGTCCAGAAAAGATGTAAGGCTCCGACCAACACCCCTGCACAGGTATTTGTCACACTCCTTTTTCAACTTGGTATCCCTTCAGACATCTGCCATGTGCCTTCCACTGATATGCATGAACTAGGAATCACACAAAACATAGTTTCAATTGTGGCAGAACGCGCCCAGAGAAAAAAAGTCAAACGAGTGTTATTAGAAATTGGCAAATTATCGGCTATTCTACCTGATGCTGTGAGATTTTGTTTTGATATTTGTACGCAAGAAACCGTACTAGAAGGTGCGAAGTTAGAAATTTTAGAAACTCCAGGGTTGGCTCTTTGTCAGCAATGTGGAGCAGAGATTCCTTTAGAAAAACCTTTTGGTAAGTGTAGGTGTGGTAGCGTTCACTTAAATTTAATAACTGGTGAAGAACTGAAAATCAAAGAAATAGAGATAGAGGAATTATGTGTGTAACCTGTGGTTGTTCTGATGATAGCGAAGCTAAAATTTCTAATCTTGCAACAGGTGAAATAGAGACAGTAAACACAAATAGTCATGCTTTCCATCATGAGCATACCCATACTTTACCCGATGGAACTGTAATCACTCATTCTCACAGTCACGACCAAATTGTAGAACCATCTCAAATTCATGCCACAATACACGGTACAACTCTATCTCTAGAGCAAGAGATTTTAGCAAAAAATAATCTGATAGCAGCGCAAAATCGAGGATGGTTCAAAGGTCGCGAAATCCTGGCTTTAAATCTTATGAGTTCTCCAGGAGCGGGAAAAACAACTCTCTTAACCAGAACCATTAATGATTTAAAGAATCAGTTAACTATTAATGTTATTGAAGGCGACCAAGAAACAGCCAATGATGCGAAAAAAATCCAAGAAACAGGCTGCAAAGTTGTACAAGTTAATACAGGGACAGGCTGTCATTTAGATGCAGCAATGGTAGAAAGGGGTTTACAGCAGCTGAAGCCGCCATTAAACTCAGTCGTAATGATTGAGAATGTAGGAAATCTTGTTTGTCCCGCCTTATTTGATTTAGGCGAACACCTCAAAGTTGTGATTCTATCTGTGACAGAAGGAGAAGATAAGCCCATCAAGTATCCTCACATCTTCCGTGCCAGTAATGTGATGATTATTACAAAAATAGACCTCTTGCCTTACGTACAGTTTGATGTTGAGCGTTGTATGGAATACGCGCAACAGGTTAATCCTCATATGCGTATTTTTCAATTATCAGCTTTGACTGGTGCTGGCTTAGAGGATTGGTATAGTTGGTTAAAGACTTCCAAATAAAAAAGTCGGAAAATATTTCTTGTGGTACGGGCGTCCCGCCCGTCAGTAGTTGAAAAAGAGGCGTTTATCCCCTTACCCTCGTTCCGGAAGCAGTTTGATTGCATAATTAATGGGGCGAGCGAGAAGCTTACCCCACAAGATTGAGTCGAAGTTAATTGCTCTCCAGCCATACAAGTTTGAACAATTAGCTTCGCTTTTTTTATTCGTAATAAGAGAATTACAGCCAATCGCGATAAGCAGAAATTTCATTTACACTGACATCAATCGGTGTTCCCTTGCCAAATGGGGGGTAAACACGGATTTTGGCACTACTGGCAAACCTTTCTAGTCTTTTCCCAATTTGAGGAACGTTGCTGACTATGTGCCAGTAGGTGACTATATCAGGGCAATCGATGACGAGTGAGAGAATACCATTGTCATCTGTTGTGATATACCACTGACAACTATAAAGTAATGCTCTGGTAATTTGGTCACATGCTTCAAAAAAGCATCTGCCTGTAGACCTTTCTAGTTGCAAACGCAGAATTTTGTCGATTTGCGTTGCTTCAGTTGGTGGCATATCTTCTGGTGGAAGAAAGCGTAGATTCTTCATGCAAAAGCCCCTTCTAGTCATAGAGGTTAGGGTGTAGGGGGTAGGGTGTAGGGTCTCAGGGAAATATCAAAGTTTTCACGACACCCCACATCCCAGACCCCATACCCTATTTCAGAAAAAATTCGGTTTCAAATAGCGATCGCCATTTGTTCCTATGTTGTGACTAACTGCAAATCCAACCACAAACGCGGATGTGCGTCTTTAAGTGTTGACAGTGGATCGCGTAACAGTCTTGTTGCGTTTAAGAAAACGACTTGAGATAGCCCCATGTTTTCTGCTAATTCTCTTAAAACTTCTTTGTGAGGTTGCAGATAGTGCATCATGTCCTCACAGCAATAGATTCCAATGTATTGCAAGCGTTTAGGCGGTCGTCCCCAATAAGTAGAGATAACTTTCACATAACAGCCGTGCAGTAATTCCCCTACCTTTGGGTAATAGTGATTGACGACCCTGATAAACTCTTTAGCGAGGATGTCTTCACTAATCATCAGTCAACTAATTTTTGTAGGGCTGAACACACTATTTAATATAGCATATATTGCTTTTATTTATATGCTTTTTTTTTTATTTAGCATAAAATTAACTATTAAAAATAAAAATAAAATTCTTATTTATTTTTTTTTTTGCTAATGGCTAATGGTTAATTGCTAATGAAAAAAAGCCATTAGCGATTAGCCATTAGCTATTAACAGTCTTAACGATAATTTAACATTATTTGAATCGGTTTACCTAGAATTGCGCTCTGATACCAATACCTCAGCTATTAACTCGGGTAAATCTTTGAAATCAACAAAACCTTCCGAACCACTGACAGGAGAAACGAATGTATAATCTGGGTCGCATTCTCCAGTATCGTAAACTTGGATGTACCACCTATCGGGAAATCCTGCAACAGCAAGCTCCACAATATACCAATCCTGACCAATTAGGCGAGAATTAACAATCACAAACCAAGGTTTATCTGCCTCTGAGATATTCCATTCAGTTGAGATAAAATCTAATGCTATTTGTCCTGCATCAGTTGAAGTTAATAGCATTTTCACTCCTTACTTGGTACTTCAGGATACAATCCGAGTTGTTTAGAGAGTTCACGCGCAACGTGGATGAGAAACTTTGCGCCATCTTGATTTCCATTGTGAGCAAAGCCAGTTGCAACTTCTAACATTGTCTGTATTAAACCAGCATCAATTAAGTCTGGATGAGCTTCTATAACTTCCGGTTCCTGACCATTAGGGCAACGAAGTAGCTCATCAATCAAGGTAAAATATAAATCTTGGCGTTGTTCTGACATCGTTTTGTATCACTCAATATTATTTTGCCAAACCCTTTCTAACATTTCCACCTGTTGCTGTAACACAGAGGCACGATAAATCAGGTACCTGTCGTATAAAATAACGAACACTCCAACAAATATAGGAAACAAAAGAAAAAATAATTGTAAGATTTTAACTATTTTGTAATTTTGGGTATTGGTTAGCGAACGCTGGTTAAATTTAGTATCAGCAAATTGGCTATTAGAGTTATTTTCATAGGAATTATAACCATCTTGTAAGGAGGCTAATCCAACTTGCTCTTCACTACTTTGATTAACATCACAACTTAATCCTTGTGTTTGTACCCATTCTATATGTTGCTCCCAAATTATGCTAAGTATAACTAGCTCTGGAGAAAGCACTAATAAAGTAATTAAACCAACAGTACAAATTTGAACAAGTTTAGATCTCATACTGCTTTTCCCTTGCCAATCAGTTAACTATCTATTGTTCACTGTCAACTGTTAACTGTTCACTGATTTAAGAAGCCCCCCCTCGTTCCTTAGCTTTCGCCTTAGAATCTAGGGGGGTAGAGGGGAATCTCTGCGTAAATCCTATAGGTTTTATATCAGTTGTTCCAAAACTGAGTAGTTTATCTCCATCGGATTAAGATAATTAAATTCATTAAGCTTGTACTCAAAACCTGTCATCTATATCCGATAAGTTTTTGAATATTTTATTGGGTCATGGGGACTGGATTTTTGACAATGTGGTTCTGGTATTTATGAAGTGAGGTGCTGGCATATTTGTACTCAATAAAAAAAGTCTAACACCACAATTCCCAGCACTCAAACACTAAAGAACGATACAAAAAAAACCTTCTATTCGGGCTATATTGATGCATCATCCCCATACCCCTACATAACGAGGAGCTAACTCATGCGGATTGCTCGTGACGTAACAGAAGTGATTGGAAGGACGCCCTTAGTTCAGCTCAACAAAATCCCCCAAGCTGAGGGATGTGTAGCGAAGATTGTGATGAAACTAGAAGGAATGAACCCAGCTGCTTCCGTGAAAGATCGGATTGCTGCGAGTATGGTAAAAGTAGCGGAGGAAGCAGGGCTGATTTCTCCGGGAAAAAGTATTTTAGTCGAGCCTACATCGGGTAATACAGGGATTGGATTGGCTATGGTAGCAGCGGCTCGAGGCTATCGTTTGATTTTAACGATGCCTGATACGATGAGCGTAGAACGACGAGCAATGCTACAGGCTTATGGGGCTTCTTTAGTCTTGACACCTGGAACTGAGGGTATGAGGGGTGCGATTTCCAAAGCGGAAGAAATTGTAGTTAGTACTCCCGGCGCTATTATGTTGCAACAGTTTCAGAACCCAGCAAATCCCAAAATTCATAGAGAAACCACTGCAGAAGAAATTTGGGCGGATACCGATGGGGAAGTGGATATTGTGATTGCAGGTGTTGGTACTGGTGGAACAATCACGGGAATTGCTGAAGTTCTCAAGCAACGCAAGCCCAAGTTTCAGGCGATCGCAGTCGAACCGAATCAAAGTCCCGTCTTGTCTGGCGGTCAACCGGGACCGCATAAAATCCAAGGTATTGGTGCTGGATTTATCCCCGATGTTCTCCGTAGGGATTTAATCGATGAAGTTATTACCGTCAGCGATGAAGACGCAATGGCATTTGGAAGACGTTTAGCGAAAGAAGAAGGCTTATTATCCGGTATATCCTCTGGTGCTGCTTTGTGTGCAGCAATACAAGTTGCAAAACGTTCTGAAAATGCAGGACGTTTAATTGTGATGATTCAGCCTTCCTTTGGCGAACGTTATCTCAGTACTCCAATGTTCCAAACTGCTATTCCACATAAAGCGCATTTATGAAACGGACAGATAAGTAGTCGTGCAAAATAAATTATCTAGTTAGGAGTTGCCCCAGGCAATAGGCAATAGGCAATAGGCAATAATACTCTCCTACAGCGATTTCAGTCATCAGGAAAAATAGAGAAATATTTTTGCGTAGGTACTTAAAAAGATATACTTTGCACGGGAACAAACTGAGCTTTCGATTTAGCTAGAATCTATGAGCTATAAGTTTTTGGCTGAAAGCTGATAGCAGCAAAGCTGACTGCTTAAAACTAATGGCAATTTGTCAAAATTATGTTTGTTACTGATGGTATACTGCCAAAATTGGTGAAAAATCAGTAAATTTTTAATACCCTCTTGTATTTGTTACAACAACGATGACTAGAAAACTGAAAATAACTTTTTATTTTTCAAAAATTTATGACACTGTCAGATACTCCTAACCTATGGGTACCATTGGCGCTTTTAGGTTTAATTATCATGGCTGCAATATTTTTCAGTCGCAGCAGCTAGGAAAAAGGGGTTAGAGGTTAGGTTTTAAATCAGGTAAATTTTCTATCCCCATTCCTTATAACCCTCTCGCCTCTCCTCTAACCCCTAACCCCTAAGTATTAATAACTAATAACTCAAGACTCATTTCTAATTACTCCTCTTGGGGGTTAAAATAAATGCCGATTGTCTCCCAAAATTTGAAAGCTTCATGATTTCCAGTAACGACTTTCGACCCGGTGTCTCTATAGTATTAGATGGGTCTGTATGGCGAGTGGTAGAATTCCTTCATGTTAAGCCAGGTAAGGGTTCTGCCTTTGTACGGACAAAACTAAAAAACGCTCAGACAGGAAGCGTGGTAGAAAAAACCTTCCGGGCTGGGGAAACAGTTCCACAAGCCACTCTTGAAAAAAGCACCATGCAACACACTTATAAGGAGGGTGAAGATTACGTCTTTATGGATATGGAAACCTATGAAGAAGGTAGATTGAGTGCAGCACAAATCGGAGACCGTGTAAAGTACCTCAAAGAAGGTATGGAAGTCAACGTTGTTCGCTGGGGAGACCAAGTCCTAGACGTAGAATTGCCTAACTCCGTAGTTCTAGAAGTTGTGCAAACAGACCCAGGTGTTAAAGGCGATACAGCAACGGGGGGTTCCAAGCCCGCGACCCTAGAAACAGGGGCAATTGTAATGGTTCCTCTATTTATTTCTCAAGGAGAACGTATTCGTATCGATACCCGTAATGATACATACCTTGGCAGGGGGGAATAACTCTTCGCTTTCCTGAGATACACAAATCCCAATCTATTCCATACAGGGATTTGTCTCCCTGCCAAACCCGGAAATTCACTACCTATGGATGAATTTATTTACAACCCGATCGCATGAGGTAAAAAAAGCTGTGCCATTGGACTTTAATGAAATCCGTCAACTTTTGAAAGAAATAGCACAAACAGATATTGCAGAAGTTACGCTGAAAAGTGAAGATTTTGAACTCACGGTGCGTAAAGCTGTCAATCAAGCAGGATTAGGTGCAGCTGGAACGGGATGGACAGCACTTCCAACGTCCGCGCCATTAGTAACATCATCTCCGGTCATAGAACCGCCTAAGAGCGACCACAGCGCCGCTACAAGAACTCCCCAATCACCAGCTGCTAGTCCTCCTGGTGCAGACCAAAAACTCGTTGAGATTCCTTCTCCAATGGTCGGGACCTTCTACCGCGCCTCAGGTCCGGGCGAATCACCATTTGTAGAAATAGGCGATCGCGTCAAAAAGAATCAAGCCGTTTGTATCATAGAAGCTATGAAGCTGATGAACGAGATCGAATCGGAAGTTTCTGGTCGAGTGGTGGAAATTTTGGTACAAAATGGAGAACCTGTAGAATTTGGTCAACCTTTAATGCGAATTAACCCTGATTAAGTATTAATCTATATAACGAATGTCTCATTGTTAAAATTGTCAGTTGAATCCACACGGGTCTATCCTGATGAAACAAGCGTTGCCTGTACCGCCAGAAGTTGTGCAACAAGTCGCTGAGTACTTCAGCCTCTTGAGTGAACCCATGCGCCTGCGACTGTTGCATTTACTGCGGGATGAAGAAAAATGTGTACAAGAATTGGTAGAGGCAACACAAACGTCTCAGGCGAATGTGTCAAAACACCTGAAGGTTATGTGGCAAGCTGGTATCCTCAGCCGTCGCAGTGAAGGAACTAGTGCTTACTACCGCGTGGAAGATGAAATGATTTTTGAGTTATGCAATCGGGTCTGCGATCGCCTCGCCGCAAGGTTAGAACAGCAAGCTCGTAATTTTCGCGTCTTGAACGGTAAATAGTTGATGGTTAGTGGTTAGTAGTTAGTGGTTAGTAGTCACAATTAACAACTAACAACTAACAACTAACAACTAACTAAAGCGGAAAGTTTTCGTTAAAGCTTTGACGTGTCAGTGGCTGTTCTAACTCCAGTCCCTCACCGCCTAAAACTTCCAAGGGTTGACCATTCACTTCAATGAAAACCTTGGCATTGTTATCTAAAGTTGTGGCGGTGTAGACAACTTGTCCGACGCGACCAATCATTGAGGAACTACCCCCCCCAGTGGTAAAATCTTCTGACAAATTAACGTGGACGCCATCGTTTTCTACCTTAACACCCAGTAACTGGGTTTCTTTTGGGATAGTGCTGGACTCTGTATTTTCTGTAGGTCCAGCCAATAAACTTTTGAAAGCTGCTGTTAAAACTTGGTTAGGTTCTCCGGATGGTACTGCTACTGCTTGTGGAACTAACTCAAGCTTTGTACCAGTGTCTCGCAGCCAGAATATTTGAGCCGTTTGCTCATTAGGCACTGCGTTAGTTGGGGTCGGTTGGGGACTGGGCTGAACGGCGCTTCTGGTACCTTCAGCTGGTGGATTCTCACTTTGAGACCAGCTATAAAAAGCGACACCAGCGCCTACTGCAACAACTACTGCTGAAATTGCTGCGACTACACCTGAAGAAATGCGATTATTTTGCTGTTCTTTCATCTTGAAAACCTTCCTTTAGGCTGATATTGAGAAGTCATTTATTTGAGGAGAAGCCTTGTTAAAGACGATACCTATGAACTATGAGTTTCCAAGAACTTAGATGATGGCTCTACTCGTATAAATACTGCAATTTCTAATTCATCTGGTCTTATATTTAATTGTAGAATTCGTACTTGTAGACCGTCATCTTCTAAGTTTGCCAAATCCAATCGGTTGTTAATATTGTTAACAATTTCATTCAGAACCTGAGGTGGAACTTCTTCTCCATTCGCTGCGGCGATTGGGTTAACAAGTTGGATATACCTTCCACCAACAATATTCAGTCCTGATTCCACCCTAATTAATAAAGGCTTATCCTGACCGACTTCCTGTAATTCTACCTGGAAACTCAAACGATTATTTGCTAAAAATTTTACATTTGGATTCAAAAATTTATATACAGAGTTATACTCTGTATTGAATGAATCGTCTACATTAATTTTCAACTGTCGCAACTGAGTCATTAATTGTGGTGATTGTAACAGCCCATTCATATCTTGCTGAGTGAAAACCAAGCGCACACCAGCTTGTAAAGGTTTTTTGAATCTGGGTCGTTTTTTCCCAAAACTACTTGGATCTAACTCAATTGCATCAGTTTCTAATTCTAAAGCTGCTATTTGGATATTTTGCTTCTTGAGTTGTAAAGAACGTCCTGCTACACGCAGTCGTTCCACTTTACCTTGTAGCAATTGATGCGAGGGAGCGTTATCAACTCGCACTTCCAATTGTTCGGCTTTAGCTAACTGAGAACGGATAGCATTTTCAGCAGTTCGGTCAATCACTAAACCTACAGGGGTAATCAATCCCAGTAAGCCAGATAGAAGGATTGTGAGGAATTCCATAAAAAGAATGGGGTGTAGGGGTGTGGGGGT
>JAWQFQ010000301.1:0-9454 GCA_035967975.1 Scytonema sp. PMC 1070.18
CCCCCGGTGGCAGAGATTTTCTGGCAGACGTTGTTGTTGAGGGAAGGTCCAGTATTTGATGTGACACTCCTCACGACTATAGTCGCTCTAAACCAAGAGCGAGGTTCACCATATCTGTTAGATTGACAGCAGGAAATCCGACAAATAAGGCGATCGCCATAGGTGTAGCAAGACATAAGTAGATGTTGAGGAATTAGGAAGTGTTTATGAGAGTTTGTTAGACTTTCATCCTCAAGTCATACAAAATGAGGGGATATATCAATTTAAACTGGTTTTTGGGAGCGATCGCAAAACCACAGGTGCATACTATACCCCACCCCAACTCGTTCAACAGCTCATCAAAACAGCACTAGAACCCGTTATTGAAGAACGGCTTAACAAAACCAAATCCAATGACGAATTAGAAAAAACCCTCCTCAACCTCAAAGTTTGCGATCCAGCCTGTGGTTCAGGACATTTTCTTTTAGCGGCTGCACGTCGTATAGGGAAAGAGTTAGCACGTGTACGTACTGGAGAAACAGAACCGGGAAGCGAACCTTTAAAACTTGCGATTCGGGATGTGATTCAAAATTGTATTTATGGGGTAGACATAAATCCCTTAGCAGTAGACTTGTGCAAAGTCGCATTATGGATAGAAGGCTTTCCCGGTAAATTACCCCTCAACTTTTTAGATCATAGAATCAAGTGCGGTAACTCCCTTGTAGGCGTTTTGGATATCAGTTGTTTGGATGATGGTATTCCCGATGAAGCCTATAAAGCTGTAACAGGAGATGATAAGAAGTTATCCACCCAGTTGAAGAAGCGGAATAAGAAAGAACGGGAGAATAAAGGACAACTATCTATTGATGAGCGACGAGAAGATAATAATGTAGATTATGCCCAAATATGGCGACAGTTAGGAGCCATTCCCGAAACCACACCCCAAGAAGTGAGAAGTAAGGAAAAGCAATATAAAGAGATTCTAAGAGAACCATCACGTTGGCTGAAATATTCCGCCTGTAATCTCTGGACAGCAGCATTTTTTATGCCACTTACCGAGTATAATCTACAGCTATTACCTACAACTGAAGCATTAAACCGACTCGAACGAGAAATTGTAGAGACAATTTGTAAATCGGAGGAGAATTATGAATTAAGAATTCTGAATTCTGAATTAAATAAAATAGTTGATGCAGCCAATAAGTTAGCTGAAGAAAAGCACTTCTTCCATTGGTGTTTAGAGTTTCCCGAAGTGTTTGAACAAAGTGGGTTTGATTGCATTTTGGGTAACCCACCTTGGGAAAGGATTAAGTTACAGGAGAAAGAGTTTTTCGCTTCTCGTAATGCTGATATAGCCAATGCTATAAATAAAGCAGCAAGAGAGAAGTTAATTAAGGAATTACCAAAGAAAAATCTTGAATTAGCCCAGGCGTTTGAAGATGCGAAGCATGATGCTGAAGCCCAGAGTAAGTTCATTAGAGAGTCAGGAAGGTTTTTGTTAACTGCGGTGGGAGACATCAATACTTATGCTGTCTTTGCTGAAACAACGAGAAAGTTAATTTCTTCTGATGGTAGGGTTGGAGTCATTGTTCCTACAGGAATTGCAACTGATGATACCTGTAAAAAGTTTTTTGGAGATTTGACGCAGAAGCAGAATTTAGCAAGCTTGTATGATTTTGAGAATCGTGAAGGATTATTTCCTGCTGTAGATAGCCGGATGAAATTTTCTCTACTTGCTATTAGTGGTAAACCAATCAAACGTGGTAATTTTGCCTTCTTTCTCACTCAACCTCGACAATTAGACAACCAAACACGTCTGTTTCAGCTTACACCTCAAGATATTGCCCTACTCAATCCTAATACACTGACTTGTCCTGTTTTTAGAAGTAGTGTTGATGCTGAGTTAACCAAAAAAATATATCAGCGTGTACCTGTATTGGAAAATGAACAATCAGGTCATAATCCTTGGGGTGTTTCATTTATGCGAATGTTTGATATGGCAAATGATAGCGGGTTGTTTAAGAATGAGGCGGGTGACGGTTTAGTTCCTCTTTATGAAGCTAAGATGTTTCATCAGTTTGACCATCGTTGGGCAACTTATACTGATAGTGGCGATACTCGTGATTTGACAGATGAAGAAAAAGGCAACGCATCTTTTTCTGCCCATTCTTCCCCCTGAATTCTACACTCAAGAAGACATCCAATTTATCAGCAAGCGTGTTCTCTCACTTGTATACACTGCGTGGGATATGCAACCCTTCGCAAAAGACATGGGATACGACGGCGAACCGTTTGCATGGAACAACCAACGACGGGCATTATTAAGAGCAGAATTAGACGCATATTACGCCAAACTCTACGGACTCACCCGTGATGAACTACGATATATTTTAGACCCTGCTGATGTTTACGGCGAAGACTTCCCCAGCGAAACGTTCCGCGTGTTGAAAAATAATGAAATTAAGCAGTTTGGGGAATACCGTACACAACGATTAGTGCTACAAGCTTGGGATAGAATAATGCGTGCTTAAATATGTAAAATATCCATCAAATAAGAAAATGATTTACTAATACTTGTCCGTTCAGGGTTGTTGAGGTATCAGAAAGCTCCAGAAACCCGGTTTCTTTGAGAAACCGGGTTTCTAATTTGCTATCTCTTGCAGTATTGAATGATGTACAACAAGTAGTTGAGGAAGTAGAGGAGAAGAAAAAAATGACACAACTTAAGTATCAAATGATTATTCAATGGTCAGAGGAAGACAACTGTTTTTTAGTGGGTTTTCCGGACTTTCCCGGACAACGTTGGCGAACTCATGGCGATTCTTATGAAGAAGCCGTAGCAAATGGAACTGAGGCATTAGATTCACTAGTCATGGCTTATCAAGCTACAGGCGAAACGCTTCTGTGAACCCACTGTTAATAAAGCAGCGTAGTTTTGGTATAGATATGCGTTAAGTTCGCAGAAATCATATCTATAATAATCGATAAAGCTGCAGCAAATGCAAATAAATTGAAGTAGAAATTTTAAATAACGGGGAGGAATTAATCAAATGAGTAACACTAATTATCAAGAATTAACCGAAACTGAATTAAGAAATTATGTTAAACAACATCCTGAAGATGAAGACGCTTTCCAGCATTATCTTAGTATTAGCAGAGCTAAACCGGGATGGGTTAAAGTTGCAACTGAAGAGCAAGCTTTAGCAGAATTTAAAAAAAGAATACAAGCTAATGAGCATACTAGTTAATGTAAACTAAGAACACCGTCCTAACATCTTAGGACGGTGTATTACTACAACTTAAAAACTGAGAAATAACACGTCTAATTTAATTTGTTATTTGAATGTCAGAAAAAATGTTAGGTTTTCATTCCCTTACGGGATATTAAGCTGTTGAAACCGTATTCAAATATCAATTTTATCGTAGACTGAGATAGCGATCGCCTATTCCACCTGAATCCGTCAAACCCTATCACAGTAAGTATTTACGTTTTGCGGATAAGTCTAATGAAAACCTTACAATAGTTTTTGACAATGAAAAATATCTTAATTGTTTTATTGATGTCAAATATTTTAGTTTGCAGTTACACCCTGCTGTCATTGATGCCCTCTGTTTACCAAAAAGAAAATCAAGGGAGCGATGTTTGGAATGTAACCGTTCAGGGGGTAAAAGTGCGATCGCCATTCACGCACGCTTATTAAAACTAACACCGTATGGATTATCGTCAAAATAAAGCTGCAAATTTAATCTGACGAGAGTAATAAAACAGCGCTAGACAGCACAGGCGTTACTTTGAAAATTCTGGACTAAGTATGTCATAATAATATACTTTATAATTAATATATCTAGGATAAAAATAAAGTATTCTGCTAGAAAGACGCTAAACTCCAAAAAAAGTAGAATAGTCTTAATTAAAAATTAAAGTTTGCTAGTTAATGTATACAAGAGAACAAATAGAAACTTTATTTGGTACTCAAGCTGTAGAGTACATACAACGTAAAAATACAGGTGGCATTAGTAGTAGTAAAGGAATCCAGTATGAAGATATATTTGCTGTTTATCAATTAGCTTTACTTTCAAGGTGTGTGATTGAATGTAAAAAAGAAATCTATATTTTAAGCCAGTGTTTTGTATTTGTTGATGATTTAGTTATTGACAATAAGAGCGAAACCTTTTTAAGGCATTATCAGTTAAAAAACAGTTTAAATGTCAATTGGGGAGAAGGGGATAGATCAATCGGTGATGATTTTAAAAAACAGTATTTCTTAAATAAATCTCTTGAAAGAGAATCAGAGATTTCCTTAGTAGTTTCGTCCGAGGAATTAAAGGAAAGATTGCAAACCAATATGCCAAATAGTATTAAAAGTTACAGCAGAGTGCTTTACTTCTGTTTTGAGAAAACTCTACCTACGATAATTGATAAAGAAAAGAATTTCAGACTTTCGCTAGAGTATCTCTGTGCTTTTGAGCACCCTGAACCAGACAAACTAGAATGTCTAGCATCAGTACTGCTTGGTGCGTGGGCTTCGAGTGATAAGTCGAATGTATCTATCATGGATATTCTTAAAAAGGCTCAAGATTTTATACCCTCATATATCCGTTCGTTTCAAGCAGAGTGGCAGATAGATGCTGAAGTTGAAAATATATTGAGCACTATTGATGGTTTCACTTATAATCTTACTAGAGGGTTTTTGCATTGGGAGTTTCAAAACGGACTGGATGAAGGTACTCTGTCTTATAGCATTGAAACAGAACGTTTCAAACGTTTTCAGGAACTCATTAAGAAAAACTGCCCCACTTCGTTTGAAGAATTGGAGGTCTTTTTAATATGAGCAGAATATATTCGGATTTCTGTACAGAAGATACCAAGTTTTGGCTTGAAACAGTTGCAGACAAGAGTATTGAGCCTGGAAAATATAGAGAAGCCATGAAAAAGATAGGCATAGCTCTTGGTAATGCCATTCTGACTCAAATAGATGATGAGCAAGCTAACATATACTTGGCTTGTACTGTAGAAGATGCTGATTTTCTAGCGACAGGTATACTCTCTACTTTAGAAAAGTATTTTCCCAACATTGCTTTTGCTTGTTTTTGGAACCAACGCTTTTCGCCTTTTGAGATTGAAGATTTAAAAGTAGCTCCAATCTTAAAAAAATACCAAGAACCATCTCATAAAAAAGTTAAGTATTTAATTGTTGTCAAATCGATTATATCAGGTGCTTGTGTGGTGAGAACTAATCTCGTTAACCTGATTCAAAAAATAGCGCCGGAGAAAATTTTTATAGTTGCACCTGTTATTTATCAAAATGCCGAACAAAAATTGAAAGATGAATTTGAAAAAAATGTTTATGAGAAATTTCGTTTTTTCTACTTTGCTAAAGATAGTGAACGTACTGATAAAGGTGAGGTTATTCCAGGAATAGGAGGAAATGTCTACCTGCGACTTGGATTTGAGGGACAAGAGCAGAAAAATGAATATATCCCTGAAATTGTCAAATTGAGACGTTCTCAGTTTATACATCAAGCTGTCACTTAATCTGCGTCTAATACGACTCCAACAAGAGCAAAAGTGCTTTAGAAAATTCAGCTTATTTGCAAATATTCTAACAGTAGCAACCGCAGGTAATCTAACATTCTAAGATAACTCTTTATGAGTTGATACTTATTAATATCACTAAAGTAAAATCTCGCAATAGTTGGCACATTTAAAACTCGCATCGCTTGTAGTTGCTCAATGACCCTAGCTTTAGAAGCAATGTGACCTGTGGTTTGAAGTTGACTGGCGTAACCTCTAAGATGTACTGTTAAAAGTTCAATTTCTTCTATGAGCGAAAACTCGTCATCTTCTGGAGGAAAGTGAGTAGAAATTTCTTTTCGTTCGCTGCTTGTGTTTTGATAAGCATCTACTAACTGTGCCAATAATTGAATAATGTTTCTCTTAGTCAATTCTTGCTCATTTAAAATTGCCTTATACCATTTCACTTTATTGGTGATACAAATACCTGGGTTTGGGCGAACAACCGTTCGCCCCTACAATCAATGTTATGTATCAACCATTTCGTGAATTGGTATTAGTCATCGTTGACTCCATAAGTAACTATTTTTTCACTGCCATAGTTGTCAGGTCTGACAATCAAAAATTCATTGCTTTACGATACACAGCTGAACTATCTCCACGATATCCGGTTTTTGGAACTCTGATAGCTCCTTTTTTACTGGAGTTTAGACTAAGGCATGAAAAATGACCTAGCAATGCTAGGTAAAATAAGCTTGTGCTAAAAATCAAATGAGATATAAGTGTTAAGCAGATTTAGCAATGTGCTTAGGAGGCTTAAAAGTTCGTTTTTTAACAACTGGGTATCGGATTCTACGTTGGCGTTGCTGTCCAGTTTCCCAGCCAGGAGATTTTCCACGGGGTTTTAGAGAACTTGCAGGTGAACCAATCACCCTTCGGGTTCGCAGTCACTACAACGGGGGGAACCCCCGCAACGCGCTGCTCACCGCCAAAACTCCTCCCATCGACTGGGCAACTCTTCCAAGTGTTAAATGCTCAATTGATTTTTGCTCTTAGGAGAGGATTATCCCGTACAATATCACGAGCTAACCATACTTCCCAAGTAATAATTGGCATGAGATCGCTCCACCTTTCACACTGTTTAGGTGTAGCAAATTTTGGGACAGTCCAATGCAGGCGTTGTTTAATAAAGCGATACCCTTCGGGTTCGCCGGTTCCCTACGGCGGGAAACCCGCCTGCAGGACTGGACTCACCAGTGGTCATTTTTAGTACATCTGAACTGTTATGGTAGCGATCGCCGACTTTTAGTCTAAACTCCAGTATTTTCCAAAATTCACATTTATTGCTGGGATTCAATAATTTAATTGCTGCAATGAATCAATTTAAACCTGGTGTTGCTTCTGGATAATTTAGCTCCTGAACTACTTGCTTACTCCGGAAAGTGACAGAAGAGGGATAAAGGTGGGCGCTTTAAGCGATCGCGCCAACACCACAAAACCTGTAACAAGTTTTTATTAGATTTGGACTACAAGCGCACCTGCTGACACAACAAATTTTGGCATCTCCACAAGTCCTTCATTTTTACTTATGCTTAGTGGGGAAAAACTGGGGTCAATCATCATCCAAGGAAAATGGCTGAAACTTTTACTGCTTAAAAATTTCAATAGCAGTTGCCCCTGGTTGCACGAACCTTCTATTTACGCCGACCTATAGTTGTTAACTATCAACTAATAATTGGGAGGTCAGCTAATCTTTGCTTACGTAAATTTTTTGCTAAAGATGCTGGGTCAAGACCATTATCTTGATAAGCTTGCATAGCACGTTTTCTCCATTCCAAGTTAGCTTCACCAGGAAAACTACGTTTTAGCTCACGTAGTACAGTAATTGCTTTTTCAGCCCACGCTTGAAAATTCTGCTGATTCCAATAACACAAACCTTGTGTATGAGGCTTTGCACCATTGGTAATACTTTTACAAGGTGTAACCACAACAGGTATGATTTCTGATTTTTTGCAAAGTGATGAAATATTCTGTTTAATCCAGTTAGGGTGTAAAGTTGCTTGTTTAACTTTGTTGGCTCCTAGTGGATTTCCATGATTATCAGTTGAATGGTCTTCAAATACAATACAAAAGTCATCATAAGCAATCCACCAGGGGTCTGGATCAGCATCTCCGTTGGAATTTCCAGCTTGATAACCCAATAAACGCCCTAATCTTTCATGCCCATTTTCAAAGGCTTTGGAGTCTTTCTGAGTATCCTTCACTCTCTGAAGATTATCAAGAATTCCTTTTACCTCTGCTTCAAACTTTTGGTCATTGTAATTGCCATATTGTGACAACTGTGATTCTCGCCCTGGCGCAACAGTGAACGAATTAGTCCAACAAGGGCTTCTCCATCCAGACTGTAGCCGCTACTTTTCAAAAGACGGTAAACCCTTTACCTTCCACTATCACCAAAAACAAGCTTTTGAAACTGCACAACACCAAGAACCTTATGTTGTAACAACGGGTACGGGTTCGGGAAAAAGCTTGACCTACGTTGTCCCTATTGTGGATGATTTACTCCGCCACCCAGAAATTCAAGGAGTGAGAGCAATTCTAGTTTATCCCATGAATGCTTTAATTAACTCCCAAGAAGAAGAACTGAAGAAATTTCTGGATAATGTCAAGACTACCCATATTCGTGTTGCCAAGTATACCGGACAAGAAGGTTTAGAAAAGAAAACCGAAATCCAAAACAACCCACCTCATATCTTGCTAACGAACTATGTGATGTTGGAGTTAATGCTTTCCCGCACTCACGAAAACGAACTGGTAGAATCTCCCAATTTAAAATTCTTAGTCCTGGATGAATTGCATACTTATCGCGGACGCCAGGGTGCAGATGTTGCTATTCTGATTCGCAAACTCCGTCAACGTTGTGGTAGAAACCTTCTGTGTATCGGAACGAGTGCAACGATGTCTACCGAAGGTTCTCGCGCACAACGCCGTCAGGTAGTAGCAAATGTTGCTAGCAAATTATTTGGTGTGGAAATTAAAGCCAGTCATGTCATTGACGAAACCTTACAACGTTCTATCCAACGTGTTGAACCTTCCGTAGACGAACTACGTCAAAGTATCCAAGCAGGTTTACCCCCTGAGTCTGCACAAACTTTGGAAAACTTTAAACAGCATCCTCTTAGCTACTGGATAGAGATGAATTTTGGGTTAAAGGAAGAAGTGGTTATGGATGGGACGCTTTCTTTAACGACATCCACTAACAAAATTATTCCTTTTCCGACAAAATCTGTTTATAAAGATGCTAGAGTTGCGGAAGATGGTGGGAAATACAAAACATCTCCTAAAAAATCTGTTAACTATGTCCGGTGTCAACCTATCACTCTTCAGGAAGGTGCGGAGAGATTAGCACGAGTTGGTAGTGCTTCAGGTTCACTGAATGAACATGGGCTAAAGCGCTACTACGAACAGTGTTTAACAGTCCTCCAACAAATGTTTCTTTGGGGAAGCAAAACTAAGGGGCTTGCTTTTCGTCTACACCAGTTTATTTCCCAAGGGGGTAGTGTTTACGCCACTATTGAAAGTCGGAGCGATCGCTTTCTCACCCTTGAAGGACAGTATACAACCACTGAGAACCGCCTGCTTTATCCTTTAGTATTTTGTCGGGAATGCGGACAGGACTACTATGTTGTGCGCTACGACGCAGACAAAGAGATGATTTTCCCACAATTACCCACCGCACTGGACATCAACCCCGATGATGCAGATATCACCGAAGGTTATCTTACCCTAGATGAACCCGAATTTTGGGATAAAGGCGATGAGGATAGACTACCAGATTCTTGGTTTAAAGAAACCAAAAAGCAGGGGCGTATTGTCAAACCAGAATACGCAAAGCACCTCCCCCGCAAACTACAAGTCTTACCTAATGGTAAAGTCACCTCCTCCCCACACCCCACACCC
>JAWQFQ010000302.1:0-9412 GCA_035967975.1 Scytonema sp. PMC 1070.18
CCCTTACACCCCCACACCCCATGTTTCTTGACAGTCCAAGGAAGAACCTTCATCTCTCATTTTTATAAGCACAAACACAGTTGGTTTGTCAATTGTCTTTATGAATCTAATTTCCTTTTTGCTACATTCTTCTTGGAGAATGGTGACAATTGCAGTCGTTACCGGATTACTAAGTGGAGGTAGCAGTGCTAGCCTAATTGCTCTCATCAGCACTGCGACAAGTACCAGTGTTCCCGAACGATTAGCATATATAACTTGGGGCTTTACGGGAATGGCATTAGTGTCACTTATCACTAGTATTATTTCCCAAGTCACGCTGATTCGCTTATCTCAAAATGCTATATTCCAATTACGGATGCGCTTGAGTCGCCAAATTCTCGCTTCCAAGCTGAGTCATCTGGAGTACGTAGGGAGTTCTCGACTGTTAGCAACTCTAACAGATGATGTTCAAGCAGTCGCTAGTGCTGTTTACGTTATGCCTTTTGTCTGTATTGATTTAGCTATTGTAGCGGGTTGCTTAATATATATTACATGGCTATCCTGGTTAGTTCTTTTGATGGTAGTGGGACTTGCTTTAGTAGCAATTGGTAGTTCCCAATGGCTATTAAAACGCGGAGAAAAATTCTTGGCTCTTGCGCGTGAAGACCAAGATATGTTATTCGAGCATTTCCGTGCGATCGCAGAAGGTGTCAAAGAGCTAAAACTGAACTATACACGGCGACAAGCTTTCCTGTCCAAACATTTAGAATCAACCGCTGCGACCTTCAAAAGTCACAACACTCAAGGTCTGACTCTGTTCGCATCTACAAATAGCTGGGGAAGACTTTTGTTTTTTTTCGCAATTGGTTTTGTTCTGTTTACCCTTCCTCATATATTAGTCATCAATACCCAAACACTCTCTGGCTATGTCTTAACCTTTACCTACTTAATGATGCCAATGAGCAACATTTTAGACAATCTCCCTTTGATTAGTAAAGCCAATATAGCCTTACAGAAGATAGAATCACTAGGCTTATCTTTAGCTAATCAGGCTGAGATATCGACTATTCCACCTAAACTAAATCCTGATTGGAAAAGCTTACAATTTATAGGTAATATCTATACTTATCATATAGATGAGGAAGACAGTCACTTTACGCTTGGTCCTCTTGACCTAACGTTTTATCCCAAAGAAATTGTATTTATTATCGGAGGAAATGGAAGTGGTAAATCGACATTTGCTAAACTTATTACCGGACTCTACGTTCCTGAAAAGGGAGAAATTAAATTTGATGGACAGCCCATTAATCAACAAAACTTAGAATGGTATCGTCAGCATTTTTCTGTAGTCTTCTCTGACTTTTACTTATTTGATGAACTGTTAGGATTCGAGAATTATGACCTAGATAGGTACGCTCAAGAATACTTAAAACTACTCCAACTAGAGCGGAAAGTAAAAATTAAAAATGGGAAACTTTCAACAACCAAGTTATCACAAGGACAGCGGAAACGAATAGCTTTGCTCACAGCATACTTAGAAGACAGACCTATTTATATGTTTGATGAATGGGCTGCTGACCAAGACCCAGCATTTAAAGAAATTTTCTACACTCAGCTTCTCCCACAACTTAAAAATAAGGGTAAAACTTTACTAGTCATAACTCACGACGATCGCTATTTTCATTTAGCAGACCGAATCATAAAACTAGAGTATGGCAAGATAGAATTTGATAAGCAAGTTCTTGGGACAGTAAAGAAAGAGGAATGACAATACTGCGTAGGATTTGCGAAAATTAGAAATCTAGTTTCGCAGGAGTTACCGGGTTTCTAGAGCGCCGATACAGTATTCACACTCGTTGGGCTAAAAAACCCGGTTTCTGTCGTTGAAAAGGCTAATTTTTCATTGATCATCCGCGAAGAAACCGGGTTGCGTACGGATTCTGTACCGATGCTCTATCAGATTAAACTCTCAGTAATAATATTATATTTGGATTTTAAAAATGGCTCAATTGACAAACCGCTCCCCTGTTGAGCGATCGCATTATCATCAACCCTCCCACACAAATCGTCGCTTGATCATTTTTAACGCTGATGATTTTGGATTTTCCACAGGTGTTAATCAAGGAATTATAAAAGCCCATCAACAGGGAGTACTCACAAGCACAAGTTTGATGGTCACAGGTCAAGCATTTGATGAAGCTGTGTCTTTGGCGAAAGCTCACCCAAATTTAGCGGTTGGACTACACTTAGTATTAGATAGTGAAAAAGCAGTATTATCGCCACAACAAATTCCACATCTGGTAGACTCAAAGGGAAACTTTTCTGAAAAACAAGCCCAAGCTGGCGTATATTATCATCTCATTTCAGAAGTGCGCCGGGAATTGCATTTAGAAATCCGCGCTCAACTCGAAAAGTTTCGCTCCACTGGATTACAACTCTCTCACGTTGATGGTCATCATCATATGCATTTTAATCCAGTAGTGTTGCAAACTTTAGTTGATTTAGCTGATGAATTTAACATTAAAGTTATCCGACTCCCCTTCGAGGAACTGACCCTGACCTTAAATCTTGATAATCGCGATCGCCTTAACAAATTCCTATGGTATCTTATTATACGTTGTTTACGCTGGTATGGTGAACGTTTGCTCAAACCCAAGCAAATTTTCTTTCCCCAACGTGTTTATGGTTGGCTAGAAAGTGGGAACATGAATGAATCTTATTTGTTGGGATTGATTCCGCAAATACAAGCAGACTTTGTAGAAATTTACTCACATCCGGCGATCGCTCTTCCTGGAGAACCAATGAATGGACCACCTGGATCGGGACAGTTAGAACTCGAAGCTTTGATGAGTCAACGCGTGCGCGAGATATTGGATACCTATGGCTTTGAATTGACCAATTACTACGGTTTGGATAAGTACACGTTTCAGAAACTCGGTATTGTCAAAGATACCGGGTCTCTCTAGTCGCCATTACCGTTCGCCGAACCGTTAATTAAGGTCTAGATTTATTAAAGGAGCAGCTAGCCCCGACACCCATACTCTTCTTAAGATTTAGAAAATTGGGTAATTGGTTTAGACTGATTTCCAAGTCCCAATTTTAGCATAGGAAGAGCAATTTTAGCCAGTGTAGGCATGAGCTGGGGTTGGAGCAACTCTTTGTCAAAAACACTCATCCGTTTAGCGTTTTCTTGAAGACAAGTAGACAAAAACAGTTCGGGGGTCAAATTATCCATAAAACTGCTAGCTCCAGTAGCAGTAAAACCCTCCTGTTTATCCTCATCCGACCCACTAAAAGCTTTAATCTTATCTTGCAATGCTCTCCAATAATGCCAAAGTGCATCAACTCCTCGCAACCACTTTGCTCGACGACCTTCTTGAATTTGTTGATAAGTGACCCAATTTATAAAAAACATTATATGTCTCGCTTCTTCATTCAGGATTGGATTGAAGATGTTAAATAAAGCTTCAGGAAAGTAATGAGATTGACGAGCAATTTCATACAATCCAAATGCTAAGAAAGAATCGAGACATTCCCCAAAGCCAAAATCAAGAAAGGCGGTTTTAATTTGAATTGGAACAACAGCCTCACGAGGTGGGGAAATATTAATATGGTAGTGACTGACAAAAAACTCAATAAGTCGGGCGTGGCGGGCTTCTTCTCTAGCTTGAAGAGCAACAGCTTCTTGCAATAGGGGGTCAGTTATTGTCTCAGCAAAAGCTTTAACCATCGCCCCAGCTTCTCGTTCTGTACTGATAGCTTCTCTCCAAAAGGGGATGCTTTGCACACGCTCAAGAGCTATGCTATCAAGAACGGGCCAAGGAAGTTGTTCTGGCTCAAACTCTAGGTGGCTTTCAATGAAGCTACGACAGAATAATTCTTTATGCTCTTTACTTCCAATCTTCATCTTTATCTGAATTTGTTGGTTGTTGTATTCAGTTAGCTGTTAATGGCTAATGGCTAATGGCTGATAGTTGATAGTTGATAGTTGATGGCTAATGGCTAACTGATTGAGCGTGACGTTCTTTCAAGTAAGAGAAAAACTCTGCGCCTTCCCGTAAGCGACGTACTAACATCTGTGGATTTGTGAGCATTTCACCTACAATTGGAATAATGGCTTTGGGTCGAAAGTAGAAGCGACGGTACATTTGTTCGACAGCGTCTTCAATCTCATGATTGGAAAGGTTGGGATATTGGAGTGTGGACATTTGAATACCAGAGTTGGCGACTAAAGCATTGTTACTAAACCAACCATTCGTTTGCGCCTGTCGATAAAGTTCTGTACCAGGATAAGGAGCGGCTATAGAAACTTGGATAGTATGAGGGCTCATCTCGCAAGCAAAGCGGATGGTTTCTTCTATGGTCTCGCGGGTTTCGTTGGGTAAGCCGATGATAAATGTTCCATGTACGGTTATACCAAGTTTATGGCAGTTTTCCATAAACTTACGCGCCACATCTAATTTAATCCCTTTCTTAATCCCGTCTAAAATTTGTTGGTTACCTGATTCAAAGCCCACCAATAACAGGCGCAAGCCGTTATTTCGCAGCTGCTTGAGCGTATCGTAGTCTAAGTTTGCACGGGCGTTGCAGCTCCAGGTCAACTTTAAGCGTTTCATGTGTTCGCTAATGGCGATCGCTCGATGTTTGTCAATTGTAAAGGTGTCATCATCGAACATATATTCCTGCACTTTATCACCAAAAATAGCTTTCGCTTGTTCCATATCTCGCCCAACAGCTTCCGGGCTTTTGGTACGATATTGGTGACCGCCGATTGTTTGGGGCCAAAGACAAAACGTGCATTTGGCTGGACAACCGCGCCCAGTGTAAAATGAGATGTAAGGGTGTAAAAGATAGCCGATAAAATATTTAGTAATATCTAAGTCACGGGCATAAATGGGTAACACACTAGGCATAGCATCCCAATCATGGATTAATTCCCGTTCTGGATTCTGACATATGTTACCATTTTGGTCACGGTAACTCAGACCTTGTATTTGATCCCAAGGTTTTCCTTCTGCTAATTCCTTACAGGTATAGTCGAATTCGTTACGACAGACAAAGTCGATAACTGGATTGTCTTGCAGAGTCTCCTCTGGTAAAACAGCTACGTGCGCCCCAACAAAACCAATCTGTACGTTAGGATTTTGTTCTTTTAATGCGACAGCACATTTTACGTCATTTGTCAATGATGGCGTGCTAGTGTGCATGATAATCAGTTCGTAATCTTTGGCGATTCGGAGCACATCTTCCACGGTTTGACCGTGAGGAGGAGCATCGACAAGTTTGCTTTCGGGGACTAAAGCCGCAGGTTGTGCTAACCATGTAGGGTACCAAAAGGAAGTGATTTCTCTCTTGGCTTGATAGCGGGAACCTGCACCCCCATCAAAACCATCAAAGGAAGGAGGATTGAGGAAAAGGGTCTTTTTCACTGACATTTCTCCTGGCAAAGTTTTATCAAGTTTGTGGGATAAGTGGAAACTGTGCGTATGAGGAACTACTGTAGGATATCAGAAACCTGGTATATTAAAGATACTGGGTTTCTCATTTGTCGTATCAAAACTAGTACAGGTCAGCGGAAATAAATCAACTATTTCAAACCTAGTACACGTCGGCGGAAATAAATAGACCATTTCAAATAGCCAAAAGCCTTGATATATAATACTTTTGACTTTTGACTTTTGAATGCATGACTTTCAAGGAAGCGGTACTAGTCTGTGTCTGTTGCGGTTAAATAAATGACTTTTGAATGCATGACTTTCAAGGAAGCAGTACTAGGGCGTTCAAACATCTACCTGAGGAACGTTGAGCAACTGTATTGCTTGTAGATGCAAACAACTGTAAATTAAGGGTATGTTGCAAAAACAAGAGGTAGGGGCATTCGTCACCCAGTTTTTGCAATTTGGAGAGCTTGACTGATGAACTTAATTTATTTTCTACTGCATTCCTCAGGGAAAATGGTAGCGATCGCCATCATTACCGGATTCTTGAGTGGCGGTAGTAGTGCTAGCCTAATTGCTGTGATTAGTCATGCTGCAAATCGTAGCGCCACTTCACGTTTTCCCTTAATTTGGGGTTTTGTGGGTCTTGCTGTTGTCGCACTCACCACCAGTATTATCTCTCAGGTAACGTTGGTTCAATTATCGCAAAATGCCATCTTTCAACTCAGAATGCGCTTAAGTCGCCAGATACTTGCTTCTGAGTTAACCCACCTAGAAGAGCTGGGGAACCCCCGACTGTTAGCAACCCTAACAGAAGATGTACAAGCAGTTTCCGAAGCTGTTTATATTATGCCATATCTCTGCATAGATTTGGCGATCGTCGTCGGTTGCTTAGTATACATCACCTGGCTTTCTTGGGAAGTTTTCCTAATGGTTCTGGGAGTTGCGGTAGTAGCAATTGGGAGTATCCAGTGGCTGTCAAACATGGGAAGGAGATACCTCAGCCTTGCGAGAGAAGACCAAGATGCGCTGTTCAAGCATTTTCGTACCCTAACAGAAGGAATCAAGGAACTCAAACTGCACTACAAGCGGCGTCAAAGCTTTCTTTCAAAAAACCTGCAATCAACAGCTACGACTTACCGCCATCATAATACTATAGGTTTAACCCTGTTTACCTCAACAACAAATTGGGGAAGACTGATATTTTTCTTCGTGATGGGTTTTGTTCTGTTTGCACTTCCTAAAATACTGACTGTTAATTACCAAACTCTCTCCGGTTACATTTTAACCTTCACCTACTTAATGATGCCGATGAACAGTCTTTTAAAAAACATTCCCATCATTGGTAGAGCCAGTGTTGCCTTAGAAAAGATAGAATCATTAGGTCTATCACTTGCAAATCAAGCCGAGTTCTCCATCGTTCCACCAGAATTAAACTTATCTTGGCAATCTTTGGAATTCAAGAATGTAACATACACTTATACTAGCGACCAAGGTAGCGCTTTTGTGTTGGGTTCGTTAAATTTAACCTTTCATCCTCAAGAGTTGGTGTTTATTGTCGGGGGCAATGGCAGTGGTAAATCCACTTTAGCAAAACTCATCACCGGACTCTATATGCCTGAAGGTGGAGAAATTTGGTTTGACAAAGAGTTGATGACTTTAGAGAATCGAGAGTGGTATCGCCAACACTTTACCGCAGTATTTTCAGATTTTTACTTATTTGACGAGCTTTTGGGCGTGGAAAAAACTGAATTAGACGCTCAAGCCAAAGATTATCTCAAACAACTTCAACTAGAAAACAAGGTAAGAATCGACCATGGAAAACTCTCAACGACAAATCTTTCCCAAGGACAGCGCAAACGATTAGCTTTGTTAACGGCGTACTTGGAAGACCGACCTATTTATTTGTTTGATGAGTGGGCATCCGATCAAGACCCGGTCTTTAGAGAGATATTTTACACGAAATTAATACCAGAATTGAGAAATAGAGGTAAAACTATATTAGTAATCAGTCACGACGATCGCTATTTTCACACAGCAGATAGAATCATCAAGCTCGACTATGGCAAAGTAACTTCCGACAAAGAAATTCATAATTCATAATTCATAATTCATAATTCCAAGGAGGGATGGTGAAAATTGTGACAGGGGAAGCAAAAGCATCTGGGGCTAACAACTTCATTTCTGGTGGTGGTGAAATGGGAGCTACCATTCGCGCCTTCGACTGGTCACAGACTCCCTTAGGTACAATAGAAACTTGGTCTTCGAGTTTGCGAACAGCGACGAGTATATGCTTGAATTCTCGCTTTCCAATGGTGATTTGGTGGGGAAAAGAACTGGTTTTACTGTATAATGATGCATGGAAGCCTATTTTAGGCTCAAAACACCCTCAAGCATTGGGAAAGCCAGGACGAGAAGTTTGGGAAGAAATTTGGGATATTATTGGGAGACAATTAGAGGGAGTACTGACAACTGGAGAAGCAACTTGGTCAGATGACTTCTTATTACCAGTAGACCGCCACGGTTACATAGAAGAAGCTTACTTTACTTATTCCTACAGTCCTATTTTCCTGGAAACGGGGGAAGTGGGAGGGGCGTTTACAGCTGTCACCGAGACAACACGGCGGGTATTGGGAGAACGACGAGTAGCGACATTACGGGATTTAGCAGCGCAAGCAGCGTTAGCGAAAACGGTGAAAAAAGCCTGCTTGATGGCAATTCAAACTTTGGCGGATAATCCTAAAGATATACCCTTTGCTCTACTTTACCAGGTTGATGCTGATGGAAGACAAGCATTTCTATGTAGTTCCACTCTAGAGCCAGAGCTTCCTGCTAGTCCTCGGTATGTAGATTTAACTTCACAGTCTGAATCTGGGTGGTTATTGGGGAATGTCATGGAACTCAGACAATCAGTATTGATTGATGATTTGTGCGATCGCTTTGGTCATCTACCATCAGGATTTTGGTCTTTACCACCCCGCCAAGCTTTGGTCTTACCAATTGTAACCGTAGGACAGGAAAAACCAGTAGGAATGTTAGTTGTGGGAGTGAACCCAGGTTGTGACCTAGATGAGGACTACCGGAATTTCTTTGATATGGTGGTCGGACACATTGGAACTGCGATCGCCAACGCCAATGCGTATGAAGAAGAACGCAAACGTGTAGAAGCCCTAGCAGAACTCGATCAAGCCAAAACCACCTTCTTCAGCAACGTCAGCCATGAATTTCGTACCCCATTATCTCTGATTTTAAGTCCTGTAGAAGATGCACTAGCAGACACTGAAGTTCCCCTCACACCTCCACACCGAGAACGCCTTGAAATGGCTCGAAGGAACGGTCTACGCTTGCTCAAGCTAGTTAATACCCTACTGGATTTCTCTCGTATTGAAGCAGGACGGATACAAGCTGTTTATGAACTCACCGACCTTGCCTCTTTTACAATAGACCTTGCCAGTGTCTTTCGCTCGACCATTGAAAAAGCTGGGTTGCATTTTCTAGTAGATTGTCCACCCCTACAAGAAGACATCTACATAGATAGGGAGATGTGGGAAAAAATTGTCCTCAACCTGCTTTCCAATGCATTTAAATTCACCTTTGAAGGAGAAATTGCTGTACACCTACGTCACCGCGATGACCATGTAGAACTAGCAGTACAAGATACAGGGATTGGTATCCCCTCTGAAGAAGTCCCCCATCTCTTCAAAAGATTTCATCGCGTCAAAGGCTCACGAGGACGCACTTTTGAAGGTTCTGGTATTGGGTTATCCCTGGTACAAGAACTCGTCCATCTACACGGCGGGGTGATTCATGTCACCAGTACCTTGGGAGCGGGAACTTGCTTTACAGTCTCAATTCCTACAGGAGCGTCTCACCTACCCCAAGACCGTATCAGCGCCATCTGTACCCAAGCCGGAACCGCCACAGGGACTACACCGTATGTAGAAGAGGCGTTGCGTTGGATACCAGAAGAAGGGTGTGGGGTGTGGGGTGTGGGG
>JAWQFQ010000303.1:0-9297 GCA_035967975.1 Scytonema sp. PMC 1070.18
CCCCACACCCCACACCCCAATTCCCAAGAGATCGCCATCATCGGTATGGGGTGCAAAGTACCAGGAGCTAATAATATAGAAGAGTACTGGAACTTACTCGCCAATGGCAAATCAGCAATCAGTGAAGTTCCAGGCGATCGCTGGTCGAGTGAAGATTACTTTGAAGAAAATGGCAAGTCTGCTCATACAACATATAGCAAACGGGGTGGATTTATCGAAAGCCCCTATGACTTTGATACCATGTTCTTCGGTATTTCTCCTAAGGAAGCGGGAGCAATGGACCCACAACAAAGGGTCTTCCTAGAAGTTGCATGGCAAGCTTTACAACAAGCAGGTTATGGTGGAAGATATAGAACGCAAGAAGTTGGTGTATTCGTTGGTTGCGGACAAAACAACTATGCGGAACATTTCCTCAACTACCAGCAGTATGCAGTCTTACAGCAACGTTTGCAGGAAAGCCCTGGGTTTAGTACTTTGTCTCCCGAAGCTCGTCAAAATATCCTGGGAACTTTAGCAAAAGTGCTCAAACCCAGTGAAATTCTCCCAGAAACAGCCGCAGGGAATGAGTTAAATGGAATTGCGGCGAGAGTTAGTCACTGTCTCAATCTTACCGGACCTAGTTTGGCAGTCGGTACGGCTTGTTCCTCTTCTTTGGTAGCGCTACATCTTGCTTGTGAAAGCTTGCGTTCTGGTCAAAGTCGGATGGCGATCGCAGGTGGAGTGAATCTCAACCTCAGTTCTACCCCGTTTACTTTCCTCAGTAAAGTACAAGCACTTTCCCCCAGTGGAAGTTGCTATCCCTTTGACAGTCGTGCTAACGGGATGGTTTTGGGAGAAGGAGCAGGTGTTGTGGTTCTCAAAACTCTTGATGAGGCGATCGCAGATGGAGATTATATCTACGCTGTCGTCAAAGGTTCCGCAGTTAATAACGACGGTCATTCCCAAGGTATCACCGCTCCCAATCCAAAGGGACAAGCGGAAGCAATTCGTAAAGCCTACGCCAATGCTAGAATTAATCCTGAAACTGTATCCTACATTGAAACCCACGGTACGGGGACTTTACTTGGCGACCCTGTAGAAGTTGAGGGGATGACTCAAGCTTTCCGCAGTTTTACAGACCGTCAGGGATTCTGCGCGATTGGTTCGGTGAAATCTTCTATCGGTCATATGCTTTCTGCTTCCGGGATTGTCAGCTTAATTAAGGTTGTCCTTGCCATGCAACATGGTAAAATTCCTGGAACAGTTGGTTTTGAGCAACCCAATCCCCACATCAAATTTGCTGACACACCATTCTATGTCGCTGGTGGTCAAGGAGTTGACTGGTCTGGAAATGGAGATTTGTTAAGAGCTGGTGTGAACGGATTTGGATTTGGAGGAACCAATTGTCACGTAATTTTGGAACAAGCTCCAGAATTACCAATTCAGAAAGAGGATGACAATCATCTTGCTCCCCATCTGTTATTCCTAACCGCACGCACTCAACCAGCATTGAAAGAAGTTGCAAAACAGTTACACGAGCATCTGTTAGCACATCCTGAGTACGCAGCTTCCCAAATCTGCTTAACTATGAATAATGCTCAAAAAGACCAATCTTACAAAGCTGCTTTATTCGTGAATAACCGTATGCATATGTTAGACGCTTTGTCAAGACTAGTCTCAGGGGAAATGAGCCAAGATGTATTCATCGGTAAAGCGAATCCACAACGAGCAACACCAATCCACTTAGTCTTAGATGGAAACACAACTCTTACAACCAGTGAAGTGGAGATTTTAAGACAGCGTTTCTCAGATTTTCAAGCCGCTTATACAGAGTGTGAAAGCCATTGGGGACGCCAACTGACAGGAAGAGCATACACCTTCGCAGTCCAGTATGCTTTGGGGCGTTTGTTGATGTCGCTTTCGGTTCAACCCAGCAGTTTACTGACAGAAGAAACGGGTATTTTGGTAGGTGCTTGTCTGTGTGGTATGTTGAGTTTAGAACAAGCAATGTCCTTGCTCACACAGATAGAGGAGCAAAAGAGCTTGGTAGATTTACCGATGTCGCCAGTATCTATACCCACTTGGAATTGTCCTCTGGTGACTCCTCAGGGAACCTTTAGACACTTTGCTCAAGTCCCTGGTTCACAACTCGCTGCTATTGTGCGATCGTTCCAGAGGTTAAATGCATCTCATTGTCAAGATATTATCAGCGAAGCAGGTGTGTATTTACACCTCGGTGGTACTCCCTCCATGAGAGCACAGCTAGAAGTTGTGGATAACCCTCAGGTTTGGATGTCTCTAGACAAAGCGCTACCAATAGTGAACAGTCTGCTGGTTGTTCTGGGCAAATTATACACTGCAGGTGTGAGATTGAACAGTTTACCTCTGTTTGCTCAGGGTTTGCGTCGGGTTCCAGTACCTACCTATCCTTTTGAACGTCAAACCTATAAGGCTGCGATCGCGAATCACACTGAGAACAAAGATAGTCATGGTTCCGGATTAATCAAAGCGGTACAATTACCCGCACTTTCAGAAGAACAGCGTCAGTCAACTCATATGGCTTTGTTGAGTGAATTTGCGAAATGATGAAGGAAGCCGTGAACTAAACTCCAAATAATCGCTAAGGGGCAAGAAACCCGGTTTCTCAAAGAAACCGGGTTTCTAACTTTCGCTCTTTGCGACAAGGTATGAGAGGGAGTCCTAATTTTGGATGCTTCCTAGTTAAGATAGAAGCACAGCAAGTGCTATTCCCGTATTGACACTATGAATCGCTTCCCCGTTCCGCAAACAGATCCGCCCCTCCCGGCTTGGCAAACGCTCCCGACCATGTACGATCTTAAAAGTGAAGATCCAGAGGAACCCGGCTTGCCTGACGAATTTCATCACCTCCAACCCCAACTTTTGACTCGTGCCTTACGTCTGCGGGATTATACAACAGAGCGATTTTTTACAGGTAGCGATTTAAATCTCTACTATGATGTGGAGCATCCTCAGTGGTACAAACGCCCGGATTGGTTTTTAGTTGTTGGTGTGTCACGGTTATATGCAGGACAAGATTTGAGAAGAAGCTACGTGATTTGGCAGGAACGAAGAAGCCCGTTTGTTGTTGTTGAACTGCTATCTCCTGGGACTGAAAAAGAAGACCTTGGCATTTATGCGGAAACAGAACCGGACACGGTGGAATCGCTTCAACCACAAGCTAGTCGAGAGTTACCTTCCCTAGAGAACCCTAATGGGTTAGTGGCTAAAAATACACCTCCTACTAAGTGGTTCGTGTACGAGCAACTTCTGCGTGTGCCTTATTACATTGTCTTCAGTCGCTATACAAATCGCTTCCGATTCTTTAAATTGGTAGGTGGGCAGTACCTTGAACAGCAACTCGCTCTTGACAATCCCCGGATTTGGATTCCAGAACTGGAAATTGGGCTGAGCTTGTGGCAAGGAGAGTTTGCAGGGGTAACTCGCCTGTGGTTACGCTGGTATGATGCTCACAACAACTGGGTACCAACTGATACAGAACTTGAACGAGCGGATAAACAGCTTGCTTTAAAGCAAGTTGAACTTGAACGAGCAGATAGACAGCTTGCTTTGCAGCAAGTTGAACTTGAACGAATTAGGGCAGAACAAGCAGTAGAGCAATTGCGACAGGTAGCGCGGAATTTACTTCAGACAGGGATGTCAATCGCACAAGTTAGCCAACTGACTGGATTGTCTGAAACTGAGGTGCAAAAGTTGTGAGAAACATAAGTGGCGATCGCCAACAGCCCAGCTCATCCAACGGGGGAATCGTTGATAAAAGGAAATGAATGGTTTTGGTGATAAAGGATGATGAAAACTGATATCAGCACGTTGATTCAATCTTTTTTCAACTTCTCCAAACAGTTACTCGTCGCTCACTGGCGCTCTTTAGTGTTGCTGTTTGTAGGAGTCTATTTACCTTTGCAAATTTTTGGACTGCTGGCTCTAGAGGTACTAACGAATGAAGGCAGTTTCCCTTTTCGGTGGGATGTACCTATTCTAATGGCTATCCATTCTACAGCACGGGCGCAACTGAATGTTATTGCAGTAACGTTGACTCAATTTGGATCTTTACGAGTTGTGCTACCTGTTGTTTTTGGGATTGGACTTGTGTTTTTGTTCCAAAGACGGTGGCGATCGCTCATTTATTTGCTCACAGCTACAGTAGGAAGCATCATTATCAATCGCATAGCAAAGGAAATGATGCATAGAGTCCGTCCTCATCTATGGGAATCCCTTGCTCCTGAGTCAAGTTTTGCATTTCCCAGTGGACACGCCATGATGAGTATGACACTGGTAGCAACTTTAGTTGTTTTAACTTGGGGTACCATTTGGTGCTGGATAACACTACTTGTCGGTAGCCTGTTTGTTGTCGCCATTGGTTGGACGCGACTTTATCTTGGAGTTCATTTTCCTAGCGATATTTTGGCAGGTTGGATGGTTTCAATCGCTTGGGTAATCGGTGTCAGTGCAATTATTAGACCTCATCCGACAAAGGAAATCGCCGTTACCGAACCTCAAACAATGGAAGAAACTACATTGTTTCCTCAAGAGGCAGAGTAGTAGTCGTGCAAAATAAATTATCTAGTCGAGCGAGGCAATCTTGCTACAGGCAATCTTGCTACAGTACTGGATTACAGCGATTTTAGCCCGGTTAAAAAATATATAAATATTTATTCATAAGTACTTAGGGTATGGGGTGTGGGGGAAGAAATTTTTTTGTTGACTTGCAACTCATACTCATTACGAGTATGATTAAGGAGGTGAACGAGTGAAAAGTCGGTAGCAGCTGTAAGTTGCTTCCGCTACAACTAAATTAGGAATAACTCCAGCATGGAAACCTTTGTAATCGGTACACTTGCTAGTTTAGGTGCAGGACTTGCCACCGTTCTTGGGGCGCTGCCAATATTGTTTCCAATCAATCTCACAAAAAGAGTGCAGGGAATCATGCTGGGGTTTGGTGGAGGAGTGATGTTAGCAGCAACATCATTTTCATTAATTATTCCCGGTACTGAGGCTGCAACTGCCCAAGGTTACTCTCAAGCAAGTGCCGCTTTAATTATGGTTGCGGGTATTTTGCTGGGGGGAGCATTTTTACAAATGGCGCATAAGCTATTACCGCACGAACATTTCTTCAAAGGAAAGGAAAGTTCTCGTGGCAGTAATCTGAAAAGAATTTGGCTTTTTGTTGCTGCAATTACTATTCATAATTTTCCTGAAGGATTAGCTGTCGGAGTAAATTTTGGTAATAATAATATTACTGATGGCATTCCCCTAGCTATAGGCATTGGGTTGCAGAATATTCCAGAAGGTTTAGTAGTTGCATTGTCTTTAGTTTCCGAAGAGTATTCAGCAGGTT
This sequence comes from Scytonema sp. PMC 1070.18, assembly GCA_035967975.1. Lineage (GTDB taxonomy): Bacteria > Cyanobacteriota > Cyanobacteriia > Cyanobacteriales > Nostocaceae > Scytonema. The sequence continues at coordinate 5,357 of JAWQFQ010000303.1, forward strand.
ATGCTTTGTGGATTTCACTGCTGACAGGTTTAGTTGAACCAATTGGTGGTGCTATTGGTGCTGGTGTGGTAAGTATTGCCAATTTTATATTGCCTTGGGGAATGGCATTTGCTGCAGGAGCAATGTTGTTTGTCATTAGTGATGAAATTATTCCCGAATCTCATCGTACAGGTTTTGAGAAAGAAGGAACTATTGGTGTGATGGTGGGCTTTGTGGTCATGATGTTTTTGGATATTTCGTTGGGATGATTTGAATTTTTTTAGTGGTTAGTGGTTAGTGGTTAGTGGTTAGTGGTTAGTGGTTAGTTGCTAGTTGTTAGTTGCTACTATCCACTATCCAATATCTAGTATCAATATCAAGAGGAAAAGATGAAAAGATTACAAGGAAAGAATGTCTTAATTACAGGGGCATCGCAAGGATTGGGACGGCAATTAGCTATTGATTTTGCTCGTGAAGGTGCAGCAGTAATATCTATTGTGGCGCGTAATCATAAGTTATTGAATCAAGTGCGTCAAGAAGTTAACAAAATTGCACCTGATACACAGATTGTTGTGATTGGTGCGGATATAGATAAGCATGAGGATATTGAGCGAGTTGTTGCAACAACATTGACTGAATTTAACGGTCGTCTTGATGTACTTGTTAACAATGCGTCTACTATTGGTCCGTCTCCAATGCCATACTTACTTGACTATCCATTGGAGGATTTTCGCAACGTTATCAATACCAATTTAATTGCCCCATTTTTACTTATTAAAAAAGCATTACCTGCAATGATTGAAAATGGTGGTTCCATTATCAATGTTACGAGTGATGCTGGGGTTGTTGGTTATCCAGGTTGGGGAGCTTATGGTATCTCAAAATTTGGGTTGGAAGGAATGTCTCAGACTTGGGCGGCTGAGCTTGAAGATAGCGGCGTGCGTGTGAATTGGGTCGATCCGGGAAATATGAATACTGCAATGCATCGAGCAGCCGAACCAGAAGAAGATCCTAATGAATGGGCGAATCCCGTAGATGTTACAGAAGTATTCATCTATTTGGCTTCAGATGAATCTCGCGACATTCATGGACGGAGATTTCAAGCTCAAGAAGAGAATTGGGGTCAAATTCCAGAAGCAATACCACTCGGATAAGGGATTTCCACGACGGAAATCATCCTTTTTGTGGGACGGGCGTCCCCGCCCGTCTTTTGTATGTGTAACGGGTGAGACGCCTGTCTTCTGGATGTGTGACGGGTGTTGGTGTCGGTTGTCTGGATGTGTGACGTCTGAGACAGACGTACCACAAGAAATTTTTGGAGACAGTATTGATTCCAGAAGTATCTGCGATATAAATAATTGTAAAAAATTATACGATTTTGAAAAAGGAAAGTGTTATATGCTAGCAAAACCCTTTACTTTTACACTTCCGGCGGAGCTTTCCGCAAAAGAACCACCAGAGCGACGAGGAATTAGCCGTGACCAAGTGCGATTGATGGTTATTGACCGTAATAATGATCGCGTTGAACATAGCAACTTCAACCATATAAGTCAATTTCTGCGCTCTGGTGATTTACTTGTCTTTAACACAAGTCGTACTCTTCCAGCTGCAATTGATGGTTATGCGATCGCAATGGGGCAATGCATAGAATTGCGCCTAGCGCAACACCTGCAGGATGATTCCTGGCTGGCTTTACCATTGTGTCACCAGCGACCTACTTGTCCTATGCAGGAGGGAGCACAAGTAGACGTTGGTTCCGGATTGACAGCAATTATAGAGAATCGTGACACCCATATTCCTCAACTTTGGAAAGTACGCTTCTCAAAATCAGGAAGCGAGTTGATGGATGTTCTTTATCGCTTAGGTCGTCCTATTCGATACGAATACGTTTCAGCACCTTGGGACTTAGATTACTATCAAACTGTTTATGCAAAAGAACCAGGTTCAGCAGAAATGCCTTCCGCAGGACGAGCTTTTACCTGGAAACTGCTTTTTGATTTAAAACGTTATGGAGTAGAAACAGCACATATTGTCTTGCATACAGGTTTATCTTCTTACATGGATGATGCAGTAGATGCACAGCATCTCGCGTCTGAAGAAGAATACTTTATTAGTGAAACAGCCGCTAGTAAAATTAATCAAACCCATCAACAAGGGGGACGAGTCATAGCTGTTGGGACTACAGTAGTGCGGGCGTTAGAATCAGTCGCAGATGCAAATGGAAAAGTGCAGCCTCAACATGGCTACACGCGATTACATATTAGCGCTGACCACAAACTGAAAACAATAGATGGTTTACTCACTGGTTTGCACGAACCAGAAGCCAGTCATCTTGATTTACTAACTGCTTTTCTACCCGCAGAGAAAATTAAGTCAGCTTATGAGGATGCTGTGCGACGAGGTTATCTCTGGCATGAATTCGGAGATTTAAATCTAATTTTATGCCAATAATTCATCAACTGCTACATTAAAACCTTTTAGGATGGTTTGCGTGCTGACTGTCTCACCATTCGTGAACACAAGCTGTTGGTTTTTTGTAACTACAATAATCCAACGATTTTCAGGAAACACCAGCCAAACTTCTTCGCCTCCAGATTGTAAGTATTCTTGAGCTTTCGCAATGACTTCTTCTGCAAAATCTGTTGGAGAAAAAATCTCAGCTATAAGTGGAAAACTCTGGGGTAATACAGCAGGTTCACCAAGTTGAGAGAGGAGTTCTGGGGTGAGATAAGCAACATCTGGACGGCGTCCCTGTTTATTGTTTAGACACGGTACTTCTGTATAAACTTCTCCCTGTTGTCCACTTGATTGTTTGTAATTTTTCCAATAAGAAGCTAAATTTGCTTGGATTCGGCTATGCTTAAGTGTCACTCCATTTTTCTCCAACAATTCCCCATTCACCCATTCTGTATTATCTGGGGGATTGTGCTTCCAGTCTTCTAGTGAAAGATTTTTTAATTCAGTTGAAACATTTGAGATTACTGTTGAAGTTAGCATGATCCTAATATCTCCCTTGCGGCGCTTACAGCGATTCCTATGTAAGTGAGGTACAACAAGAAAGAATTAACCACAGATGAACGCACCCTCAACGCAGATAAATTTGTACCTCAGCAGGTTAGGAAACGCTATCTAATATTATGACTACGGGTAGGTTAGTTAGTTCATATTTGATATGGGATTCTGTTGAGAAGTTGTGAAAATTGCGAGACCATAGAAACCCGGTATCTTGAAGATACCGGGTTTCTCGCTTTTCACGAATGAATTAGGATTGCTATATGTAGAGTTTTGAATTCCCTGACTGTGCTTTTATCTGAATTACCGACAATTAACGCCCTAAAACAACCCACAAATCCTGCTTGGATAGAACAAGCCATATCTCACCTAGACATCATCTTGCTTGACCACTCCCAATGCGAACGCAAAGCAGCGGGTGTAGCCTTGAATATGATCTTCCGCTATCCCTCGAATGAGAAGATGGTGCGGGAGCTAACAAAAATCGCCCGTGAAGAACTAGAACACTTTGAACTGGTGAATCAATGGCTAGAACGTCGCAATATTGCTATGCATCCCCTCCAACCACCTCCCTACGGTGCGGGTTTAAAAGCGCAAATTCGCCCAAAGGAACCAGAACGGTTTTTAGACTCTTTACTTGTAAGTGGTTTAATTGAAGCCCGCAGTCACGAACGCCTGGGATTGCTCGCTAATCATTGTCCCGAACCAGAATTGGCTAAGTTTTATCACAGCTTAATGGCGTCTGAGGCGAGGCATTATGGGGTATACTGGGTTCTCGCTGATACATACTTCGACCGCGCTCTTGTCAGAGAACGATTGAATGAGTTGGCGGTGGTTGAAAGCAAGTTACTAGCAACTTTACACCCAGAACCAAGAATTCATAGTTGAATGGGAAAGTTGTTAGTGGATAGTGGATAGTGGATAGTGGATAGTGGATAGTGGATAGTGGA
>JAWQFQ010000304.1:0-9261 GCA_035967975.1 Scytonema sp. PMC 1070.18
CGCCACTCCTGAAAACAACTAAATTTTTCCCAAAAATTTAGCCAACTTCCTCAACTCGTGGCAGAAATATTCACACAATCTTTAGCTGAAGAAATGACTGGCTCGATTAACGGTAGTTGAGGTGCTAGAAACCCGGTAACTTCTGCGAAACCGGGTTTTTAATTTTTGCTTAACTCATATCTTGCACCTAGGTCAAAAACCGGGTTTCTTGAGAATGACGACGCTAAAACAGCTTAATTTTTCGTTTAGAAACCCGGGTTTTCGGGTCTTGTTGAGAATGGTGCAAGATGTCAGTTAACCGAGTAGTATTGGAATCTGACTAGATATTGCTTTTAACCCGTTTTAACGGGTTTGAGCTTTAAGCCCAAATTTTAATTTAGGGCTTAGCTCATAACTCTCTGGATAGACTTGTCAATGGTCAAAACTTGGGACAATAAGAATCGTAACCAGTAGATTTGGACAATCAATCTTATGAGCTTCGGTATAGGTGATTTATTCTGGATTTTCCTCCTTTTTTCTTCTTTGCAACCGTTGTGGCAAAAACGGCAGATAGAGTACCGTCGCTTCCGTTCCATTCAAGAATTTCAGCAACAACGCAAAAGCCGAGTCATTTTACTCATTCACCGCCAAGAATCTATCAGCTTTCTGGGTATTCCCCTATCGCGCTACATTACTATTGAAGACTCAGAACAAATTTTGCGGGCTATCCGCCTCACCCCACCAGATGTCCCCATTGATTTAATTTTGCACACTCCTGGTGGTTTGGTTTTAGCAACCGAACAAATTGCTAGAGCATTGATTCGCCATCCCTCTAAAGTCACTGTTTTTGTACCTCATTATGCTATGAGTGGAGGTACAATGCTTGCCTTAGCTTCTGATGAAATTGTCATGGATGCCAATGCTGTTCTTGGTCCTGTAGATCCGCAACTGGGTAATTACCCCGCAGCGAGCATCCTCAAAGTTGTTGAACAGAAACCTATCGGTGAAATTGACGACCAGACTTTGATTATGGCAGACCTATCGCGTAAAGCCATACAACAGGTGCAACGCTTTGTAAGAACTTTACTCAAAGATGCTACACCCAAACAAAAAGTTAAACCAGAAAACATTGAAGGTATTATTGATGCCTTAACTACAGGGCGTGTCACTCACGACTACCCCATCACTGCTGAGGAAGCAACGGAAATGGGGCTACCCGTAACAGTAGGACTACCCCATCCCATTTACGGATTGATGGATTTATACCCACAACCACAGGGCGGACGTCCAACTGTTCAGTATATACCTATGCCTTATGACGATCGCCGTCCAATGCTACCTACTCCAAAAGGTAGACCTTTAGAAGAACCTAACGCGAATCAAAGGGTGTAGGGTGGGCGTTGCTTAAAATAGGGATGAATTATTGAACCGCAAAGATGGGAAGTGTACACTTGAGATGAGATTTTTTTGTTTACAATAATTCACTTAACTTTAGACATCTTGTCTGAAGGTGTCTCAGTACTAATGAACTAAAAAACTGGCTCTGATGAATAACTCATTTTAAGCCTCCCGACAAAATTTGCATTACGTCTTCCAAATCATTGGGAACTCGGTATAAGTTCAAGTCTTGCGTCAAGACACTATGCTCTCTATCGAGTACAGCAAACTGCCAAACGGTTCCAATTGACACAGCACCCCGCAGAAGTGGTTTGTCTTCTGCTGTAGCAACAGCAATGAGTTCTACAGCCAGTTGCACAAATCCTTTCTGCAAATTGTCATCTTTGGCTTCAATCACAACAAACTGTTGATTGCGAGTCAACAAATAATCCAAAGAACCTCGCAATTGCTCCGACACTTTCACAGGGTATTCAGGTCGGATTTGGACTTGAGCGCTTAATGCCAGTTCTATTAATACTGGAGCAATTAAGAACTCTCTTTTTCCTATCTCACTAATTAGGGAGACGTAGGGCAGATAAGCTTTAATGCGTTCAGCAAGAGCTGTTGTCCCTGGAGGTATCTCACCCAATTCATGTGCGATCGCTCTCTTCGCTAGTTTGTATCCAAAGTACTCCAAGAGATCTTCTGGATAGTAAGGTAGTTTTGCATACTCCGAAAAACTTATGGATTGGGGAATTTCAATTTTCACCTCAAGTACTCCAATTCACATCAATTCGGCAATTGACTCTGTTTCGCACCGCGAACTAGTGGTGTTTTGTACGCAATTGTCAAGAGCAAGTTCTAGAAAGTAGAACACGTATCATATATATTAATGCTTGTTTGTTTTAATCATTGATAATTCTGATAAGCAATATTACTCATATAACTCCTAAACTGAGAACTATCGAGGCAATTTTTAGTTTTTTTCCAACATTTTCCCCTCTCTGCTCCTTCCATCATGTCCGCTTCACTATTTTTATCTTTTTTTCTTCAACTTCAACACTCAAATTTGACATAGTTATGGCAATCTGAGAAACAGAATGTTTTCGATTTGATACTTCGCTACAGAATACCAACCATTAAGGTTATGCAAACCCTGCCCAAGCCAACAAATTCCAACACCGCATCTAGCCAACCAACCTTTGACACAACTATCAAACGGCGTAAAACCCGTCCGGTTAAAGTTGGCGATGTGACTATCGGGGGCGGCTACCCTGTGGTAGTGCAGTCGATGATAAATGAAGATACTCTGGACATAGATGGTTCTGTAGCAGCAATTCGTCGCCTTCATGAGATTGGCTGCGAAATTGTGCGTGTTACTGTACCCAGTATGGCTCATGCCAAAGCGTTGGCAGAAATTAAACAAAAATTAATCAAAACCTATCAGGATGTGCCAATTGTTGCGGATGTGCATCATAATGGCATGAAAATCGCTTTGGAAGTTGCCAAACATATAGAAAAGGTGCGAATTAACCCAGGATTGTACGTATTTGAAAAGCCAAATACTAACAGAACTGAGTACACCCATTCCGAGTTTGATGAAATTGGTGAAAAAATCCGTGAAACGATGGAACCATTGGTCATATCCCTACGCGACCAAGGAAAAGCTATGCGAATTGGGGTGAATCATGGTTCCCTTGCGGAAAGGATGCTATTTACCTATGGAGACACTCCAGAAGGTATGGTAGAATCTGCTCTGGAATTCATTCGCATTTGTGAATCCCTGGATTTCCGCAACTTGGTTATTTCCATGAAAGCCTCAAGAGTTCCTGTGATGATAGCGGCTTATCGTCTCATGGCTCAGCGAATGGATGAACAAGGTATGGATTATCCGCTTCACTTAGGTGTGACCGAAGCAGGTGATGGTGAATACGGACGGATCAAATCCACGGCTGGTATTGCTACACTGTTAGCAGATGGTATTGGTGATACAATCCGTGTATCGCTAACGGAACCACCAGAAAAAGAAATTCCCGTATGCTACAGCATTTTGCAAGCTTTGGGACTGCGGAAAACAATGGTAGAGTATGTAGCCTGCCCTTCCTGTGGACGTACGTTGTTTAACCTGGAAGAAGTTCTGCACGAAGTTCGCGAAGCTACCAAGCATTTAACGGGATTGGACATAGCAGTGATGGGCTGTATTGTCAATGGTCCGGGAGAAATGGCTGATGCTGACTACGGTTATGTTGGAAAAACTCCTGGATATATATCTCTCTATCGTGGGAGGGAAGAAATTAAAAAAGTTCCAGAAGAAAAAGGAGTAGAAGAGTTGATTAATTTAATTAAGACTGATGGACGCTGGATAGATCCTTAAAATTTTCAACAAGTTTTGTTCCGGCGCTCACCGAGATCGCCGGATGTCAAAGGTTTTTTTCGGAAGAAAAATATATGTTCACTCTGTACAGTAAAACCCTGTGTTAGATTGAGCATACTGAACTATAAAAATTATCCGTCTGACGCAGCTGTCATTATGGTGATTACAAGAAGTGGGCTTGTTTTGGGAGCAACAGCAGTGACGCTAACAACAATCGCCGTCACGAGCCTGGGAATTCACTCACAGGGACAAGCATTATTTAAAGAAAGTCCAAAGGAATTAGTAGATGAAGTTTGGCAAATTATCGCACGCCAGTACGTAGACGGTACTTTCAATCAAGTAGATTGGCAGGCTGTTCGCAAAGAATATCTCAATAAAAATTACAGCAATAAGGAAGAAGCTTATAAGTCCATCCGGGCTATGCTCAAAAGGCTAGATGACCCCTATACCCGGTTTATGGATCCAGAAGAATTCAAGAATATGCAGGTGGATACCTCTGGTGAACTGACAGGTATTGGTATTCAAATAGGTTTAGATGAAAAAACAAAGAAATTAACTGTAATAGCACCTATTGAGGATACACCCGCAGCCAAAGCAGGTTTGTTAGCAAAGGATATTATCACCAAAATCAATGGCAAGAGTACAGAGGGCATGGATACAAATGAAGCAGTATCCTTAATCAGAGGCGAACCTGGAACATCTGTCAACTTGACAATTCAACGAAACAGTCAAATAAAAGACTATAAAATAACGCGAGCTAAGATAGAAATTCATCCGGTAGAGTTTTCCCAAAAGCAAACTCCAGTCGGTAATGTCGGCTACATTCGCTTGAAGCAGTTCAGCGCCAATTCCTCAAAGGAGATGCTACAAGCAATCAAGAATTTAGAAAGTAAGCAAGTGGATGGCTATATCTTGGATTTACGTAACAATCCGGGAGGCTTGCTGTACTCTAGTGTAGACATTGCCAGGATGTGGATGGATAGCGGTACGATTGTTTCTACTCGCGATCGCGGCGGTGAGGTAGAACAAGAAAGAGCCAATGGACGTGCTTTGACTGACAAACCATTGGTGATTTTGGTGGATAAAGGTTCAGCAAGTGCTAGCGAAATCCTATCAGGAGCCTTAAGGGACAACAAGCGAGCCGTTTTAGTCGGTAGTCAAACTTTTGGCAAAGGCTTAGTTCAATCAGTGCGTCCTCTAGACGATGGTTCTGGACTCGCAGTCACAATCGCTAAATACTTTACCCCAAGTGGTAAAGACATAAATAAAGAAGGAATCCACCCAGATATTGTGGTGGATTTATCTGATGATGCACGACAGAAATTGTGGGTGAGCGAACGTTCAAAACTCGCTACACTCTCAGACCCTCAATTTGCAAAAGCCGTGGAGGTGTTAGGCAAAGAAATAGCCCAAAAACGTAACGATAGAGCAGAAAAATAAATTATGAATTAGGAATTATGAATTATGAAGGAAAAGAAATTTCATAATTCATAATTCCTAACTCATAATTCCTAAATCGGTTGACATTTTCCTGCCCGAATCAGTCCTACTCGGCGGGCGATCGCCTCCCCTTGCGATTCAAACGGTCCCCACTTCTCAATAATGTCCGGATTATCGTCCTCAGTGATTTGGTCACTGGGGACGATTTCGCAGTTCCCAACTGGGCGCTTGACAATATACCAAGTTTGTGTATTTGTCATACCTGGATTTAAAATTAATACAAAAGCAATTTTACGCTCTTTGAGCGATCGGCATCGGGAGAAAATTTGTAGCTAATCTATAAGGGATATCGAAAACGAGAAACCCGGTTTCGCAGAGTTACCGGGTTTCACCAGACTTCAATTACTGTGAACCAACAAGTATTGCAACCCGTCGCCCCCTTTCAGGTGAGCGAGGGGCTTCTGTCCGATTCAGCTAAAGACGAATCTCAAACTCAACAGAACATTATTTACCGTTACCATTTCCTCCATGACTATGACTAGAAGCAAGAATTCGTTCCGCTAATTTTTCGGGAACTTCTTGAAGATGGTCGAATTCCCAATGGAATGAACCAACGCCAAGAGTGAGCGATCGCAACTCCACAATAAAGTCATGCATTTCGGCTTGTGGTAAATAGCCAGTGACAGTATCCCAACCTTGCCAATTGCCTATACCTTCATAACCTAAAATTTGCCCCCGTTTCCCAGTTAAAAGTTGTAAGACTTTAGCGGTAAATTCGCTAGGAGTTCTAATGTCCACCCGGAGAATAGGTTCTAAAAGAGTAGGTTCACATTTAGATATTCCCGTTTGCATAGCAAGGCGGGCTGCTTGCTTAAATGCTTGTTCGGAACTATCAACAGTATGATAAGAACCATTAATCAAAGTAACTGCTACATCCACAACTGGGAAACCCAAAGGACCGTGAGATAGAAACTCGCGCACGCCTATCTCTACACCGGGAATGTATTGCCTGGGAACAACACCACCAACAATTGTTTCACTAAAGTTAAAGCCTTCACCGCGTGTTAAGGGCTTGATGTCAAGATAAACATCGCCAAACTGTCCGTGACCACCGCTTTGATGTTTGTATCGACCGTGAACTGATGCAGCTGGTTTACGGATAGTTTCTTTATAAGGAACTTGCGGCAAGTGAGTTGTCATTGGAAGATTATACTTACGGGACAAGCGGTCTAGAGCCACTTGTAAATGAATATTGCCTTGTCCCCAAAAGATAACTTCGTGAGTATCACCGTGTTGCTCCCATGCAAGAGAAGGATCTTCTTCGAGGAGTTTAGTGATTGCACTGCTCAGCTTAACTTCATCATTGCGTTTTTCAGGAGTAATAGCTAGAGCATAAACTGGTTCGAGTTGCTCGGCGACAGGTAATTTCTTTACCGATTGGGAATCGCAACAAAGGGTATCTCCAGTCTTAATACCTTCTAAGCGGCTAATAGCAACAATTTCACCAGCACCAGCTTCATTAATTGACTGCTGTTGTTGTCCCATCAGACGGTACAACCCACCTGCACGAACCCCATTCAAGACAATTCCATCTGTTAATTTACCTTGCCAAACTCTCACTAATGATAGTTTGCCACCTTGAGGAGTGTAGTAGGTTTTGAGAACTTGTGCCAAAGGTGTTGTGCCAGATTTTGATTTTAAACGACGTTCGGCTGTCGTTTCTGGTTCGGGAGATTCTTTGAGCAGAGCGTCGAGCAGTGGGCGTACACCGTAATCTTGTTCTGCAACACCAAAGAAAACGGGTACAACCAAATCAGCCCCCAACTCCATTTTCAAGTCTTTGAGGATTTCTTCTTGGGGAGGTTCGATGTCTTCTAAAAGTTCTTCTAGTAAATGGTCGTCAAAATCTGCTAGAGCTTCGAGCATTTCTGCTCTTGCTAAATGTTCTTCTTCTTTTAGTTCTTCGGGGAAGGGAACGGGGTCAGCAGCAGCTCCTTGGTGGTAGTGGTATGCTTGTTCGCTCACTAAATCGATAAAGCCAATGAGCTGTTCTCCTCGCATGATTGGATACTGATGCGCCACGAGGGGACGGCTGGAAACGGATTTCAGGACGTGTAGTGTATCTAAAACGTTGATATTTGCCCGATCCATTTTGTTGACAAAGACAAGGTGAGGAATTTCCCAATCGTCAAGGAATTTCAACAGAGGAGCAAGGGTGAGGACTCGGTCTGTAATGGGTTCGCAAACAACAATTGCTGCATCCACTCCCATGAGGGCGTTGTAAGTTTCTTGAGCAAATTCTACGCTTCCCGGACAGTCAACGAATGTGAAGCGAATGTCGTTATACTCGGTACTAGCAGCGCTCACTTCTACACTCATTTGGCGATCGCGAGCTTCAGCTGCGCTATCTCCTACTGTGTTGCTATCTTTGATTGTGCCTTTACGGTTAATTGCTCCTGTAACGAATAGCAAACTTTCCAGTAACGTCGTTTTTCCACTCAAGTATGGTCCAACAATTGCTACATTTCGCGAACCCGACTTAACTTTTTCGTTCATAAAACCTCCTGAGCAGCTAGCCATATCTAGCCGCGTTATCCTAAGTAATTAAGGATTCAAAAGCTGTTATTGAAAAATTATCCTGTCTTTAATCTGAGATTATCTCTACTTTAAGAAGCACAGTAGAAATCGTATTGTCTCGTAATGTTTGATGCAACAAAAATTAAATCTTCTAAAAAAGGTTGTATAAACTTAAACTTATGTGAATAAATTGTTTGTAACAAAAAGTTTGTAAAGAAAGTATAACTAAAAATGTTGAAAAATAGAAAAGTTATGCAGTTAGTGCTTAACAACTACCGTCTTCCAGTTCTTTTAGGTTTAATATTAGTAAGCAATAGCTTTTTCTCTTCCCCTTCCTCAGCCTCTCCCAAACCCCAGTCGTCTGCACTGGGAAACTTGTCCGCAGGGCTGCTTCATCACACAGCTGCTTCCTCCCCCTTACTCGCACAGTACGTTGATAGTGGTTCGACAGATTATTTAAGTCAGGGGTTGCGAGCGATTCAAGTGGGAAGAGTAGAAGATGCGATCGCATTATTTCGGAAAGCAACCGAAATCGATCCCGATTTAGCGCCAGCACACTACAACTTAGGATTAGCACTGCGCCAAATAGGACAATTACAACCAGCAGCGGATGCATTTTATCGAGCCACCCAAGCCGACCCCAAGTTTGCTCTAGCTTATGCAAATTTGGGAGGGGCGCTATTGGAAGGATACAATTTGCAACAAGCGAATGAGTACTTACAACGGGCTATAGAACTAGATCCTACCCTGGGAGTCGCTTATTATAACTTAGGGTTGTTAAGGGAAAAACAACGAGATTGCGAACAGGCGATCGCATCCTTTAAAAAAGCGATAGAGTACAGTAAAAATGCACCAGAGCCGCCTTACCATATGGGCATTTGTTACTTACAACAAGGTAAAACAGATAAGGCAAAAGAATCATTTCGTAAAGCAGTAAAAATCAATCCCAAATACTCAGAAGCTCACTACAATCTTGGAACAATTTTATTTAGCCAAGGTAAATTCAAAGAAGCATTAGAAGCGTTTAGAAAATCGGCTGAAGCCAATTCTAATTATGCCAATGCCTACTATGGAGCAGGGTTAGTTTTTATACAACTAAGAAAATACCCAGATGCCGTACAGGTACTACAATATGCGCGAGATTTATACAACGCTCAAAAAAATCCTCAGTGGGCAAACAATGCAGCTCGATTATTGCAACAGGCACAAAATTTAAACTATCAATCACGATAAGGTGTAGAGGGGCAGAGTCTAGAGATATAAGGGTGTAGGGGTGCAGAGTCTTTGGATAAGTTTTTCGGGGTTTTGGTAAACAGCACTTTCCTTACAACATCTCTTCCCCCTACACCCCTACACCCCTACACCCCCACACCCCTTGTATGCTAAACGCCAAGCCCACCCGACAACTCAGGAACACGCATTACGCCTTCTGCTTTCAAAAAAAAAAAAAAACAGCCCACCATCGTCCCATACCGCCTAAATCGTTCTACATCTCACCTACCTACACTTATACG
>JAWQFQ010000305.1:0-496 GCA_035967975.1 Scytonema sp. PMC 1070.18
GTGTAGGGGTGTAGGGGTGTAGGGGTGTAAGGAAAAATACTGTTTTTTGAGATTTAAAAAAATTTTTAGTAAAAAACCAAATAGGGGGTCTTGCCCCTCACCACAAAACTGCTATACTATGTTAAGTAGATGCACCCTGATGATCTGGAGAGCTACCCAAGTGGCTCTCTTTTTTTTTGCTTTGGGAACTTCCAAATAAAAAAGTATCCAACAATCTCTTGTGGTACGTCTGTCTCAGACGTCATTGGTACCACTGATTTATATGAGCCCTAAGGTAGGTGCGGCGTTACGCCCTGATTTTACCTAGAAGGGAACAGGTGGTCTGGTTACAGATTCAAAGGACACGTGGGGACGCTCGTACCACAAGATGGATAATTTATTTTTTGGAAGTCCCTTATTCTCGGTAGATTTAGGGGTGTAGGGCTGTAGGGAACAAGATTGTTTTTTGAGATTTAAAAAAATTTTTAGAGAAAAATCAAATAGGGGGTCTTGCCCC
>JAWQFQ010000305.1:596-9060 GCA_035967975.1 Scytonema sp. PMC 1070.18
TCATCACAAAAGTGATATACTATGTTAAGTAGATGCACCCTGATGATCTGGAGAGTTACCCAAGTGGCTCTCTTTTTTTTTGCCTTATTCTCGGTAGATTTAGGGGTGTAAGGGTGTGGGGGTGTAGGGGTGTAGGGAAAAATACTGTTTTTTGAGATTTTAAAAAATTTTAGAGAAAAATCAAATAGGGGGTCTTGCCCCTCATCACAAAAGTGATATACTATGTTAAGTAGATGCACCCTGATGATCTGGAGAGCTACCTGAGTGGCTCTCTCTTTTTTTTGCAGTTGTTAACGTATTCCGCATTTATATGGGTTTTATGACAAAAAAATAAATGAGGGGTTTCACCAAGCATCCCTAAAATGCTGTATTATGTTATTAAAAGATGCACCCTGATGATCTGGAGAGCTACCTGAGTGGCTCTCTCTTCTTTATATATAGGCAAATTTAGCTACATTCCACATCCTTTCTTACACACCCTACACCCCAAAGCTTGGTATAATCGCCAGTCGAGCATATAAAAAAGTTTTGGGGGGCAAATTAAATGGCAGACTGGCAGGAAATAACTGGTGGTGTCACAGCGCCTAGGGGATATCGTGCAGCAGGAATAACAGCCGGACTGAAACCTTCAGGATTACCGGATTTAGCTTTGATATTGTCAGATGTGGAAGCGATCGCCGCAGGTGTATTTACCACCAGTCATGTCAAAGCTGCTTGTGTAGATTATTGTCGCCAGCGATTGCAAGCCAAGCATATAGCTCGTGCTATCCTCTGTAACGCCGGACAAGCAAACGCCGCCACTGGTCCTGACGGCTGGTTAGATGCTTTAGACTCTGCGAAGGCGCTAGCGGAAGCACTGAATATCTCTTCAGAATTGGTGCTGTTAGCATCTACCGGGGTGATTGGGAAACGCATTCCTATGGATACACTCAAAGCCGGAATTCCCAAACTGGTCGCCGCTCTTTCTGAAACAGGGTCAGATGCAGCAGCAGGTGCAATTATCACAACAGATTTGGTCACAAAATCGATTGCGCTCGAAACAACAATCAGCGATCGCCCAGTGAGAATAGGCGGTATTGCTAAAGGTTCCGGGATGATTCATCCTAATATGGCAACCATGCTTGCATTTGTAACCTGTGATGCAGCAGTTTCTCCCACCCTATGGCAGCAGATGCTGAGCCGCGCAACGGAGAAAAGCTTTAATTCTATTACCGTTGATGGCGATACAAGTACTAATGACAGCTTAATCGCCCTTGCTAACGGTCAATCCCGCACCCCGGCTATTACAGAAATGGGTACAGAAGCGGAAAAATTAGAAGCAATGTTAACAGCAGTATGTCAGCATTTGGCAAAGGCGATCGCTCGTGATGGTGAAGGTGCAACGTGTTTGATAGAAGTGCAAGTCACAGGGGCGCATAACGAACAAGCCGCAGGTCAAGTCGCCAAAACAATTGCAGGTTCTTCGCTGGTCAAATCTGCCATTTTCGGACGTGACCCCAACTGGGGACGTATCGCCGCAGCAGCCGGACGTGCAGGAGTTCCTTTTGAACAAGAAGATTTGAAAATTCAACTGGGAGATTTCGTGTTGATGGAGAATGGTCAACCACTCCCCTTTGACCGTCGGGCTGCTAATGCTTATTTGAAAAAAGCAGCAGAGGGTGCTTACTTGAAAGAAGATACGGTTGCGATCGTCGTCAGTCTTGGCAATGGTTCTGGTTCTAGTTCAGCTTGGGGTTGCGATTTAAGTTACGATTACGTGAAGATTAACGCAGAATATACAACTTAATCTCATACTTATAAAAAGCTCACGCAAAGGCGCAAGGAAAACTTTCGCGTTTCTGCGTCTTTGCGTGATATCATGTTCAGTTAATAACTTATGAAATAATTTGTTCGTAGTTGCGCTTTAGCGTATGCAACGTCTAAGCTTAGTGTTTATCCGAACATGAAGGCTGAAAATTCATAACCGACTATGAATTTCTTTGAAACAAACGCCGTTTCCGCCGCCTCTCTGATTCTTCTTGCAAGGGTACAACTTCAGCTTCATTACTTTCTCGCGCTACCCGAATAAGTAAAGCAGCGTCCAGTAAACTAGCAATCATGGAATTACCACCATAACTAAACATGGGTAATGGTAAACCAGTGGTCGGTAAAGCACCAGTGGTGACAGCGATATGAAGTAACGATTGTCCCACCATAACGGTTGTAATCCCAATCGCTACCAATCTATGTACGATTTGTTTAGATTTTAGGGCGACAATTAATCCTAAAGTCGTATATAGACCTAGTAATACTAACAGTCCTATACCGCCAGCGAAGCCCATCTCTTCAGCAAATACGGCAAAAATAAAATCGGTGTCTTGGATTGGTAAATAAAACAGTTTTTGTTGTGAAAGACCAAACCCAGCACCCCACTCTCCGCCAGAACCAACAGCCAGCAAACTTTGCACAAGTTGATAGCCGTCCCCTGTGGGATCTGACCAAGGGTCTAGGAAAGACATGATTCTTTTACGCTGGTATTCTTTAATGCTAACACTTAGCCCTGCCAACAGAATACCCCCAAGTGCTGTTCCTCCCAAGTACTTATAAGGTAAACCAGCCGCAAGCGCAATTAGCCAAATTGTCATACCGCAAAGCGCTGTTGTACTTAAGTTAGGTTGTGCCAAAATTCCCAGAATGACAAGACCAAAAATACCCAGCCAAAAAAAGCGAACGCGCCAACTCAACCTATCCCACTGACCAAAAAGTCGCGCACTTTGCAGTACCAAAAAAGGTTTGATTAACTCCGAGGGTTGAATTGGAATTGGTCCGATCGCTATCCACCGAGATGCATCAAAAGCTTTCTTTCCCAATCCCGGAACTAAAGTTAGGATAATCACCCCTAACAACAGGATGACCAACCAGTGAGATAGATTTAAAATTCTACGTAAAGGCAGATTGACAATAATATTGAATAGTAGTAAACCTACGACTACCCAGAGGATTTGACGTTTAAAGTAGTACAGTCCATCTTGCTGACGGACATCAGCAACGGGGTATGAGGCGGAAAACAACATCACCAACCCCACAAATAGCCAAATCATTGTTAACCAGCGCAATAAACGCGCCTCAAGAGCCCAACTGGACACTGAGTCATCAAAAAATGGAATTAAACGGCGTAAATTCACGAGAATCAAAAACTTACTGCTTGCATAGCACCATTAGTATAAAACAGGGTCGATAAAAGGTACATTTTTTATGTGGTTGAAATTTGGCTTGGATAATGAAGAACTTGTATGTATTGAAGATGTTCCCAGTGGCAAAACTTCCCTTAAGTGTCCGTACTGCAATCAAGGATTAATCGCCAAGAAAGGAAAAGTGAAAGAACACCACTTCGCACACAACCAAGAAACTTGTCGTCCGGTGGCTAAACGCGAATTTCCAACCCTACCACTCTATGAGAATTTTAACATCTCCCTATCAGGTAAAGAGTTGGAGAAATTAAAACTACTCTGGAAAGAGTATGGTTCGCACAATTTATTTATCAGTCCCGATTTAGTTCCCCTTGGACTCATCAAAGCAGGATTATTACAAAAAAATGTTTATACCTTCCCACCTACCTATGAATTTACTAACCTTGGGAAAATTCCTATGGGAGCACTTGAATTAAGATTATTTAATGAAGTTCAAGAACCCCTAATTCTCAAGATTTTATTGAAGTTAGAGTTAGCTGTAGAACACGCTTTACACAAAAACGCTCCCGATTTACTCTATCGGCTAACTGACTTAAAATTATATCGAACTCAATTACAAAGGATTTTATCTCGGACTTTGTATTTTTTAGAAATTCAAACGAATCAAGAAACTTTGTATAAGATAGGAGTTACCCAAAGACCTCTTGATGAGAGAGTGGCAGAAATTAAGAGAGATTTAAGCAAATATTATCAAACTTTTGCACTTCAAGTATTAGGAACTTGGAAACATAGAGGAAACGTAGAATTATACTTTAAACATCGGTATCGAGACTTTAATTATCCCATTAAGGATTTGACAGAATACTACAAATTTAATCACGAGGAAATCGAAAGGGTACTGCATGACCTACACCATATGCAACCTAAAGTCCTGTCATCTGTTGAAGAAACATAGGGTGTAGGGTGTGGGGTGTGGGGTATGGGGAAATAATTGTGTTTTAATAACCTGAGTTCTATATAAGGAAAAGGGTAAAACCCGGACGGAGTAAACTTTGTAGCCATATAAAGCTCCTTCATGGTTTGTCAATAAGCTTTGGTAAATGAGAATAAAAAGAAAGGAAGTATTTTCAGTATTTAAAGGTAGGTTTATAGCTCATCCACTCATGTGTGAAAGCAAGCTATTTATCATGAGTATTTGCTCCCTCAGCTATCGAGCTGCGATCGCACTCTTCGCATGACTCCCAAGCGGCTCTAGCTATGAGTTCTTTTAAGATTGATAGATTGTAAAGTACTGATTAAGCAATTGCTTCCGTATAATCACTCTTTATTGCATTCCCAGGGGTTATGAAAAAATGAAGCGGATTCATTACAAAAACTGGCAAATTGGCGATCGCTACGGTCAAGCGCTACGCGCAATTCGTAATTCGTAATTCGTAATTAAAAATTCTTGAATTATTCGGCGCTCCGGACTTGAGTCGGTTTTTCACTTCATGCGGAAAACTTATTACTTCAACGTTTATCCTCGTTACGAATTACGAATTAGAACTACGAATTAGATTGAGGGTGTAATAATTACGAATTACGAATTACGAACTACGAATTGGAGCAAAGCGACTTGACACCACTACAACAACGCATGAACACTAGAAAAGCAGCAAAGCTTGATAGACCCATCAAAGAACATCGACAGCTGAGCATGAACTTGGGCTTGAGTTTAACTGTCTTTTTCTTCTTACGCTTCACATTTGATGCTCTTTACAATGTATAAAACCACACTGCATATAACAGCGTGGTTTGGGTTAAATATAGAGCTTTCAAATAAATAAGTTAAATTTGTTTTTGTTGACCTTAACTACAAAACTGAATGACAGCATTCCGGATTTTTTGGCTCGAATTTCTCCGGAGGTTTTAAAATATGCAAAAAGCGTCCCCTGTGGAGGACGCTCTTGAGTTTTAGTGATACTATTTATTAAGCGTTGAGAGCAGGTGCTTCAACTGCAGCTAAGTCAAGGGGGAAGTTGTGAGCGTTGCGCTCGTGCATGACTTCCATTGCATCAACAGCCTTTGACTTATGACTCTAGCTAGATCAAGAGCAAACGTACTATTTATCCAGTTTTGTCTACTGTTTGGTGTATGGCACAACTGACTTAATAGCGTTTGGAGTATCCACCACTATTGTTGCCTCGTCTACCACCACCAAATGAAGAACCTCTGTCTTCTTTTGGCTTAGCCTTGTTTACCTTTAAATCGCGACCCATCCATTCAGCCCCGTCTAGACCTTCAATTGCAGCTGCTTCTTCTGCCTCGGATGACATTTCTACAAAAGCAAAACCTCTAGGACGACCCGTTTCCCGGTCTGTTGGAAGCTGGACGTTCTTCACAGTTCCATACTCTGCAAAAACTTGCTTGAGGTCATTTTCTCCGACCTCATAGGATAAATTACCAATATAGATTGACATAAAACATCTCCTGAATCATGTGACGTTGAGAGTTAGATTCGGAGAAACACTTGCTAGTAGATAAAAACAAATTGCGTACCGAATTTAATCCTAGCTGCCAAGTTTACCACAGAATTAGAATTCATGTGGTTAACATTTATTTAACTGTTGGGTAGTTTTACGCGATTGGGTAGGGAGAGCGCTACGCAACTGACCTAAGTTGACAATTGGCACACTTCCACACCCAAGCGATCGCACCGGATGAGGCGACTTTAGGGTGCGCTGTTTAGGTCAAAAATGCTGGTGAATGCACTTTCAGTGGATAGTTGTGAGGGTGCATAAGTGTGCGTTCGAGCGATCGCAATTCATGGTTCGTTCTGGCAGATGGGTGAGCGATCGCGCTACGAAAGTACAAGGTTTTTGAGACCATAAATGTTATGAGCTTGCACTTGTTTGGCAAAAAAAGGCTTGAAACCCTTATCTGTCCTACCTTCCAATTTTACTCAGCAAGCCCTATCTATTCACAGAGTATACCGAGAGAGCTTTTTTACAAACTGCCCGACTTTTCAAACATCCACTGAAACTTCAAGCGATCGCTTGACATCATTTCGCTTTTTTCCCGAATTGGGTTTACCGAGCGCTCATGTTATGGTTACAGTCCTTCGTTTTCTCATCGCCCCAACAAAGATAAAGTAAGTGTAAAAGTTAACATTATCAGTTAAAAAATAAAACCATTATTAAACCTTAGTGACACCTTCAATTCCACTCATAAAATTTAGCCTAAAAATGGCTGAAAGTATTTCTAAATATACATTTGTCCGTCCCTTATATCTTGCACCTGGAAATTTGAATGTCAATTCCCTGACTAAGTGCCAGTTCTCTCAGGCGTTCAATATCTTGTAAAAGAAGTAACACAGCCAAATGGGTAAACATGGTTTGGAACGCAATTTCTGCGGCTTCTCCCCAGTCAGGTAGATTCTTCGAGGCGATCGCTGTCGATAAATAAGTCCAATGCGCCAAAACATAAGAAATAAAAGACAGTATCAACCAACGATAAACGCGCCATATACCATGCCGCAAGGAAAACGTTTAAATATATATTTCACTGATGACGACGATTTAAAGCTTTATGAAGAAATTGAAGCGATCGCAAAGGACGAAAAGCGATCCATGAGCCAAATGGTTAAGTTACTGGTCTATGATGCGATCGCCAAAAAACGTCAAGAAAAGGAGTAAAAATGACCAACGCACAACCACCAAGCACCTCAGAACGGCTCACCCGCCTAGAAAATCTGTTCGCTAACATTGGCGAAACAGTCTTTACTCCCATGAAACTACCACTTGATAGTTAGCACAAATGTCTTCCAAATTTTTCTTAACTTGGGAATGTACGCAACCAATCAAGTGAATTCTTTTTTGATGACTAGGGTAAAAATGCCCGTAAGCTAAAATTTGACCAAGCGCGGACTTCCAATGTTTAGCTGGCTTTACTTCTATAATCTCTGTCACTGTTAAAATATCTATCTCCCCCACTGGAGTCACTACTTCTGTTTCTCCACTTAATTCCTCAGCAAGAGCTAATTGACAAAGCTTCTCTCTTGAGAAACTAACGTTTCTACGCTTTGTATTTGGCAAACATACTTTCATTCCTGAGTAATCAGAGAAAGGGTTGTCCTTTCCTTTTTTACTATTTGATATTGCCCTAACAAGCACTATTGCAGGCTCCCAAGACTTTGATGCTAAGTATAACCAGTAGGCTACAGCTAAATCTATAGGAATAGCGCTAATTGTAATTCTTGTACCTTTAACTGCAAGTTTTTGAGCAACGAAGTCAAGTATTTCCATTGAACGATTGTTTTGGCGGGGGCGAATATTTATGAGCGAATCATAAGTGATTTTTTGATTGACGGGCATAAACCCCGCCCCCCAAATATTCTTTTGAGAGCTTCCATCTTCAAGCAAAGCTTGTTCGCACAGGTAATGCATTTGGGCCCCGCCAGCCAAGATGCGGCGCTCGATATCGACTGCTAGCCTAATATAAAACTTCAGTTCCTCCAACATCTGCGACCTCTGCTCTGGGGTGGCGGGAGTACGTATGATAAGAATCAAGCGGGCTCCTCATTAATCATGAACCAGACAAGTTGAGCGCTAGCTTTCGTTGTTCCTTTAGAGTCACGTGATTGTGAGGAAATGTCGGTATCCCCAACCACCGGAGTTTCCGTTGAGATAGATGTTGGGGAATTGTCATCGCCATCAAAAGTGTACTCAAACAAGTCGTTAGGAGTGATGGTTCGGTTGTCCCCTCTGGCGCGATAAGCAATCGTTAATGCATTGCACAAACTATTAATCACTCTGCCACTAATCTGCTCAATCTCATCAGTGTTTTTGAGCTTAGAAATAGACGTGCGGTGAATTCCTGACAGCTCGGACAGTTCTTTATTGCTAATTTTTTTCTCCGCCATCAGAATTCTAAGTCTCCATCGAATCATGTCTTGAGAGCCTTTTTGTCGTTTATCTACTCTAATAGTTTCTCTCCTTTATGCATTAGTAGTCAGCTCGCCACTAGCTTCTCAAAAATAATTTCTCCTTTTTATTGTAGCAGGCAAGGTTCTTTTGCTGTAAGATAAATTATATTGCAATTTGCACGCTGCATATACAGGAAAACAAAAGGCGATCGCCATTCCGATAAGAATTCGTGCGATCGCCAAAAATAAAATAAAACAAAACAATTTATGATAACACAAAACCAGGATTCTTCGTTCGACGGATTAAACCAAGCTACAGAAAACATTCTCGCCCACGCCATCTGGCTTGCCGAGCAGAAAGAAATCTTGAGCAAGAGCGAGTACAAGAAAC
>JAWQFQ010000306.1:0-9045 GCA_035967975.1 Scytonema sp. PMC 1070.18
TAGTAGTTAGTAGTTAGTAGTTAGTAGTTAGTAGTTAGTAGTTAGTAGTTAGTAGGAAAAAGATATTATTTTAAATAAAGTCAATTTAATTGTTCGACACCCACTATCCACTATCCACTAACAACTATCCACTATCCACTATCCACTAACAACTATCCACTATCCACTAACAACTATCCACTATCCACTAACAACTATCAATATGCCAAATGACTTAAGTTTACAACGACGGGGGAAACATAAAATCTACATCGGTATGGCTCCAGGGGTAGGAAAAACTTACCGTATGCTCGAAGAAGCTCACGCACTCAAAAACGAGGGGATTGATGTGGCGATCGGGCTAGTGGAAA
The DNA here is from genome assembly GCA_035967975.1 of Scytonema sp. PMC 1070.18. Classification (GTDB taxonomy): domain Bacteria; phylum Cyanobacteriota; class Cyanobacteriia; order Cyanobacteriales; family Nostocaceae; genus Scytonema. Next base: position 351 of record JAWQFQ010000306.1, read on the forward strand.
CTCACGGACGTAAGGAAACGGCGCAAAAAGCAGAAGGTTTAGAAATTATACCCCGCAAACAAATTCCTCGCAGTGGGTTGGTTCTTACAGAAATGGATACGGATGCGATTGTAGCCCGGTCACCCCAACTGGCTTTAGTCGATGAACTCGCTCATACCAATGTTCCGGGTTCGCTCTTAGAAAAACGCTACCAAGATGTTGAAGTTATTTTGGAAGCAGGTATTGATGTTTACTCCACAATGAATATTCAACATCTAGAAAGCCTGAATGATTTAGTAGCAAGGATTACTGGTGTCGTTGTCAGAGAGCGAATTCCCGATCGCATTCTTGATGAAGCAGATGAAATTGTGGTCATAGATGTGACGCCAGAGACTTTACAGGAACGGTTAATTGAAGGCAAAATTTACGCACAGCCAAAAATTCAACAAGCCCTTGATAACTTTTTTCAACGCCGCAATCTTATTGCTTTACGCGAGTTAGCGCTGCGAGAGGTAGCAGATAACGTTGAGGAAGATGCTGTCGCTTCTACCCCAGAAGGTCAATTTTTCAATATTCACGAACGGGTTTTGGTATGTGTTTCAACTTATCCTAACTCAGTACAGTTGTTACGCCGAGGGGCTAGACTAGCTAATTATATGAACGCTCCTCTTTTTTGTTTATACGTCGCTGAACCAGACCGTTTCCTGACTAAGGAAGAAAGTTTATATGTGGAAACTTGTGAAAAACTGACTCAAGAATTTGAAGGGACATTCCTTTGTGTTAATAATCATGATATAGCCAAAGCGATCGCAGGAGTTGCTGAAAAATACCGTATCACTCAAATTGTCATAGGTGCAAGTCAAAGGTCAAGATTGCAAATACTCCTAAAAGGTTCTTTAACACACAAGCTGCTACGCTTTTTGAAAAATGTCGATTTACATATTATTTCTGAAGAAAAGAATATATAATAATCTTAGAAGATAGGCAATAGGTAATAGGCAATAGGTAATAGGTTTTTTCAAGAATTATTTAGGACTGATATCAATACTGCTCGGTTAACAATAGTCGAGACTCCAGAAACCCGGTAACTCTTACGAAACCGGGTTTCTAATTTTTGCTTATCCGAGTAGTATTAGGACTGATATAATAACTCATAACTCATAATTCATAATTCATAATTCATAATTCCCATGGTTCTTGTCATTGGTTTAATAAGTGGTACGTCTGTTGATGGTATTGATGCAGCTTTAGTTAATATTTCCGGTAAAGATTTAGATATAAAAATTGAGTTAGTGGCTGGTGAAACTTATCCTTACCCACCAGACCTGAGAGAGCGTATCTTGGCTGTTTGTGCGGGCGCGGCTGTCTCTATGGCAGAATTAGCAGTATTAGATGATGCGATCGCCCTAGCTTTTTCCCAAGCAGCACAAAGTATTCAAAACGGTCACCAAAAAGCTACCATTATTGGCTCCCACGGACAAACAGTGTATCATCGACCACCAAACGGAGCAGGGGTTCAAAGACTCAGGGGCTTAGGAGGAGATAAAGAAATAGAATATTCCCCCCACACCCCACACCCCACACCCTACACCCTACTTGGTTACACCCTCCAACTTGGACGTGGTGCGGCGATCGCCAATTTCACGGGGTTAACAACTGTAAGTAATTTTCGTGTAGCAGATGTTGCAGTGGGAGGTCAAGGTGCGCCCCTAGTTTCTCGTATAGATGCAGCTTTGTTAAGTCATTCTCAAGAATCTCGATGTATTCAAAACATCGGCGGGATTGGTAATCTTACTTATATACCTCCTCGTAGTGACAATTGGTTGGAAAAGATTTGCGGTTGGGATACTGGACCAGGGAATAGTCTTTTAGATTTGGCGGTACAGCATTTAACAAATGGCGAGAAAACCTATGATGAAAATGGTTCTTGGGCGGCGAGTGGTACTCCTTGCTATTCTTTAGTAGAACAATGGTTGAGTCAAGACTACTTTCAACTTCCACCACCCAAGTCCACAGGTCGAGAATTATTTGGTGTCTCCTACTTCCATCAATGTTTGAAAGACGCTGAAGCTTATCAACTCAGTCCAGAGGATTTTCTAGCAACTCTAACAGAACTTACAGCCGCTTCGATTGTTTATAATTACCGCACTTTTTTAGCGCAAATGCCACAACGGGTGTTACTGTGTGGAGGTGGTAGCCGCAATCTCTATCTCAAAAGCCGGATACAACAATTGTTACCATCTGCAACAGTAATGACAACAGATGAAGTCGGATTGAGTGCTGATTTTAAAGAAGCGATTTCCTTTGCTGTTTTGGCTTATTGGCGACAAATGGGTATTCCTGGTAACTTACCAACTGTGACAGGAGCACGTCAAGAAGTTTTGCTCGGAGAGGTTTATCAAAGATAGCAATGTGAAAGGAGAGATACCGGGTTTCTCGCTTCTCAACTATTATTAACCGACAAGTATTGATTCTCTTCCCAGTCTAGAATTACCATGATTTCTCTAAAATCTTATCTCTGTGTCCTCTGCGTCTCTGCGGTTTTTAAATAGGTACTCTTCTCATGGGAAGGGAGTATTTCAATACTACTTGGATAAGCGAAAGTTAGAACCCTAGTATCGCTAAGATACCGGGTCTCTGGCTCCTCAACTATTGTTAACCGAGCAGGAGAAGTATTTAACCGATAAATAATAATTTATTAACTTTCTATTAATCAATTGATGAAATCTTGATAATAATTAAGACGAGTTCACTGATGAAATTCTTATGTAAGATAGCAATCTATTTAATTTATAAAATTGGAACCACTAGAAACTCGGTAGCTCAAAGATACCGGGTTTCTTATCTTTTGTGAATGATTTAGGATTGCTATAGCTTGGCTCTATCATAAATCTTTAAAATAAACTACATTATTTGATGTCTTGTAAGTATTCAGCATTTCAGCTATTAGTCATCAGTAGTATAGATGTTTTGAAAAGTAGTATGCGCGAGAACCCAAATAAAATCTGCTGAAAAGCTGAAAGCTGACAGCTAATAGCTGAGTGCTTACGATGACTTTTTAGTTTAGAGTGTAAAATCATGCCTAAAGCTAAAGAAAGCAAATCAACTGTTAACTTGAACGACCCTCAGTATTATTTCAACCGGGAGTTGAGTTGGCTGGAGTTTAATAACCGAGTTCTACATGAAGCTTTGGATTCTCGAACATTGCTTTTAGAACGTCTGAAATTTACAGCAATTTTTAGCTCTAACCTAGATGAATTTTTCATGGTGCGGTTTTCGGGACTGAAGGAGCAGGTGGAAGCAGGGGTTAATCAATTAACTCCAGATGGACGCACACCGCAAGAACAGTTAGATGCTATTGAACAACTGCTTCGTCCTCAAATCGTTCAGCAACACCGTCTCTTTGAGCAAGAACTACGCCCCAAGCTTGCTACCGTGGGTGTTTATCTATTGAATTATGCAGATTTGAATCAAGAACAGCGTCTTTACCTGGAACGCTATTTTGAAAAACACATATTTCCTGTCCTTACTCCTTTAGCAGTCGATCCGGGACATCCTTTTCCCCATATGTCTAACCTGAGCTTGAGCTTGGGAGTGGTGGTTAAAAATCCTAGGACAGGAGAGGATAATTTTGCGAGAGTGAAGGTTCCTGATATTTTACCTCGATTTATCGCTTTTCCTCAAGAATTACAACGCCACCATGACGATCGCCCAACTGTCTGGACTGGTATCCCCCTAGAACAGGCGATCGCTCATCACTTACATTTTTTATTTCCTGGTATGGAAATACAGGAATCTTGCGTTTTTCGGGTGACTCGCGATGCGGATTTTCCAGTACAGGAAGATGAAGCTGATGACCTGTTGTTAGCAATTCAACAGGAAGTGAGCAAGCGTTATTTTAAGGGATTTGCAGTGAGGCTAGAAATTGAAGCATCTGCTTCTAATTTTATCCGACAAACCTTAATGCAAGGGCTGAAAGTGGCAAAAACTGATGTCTATGAGGTAGAGGGGCTACTGAACTTAAAAGATTTAATGTTTTTTATGGGGCTACCTTTACCTGACCTAAAAGATGCTCCTTGGACGCCTATTGTTCCTCCTCGTCTCAAACAAATTTCTGAGATGAATAAGGACACTAACTTACGGGACATGAAGGATGGGGAAAATTTATTTTCAGTCATTAATAAACGGGATTTATTAGTTCATCATCCCTACGAATCTTTCTCAGAGTCAGTCGAACTGTTCATCACTCAAGCCGCTGTCGATCCCGATGTGCTAGCTATTAAAATGACTCTATACCGCACTTCTGGTGATTCACCAATTGTCAAAGCCTTGATTACAGCTGCTGAGAATAAAAAGCAAGTGGCTGTTTTAGTTGAACTAAAAGCTCGTTTTGATGAGGAGAATAATATTAGTTGGGCGCGACAGTTAGAAAATGCAGGTGTGCATGTGGTTTATGGATTAGTGGGGCTAAAGACTCACACTAAAACTACACTAATAGTACGCAAAGAGGGAGATGATATTAAGCGTTACGTCCATATCGGTACGGGTAATTATAATCCTAAAACAGCGAAGCTTTACACAGATTTGAGTTTACTTAGTTGTAGAGCCGATTTGGGAGCCGATTTGACAGATTTGTTCAATTACCTCACAGGCTACTCGTTACAGCAGTCCTACCGCAAGCTGTTAGTGTCACCAGTCAATATGCGCGATCGCATGAATTCTCTCATTCATCGAGAAATTGACCATAGCCAAAATGGTCATCCTGGTCGGATTATTGCCAAAATGAACTCACTAGTCGATCCACAAATGATTGCAACTCTCTACAAAGCTTCTCAAGCTGGAGTGCAAATTGACTTAATCATCCGAGGTATCTGCTGCTTGCGTCCTGGAGTTAAAGAAGTGAGTGAAAATATTCGGGTGATTAGCATCGTTGGACGCTACCTCGAACATTCGCGTATCTTCTATTTTCAGAATAACGGACAGGAGGAAATTTACATTGGCAGTGCAGATTGGATGACTCGAAACTTAGATAGACGGGTAGAAGCCGTTACCCCTGTAGAAGATGTTGATATTGCTAAACAACTCAAAGATATTTTAGACATCTTCTTGACAGATAATCGTCAAGCTTGGGAACTTCATCCCGATGGGAAATACGTACAACGCCGTCCTCATGAAGGAGAAACAGAACGTAGTGCTCAGCAAATACTTATGGAAATGACACTACAAAAAGCAGAGTAATTTAGAATCACGAATTGTAGCGGTTCTGTTGTTGCGTACAATACATACAGGAGGGCGAACAGCCGTTCGCCCCTACAAAGGTTTTCGGGTAATGCATATTTATTTTCTGGAATTGCTAGAGTTATATAGATTGTTTTAATAATGTATTTATAACAATTGTTAACGAAAAAGTAAGTATCGGAACATACAAGTGGCACACTCTTTTTTATTGGAACCAGGGCGTTGGGTTTTACAAGGAACTTGGCTAGAACGCAATGGTATGCCAATTCCTGTTAAGGGGCTGACTTTGGTTGCTTGGAATCGAGACAACTGGTTTTCAATGGCGACAAAATTGATATTTCCAGGTAGTGACCATTCGGAAATCGCTTTGCAATACAAAGGACGATTGGATCGGGGAGAAAGACAGTATACTTTTTTACTGCAGCATAATCTCTTAGGTCAGGCAGAGGGGGAAGGCTGGATTGCACCAGAAACCATTATACAGAGATATTGGATGCTGGGCGATCGCCAACGCCGCAGTGGTTTTGAAACCTTACATCGTGTATCAGAAAATACTTATTATTTAACCAGTGGTATCCTCAGTGGTCATTTTTTAACTAGCACAATGGAAGCGAATGTAGAGAGACAGATAATAGGGGTGTAGGGGTATAAGGGAGATTCAAAGTTAATGAATTGGAGCAAAATTGGGAAAACTAAATAGTAAAAGTAGCTCTTCCCCTACACCCCACACCCCTATTTTCTATGTCAGACCCTAACATTAGTCGCTTACTCAGCAAACGCTACGAAATTCAGGAAGTCATTGGTACTGGCGCAATGGGTAGGGTTTATCGTGCAAAGGACATTTTGTTGGGAGGTGTTCCCGTAGCTGTCAAGTTTCTTGCTTTATCAATCCAAAATCACAAAATGCGGGTACAGGAACGCTTTGAAACAGAAGCTAAAACCTGTGCTTTGCTTGGACAAAAAAGCATTCACATTGTCCGAGTTATGGACTACGGACTTGATGAAAACGGTACGCCATTCTACGTGATGGAATATCTACAAGGAACAAACCTTAGCACTATCATCCGTAAGCAAAAGCTGAGTATACCAAGATTTTTAAGTATGGCGCGACAAATTTGCATGGGATTGCATTGCGCCCATGAGGGGATACCTGTTGATGGCAAAATTTGTCCCATTATTCATCGTGATATCAAGCCTAGTAATATGCTAGTCATTCATGACCCAAGTTTCGGCGAATTAGTCAAAATTTTAGACTTTGGTATTGCTAAATTATTACAGTCAGATAGCAATTATACTAACTACTACTTGGGAACCTTAGCTTATTCTTCTCCTGAACAGATGGAGGGTAAGGAATTAGACAACCGTGCTGATATATATAGTTTAGGAGTGATGATGTATGAAATGCTTGCGGGTAAAATGCCCTTTATAGCTAAAACTCACTCTTTTGGTGCTTGGTATAAAGTTCACCACAACCAGTCACCACGTCGATTTTCTGAGATTGCTCCTGGAGCACAAGTCCCAAAGGAACTGGAGGATTTAGTCATGAGCTGTCTGGCTAAATCCTCAACTTCTCGTCCTCAAAATGTTAATGAAATCCTCAAAGTTTTAACATCTTTAGAAGAATATTACGGCAATCGCAAAACTTTGCCACAAAATAGTGATAAACAGCCTCTTCCCTCTCATACCACTACTGGTAACTCTACCGGGAAACAGGAGAATGAACAGAGAACCAAGCCAGTTACTCTGGTACCCATGCTAACAGATGAAATTGCACGGAAAACTGCTTGGCCCTCAAATAAACCTATTGCTGATATTGTTTTTCCCAAACCCATCCGGAGTATTAGTAATGAAATTATACCTGCTTTATGGGTGATGCTACCGCATCAAGAGATTGAAAAGCGTTCTATTTGTACTCGTTACAATCAATTTCTTTTCATTACTGCTCCTCATCCAATGGTACTTTGGATCACCTTAATCTACAATCGCAGGCATGGTGCTAAATGGTTACCATATTATCTCGATCTAAAAACAACTTTTGGACTCGAAATCACTAGTTTGCTGGGACTGGTTGGGTACTATCGTCTACTGTTCTTTTCTCGCGAAACTCCCGGTCGTTGCTCTCACGTCTTGCTTTCTAGTATTGCCTGTGCTCAACGCCAACGACTGCAAGAATGGGTTCACATGAGTTCCACACTGGACTCGTCCGCCGATCCACAAGTCAGCAAAAGCTTGTTAAAAACGGAGTACGAAAGAATTAAGCCGCAAATTTTGGCAAAAATACAACTGATAGATACAGATTCTCCGTTTGACCTTTCTGGCTAATCGCGAATATACTTTATTGTTACCTGTGTAACCAATCTATCATTCATACATTAGTTCACATTAACTAATGTTACAGTAATGTTTGTAGATTGTTAAATAAAGTTATAAGAAATGTAAATAGAGAAAATATGGGAGGCATAATTTAGGTAAACTAGAAGCTGTGCATAGTTCATACATCTATCTATGGTGTGCTGTTAAAAGCAGAGCACAGACCTGATTCAATCTAGCTTCAGTGCCGAAGTTTGATCTAACAAAGCACGACTAGTTCAGGTGTATGTAACGCAAGACTACACAGTTTACGCAGTCCTAATAAACGATGTAGACCTAACTATTCTTTTTGTATTTTCTGGGTTGAAAGACTCCTTTGCGTTGACGCCCCGGCATCCCCAGCTCCTTTCCTCTTTGGAACCGAGCAAGAGAAGGAGGTCGCCTACTGCGGCATCAAACCTCTACGCCCAACTGGAACCAGAATCTAGTCCCCATTGATGCTTGAGAAGCTCCTTATAGGTGGCTTCCCGTACAACCATTTGTTCATACAGCTTGACTAAGAAGTCTTTTGCTTGGTCGTGGCTCATGTTCTGCACTTGCGTGGCAAATGAGCGGATGCTGAATTGTTGTTCTAAGGTCAATTCGATAGGTTGGTTCATAATTAACTCCTAAAAGCAAAGAGTAAAAGTGGTATTAGCTTAGCAGTCCAGCAGGGTTATTTAGGTGGACTCTATTTTGTCTACACTTGTTTCTGTATGTATTACGAAAGATAACAACTGTTTGACAGATTTGCCCACACCCTAATGGATAATTTTTCAGTTTTGACATCTTGGTTTTCCGCCTACTGATATAGTCCCTAAGTCTGTTGGCGCAGATGGGAGGTATGCAGAATTTCTAACCCAGAAGGGTTTGAATCATCCTCTTGTGTGTCCCTTTTTGAGATGAAGGCTGGGATGTAGAAATTGCAGTTTCCTTAAACTCAGTCTTCATAGGGACACAAGTAAGATGTAAGTTTGAATTATATTCGCTATATCTTAATAAGTGCAAGATGTCAATTATACGGAATAAGATCATCGCCTCCGGAGTTGCTAGCTACGGAGGCTAAAAATATATGTATCAAGTCATCAAGCAGAAAAATGCTCAGATTGAACAAAATGGGGAAATTGGG
>JAWQFQ010000307.1:0-5137 GCA_035967975.1 Scytonema sp. PMC 1070.18
TCACATCCACCATTATCCCCCTTAAAAAGGGGGACCGTTAGAGATTTTCCCCCCTGCTTTTTAAGGGGGGCTAGGGGGGATCAACCAGTGCTTGAAATTACAGCCAACCACTTTTCAAACAACCTCCAACTCTTGTGGGACGGGCGTCCTCGCCCGTTCTACTAGCGTTAGGCGCGGAAAGGGAGTAGTATCTGCTCTGAGATATGATGGGCGAAACGCCCGTACCACAAGAGATTAATTTCTCTCTCTGCGACGGTGGTCTGCGGCTTGAGTTAGTAATGATTCGGCGAAGGCGATCGCTTCTTGTATAGATTTCCCACCTGCTAGCTGAGCCAGTTCTTCCCGACGTTTGTTTAAATTATCCAATGTTGTTACTCTAACTACGGTTCGTTGTTCCGTACTACCGTTGTTAGCTTTATTACCATTTCCTGTATTAATAACTTGCTTGGCTACCCTAAAATGACGGTCAGCCATTGCTGCAACTAATGGCTGATGTGTCACACACAATACTTGCTTACTTTGACTGAGTTGATGTAGCTTTTCTGCTATTGCTTGTGCGACTCGTCCGGATACCCCGACATCAATTTCATCAAAAATCATTGTTGCAGCATCTTCTCCTTGAGTAAAACAAGCTTTTAGCGCTAATAAAAATCGGCTCATTTCACCACCGGAAGCCACTTCTGTTAGAGGTTGTAGAGGTTCTCCAGGGTTGGGACTAAACAAAAAGGTGATTTTATCTGCTCCTGCGGCTGTGGGAGAGGTAGGTACAATTTCTACTTGGAACTTAACCTTGTCCATTGCTAAAGGCTTGAGTTCCCTGATAAGTTCTGCTTCTAGAGTCGTAGCTGTTTTGGAGCGCCACTGGGTTAATTCCCGACAAGCTTGAGTCAGTTTCTCAAAAGATTCCTGCTCTTGCTGTTCCAAACTTTCTATCGATTGTTCGCTATCGTTCAGTTGATTTAACTCTTCCTGAATGCGCTGGTAGAAATCAATAGCTTCTGCGAGTGTTGGACCGTACTTACGACAAACTTGCTTTAATTCTCGAATCCGCTCCTCTACTTCTTCCAATCGTTGGGGATCGGCTTCCAATCCTTCCCCATAAGCATTCATTTGCCTTGCGACTTCAACCAAAGTTGCTTGAGCATCTCTGACCATTTCCAACAGTGGTTGTAGTTGAGCATCGTACTCTACCATATCATTTAGTGCTGCCTCGCTGTCTCCTAGTAAATCAGCAGCAGCTGGGGCTTCATTATCGTTTTGGTACAGAGCTTGATAGACTTTATAACTCATCTGTTGGAGTTCAACCACATGACTGAGGCGCTCCCGCTCTTGTAGGAGTTTTTCCATTTCGTCGGGTTCGCTGAGGTTAGCCGCTGTGAGTTCTTGGACTTGATAAGTCAACAAGTCAAGCTGTTGTAGGCGTTCCCGTTCTGAAGTCCGGCGTTTTTCTAGGGCTATGTGGGCTTGTTGATAAGCAGAAAAAGCAGAAGCGACCAGCAGACGCTGTTGCATGATAGAGTCTCCTCCATACATATCCAACCAGTCACGGACTTGGGCTGACTGTCCCACTTGTACGGTTTGACCTTGAGCGGTGATTTCTACCAAGCGATCGCGTAGTTCTGTCATCACTTGTCGATTGACTAAAACGCCATTGACTCGCGATCGACTACGGACATTACTGGATGTGGCTGAGATTTCACGAGTGATAATGACAGAATCATCAATTAAATCGATTTCCTGTTCGCTCAACCACGCATCTAATGCTGAATTGGAGCTAAACGTAGCTTCTATCATTGCTCGACTAGTACCAGTGCGAATGACACGACTAGAGACTTTACCACCCAAGACAGCATCAATCGCATCTAGGATAATTGACTTTCCCGCGCCAGTTTCTCCTGTCAACACATTGAGTCCAGCGCCGAATTCCAATTCTAGGTGGTCAACGAGAGCAAAATTTTCTATATGCAACAGAGACAACATCAAGCTAAATTCTCCGTGAGGACAGACGCCGGATACTTCTAATTTAAGGGACACTAGGTTTATGCTTTTAGCCGTCAGCCGTTAGCTATCAGCTTTCAGCAGTCAGCTTTTAGCACTCAGCTTTCAGCTTTCAGCTTTCAGATAATATTTAACGAGTGCAGTCTGGTTGGCTACTGGCTTGATGGTATTTATTTTGCTGATAGCTGAAGTGCTGATAGCTAAGTGTACCAAACCTAGTTTAGTTTGACTTTGATAAAGATTGATGATGCCAATAGACTTATTTTAATTAGGTCATCGGTTACAGGTAACAAAATTTTACCAGTACCTTTGGTCAATTGACCCTCTCCTGTTGTCTTCCTCTTTGTGGAGTAGATTAAATAAAAGTCACTCTAACTTTAGGCAATGATTTAGCCTCAAAAGTTATGATTTTTCTCAAATTTACACTTAAGCGTTACACATTGTTACAATACTTAACATACTAAATCCGATGCGGTGGTAGAGCTACATGAATGCTAAGATAATCCCCCCTACACCCCCAGAAGACAGTCGTCAAGGCGAAGTCCTGTCAGTCACTGAATACGTTCCCGAAAATGGTGCGATAGTTAAAGTTATGAGCGCACCAACCCAGAGCCAGGAACAAAAACGCAAGGCGTTACTAGCGACTATTGGTGAACCTGAATCAATCCATTACGATCCGCAAGAGATTAAGGAGCATTATCAAAGAAGACCCTTACAAGTCTTGCGACGTATCATCACAGTTTTAATACCAACTCTTACCTTTGCATTTGGCTTATGGTGGGACAGCAGACGGGGAGTGGTTGTCAAAAATGATAAACACCGAGCAATTCAGCTGCGAGAACTGCTGACAGGACTCGGACCCGCTTACATTAAAATTGGACAAGCTTTGTCTACCCGACCGGATTTAGTTCCTCCCGTCTATCTAGAGGAATTATCCCAACTGCAAGACAAATTACCAGCTTTTCCCAATGAAATTGCGTATAGATTTATTGAAGAAGAACTGGGTTCACCTCCCAAGGAAATTTACACCGAACTTTCGCCACAACCTATTGCAGCCGCCTCGTTAGGACAAGTTTACAAAGGTAAGTTGAGAACTGGTGAAGAAGTTGCTGTGAAAGTTCAACGACCTGACTTACGCGATCGCATTACCATTGACTTGTATATCCTCCGCCGCTTAGCTGGCTGGGCGCAGAAAAGGATGAAACGGGTGCGAAGCGACCTTGTTGGTATTCTGGATGAGTTGGGTAGTCGCATCTTTGAAGAAATGGACTACATTCATGAGGGTGAGAATGCGGAAAGATTTTTCCAGCTTTATGGTCATCTTAAAGACGTTTATGTTCCAAAAATATACTGGGAATATACAAACCGTCGTGTTTTGACGATGGAGTGGATTAACGGTATCAAATTAACTCAGACAGAAGAAATTCGCGCCCACGGTATTGACGCCCGTTACTTAATTGAAGTTGGAGTACAATGTTCCCTGCGCCAGCTGCTAGAACATGGCTTTTTCCATGCTGACCCCCACCCTGGTAACTTGTTAGCAACGCTTGATGGTCAATTGGCTTATCTCGACTTTGGGATGATGAGTGAGATTAAGCCGCCTCAACGCTATGGTTTGTTAGAGGCGATCACTCACGTCGTTAACCGCGACTTTGACGCCTTGGCAAAAGATTACGTAAAATTAGATTTCTTATCACCAGATACCGATTTAACACCAATTATTCCAGCTTTTGCCAGAGTGTTTGCCAACGCTCAAGGAGCAAGCGTAGCTGAGATGAACATCAAAAGTATCACTGATGACCTTTCAGCTTTGATGTATGAGTATCCTTTCCGCGTACCACCCTACTATGCTTTGATTATTCGTTCGTTGGTAACGCTAGAAGGAATTGCTATTTATATCGATCCCAACTTTAAAGTTCTCAGTGAAGCTTATCCCTATGTTGCTAAACGTTTGTTAACTGATCCAGCACCTGAATTAAGAGCATCTCTTAAAGATTTACTCTTTAAAGAAGGAAGATTCCGGTGGAATCGTTTGGAAAATTTATTACGCAATGCTCGTAATAGTGAAGATTATGATTTTGATTTGGTGATGAATCAAGCTGTGGACTTTCTGTCTTCTGATCGCGGTTCTTTTATTCTTGATAAACTAATAGATGAAGCTGTGAAAAGTTTCGATGCTGTCACCAGAAATGTTTTGCATAACTTCACATATTTATTGCGTGAAAGAGTAGGAATTACAGCAGTAAATGAAACTCCTGCAGCTTCTCTAGAACAACAGCAAACCTTAGATCATATTAAACGTATCTTGGGTATTCTTCAACAAACTCGTGGTTTTGACCCAGCGCAACTTGCTCCTCGTATAACGCAGTTGTTATTTAATCCTGGGGTACAACGCTTAGGTCAACAAATAGGTAGTCATCTGTTGCAGAAAGCTATAGCAAGGCTGATTCGACAATTGTTAGCAGAAGACATATCGCAAGAAGACGTAATGGTTGTTGTTGATAACAGTAATGATGGTAGGATAATCCATCCTGAAAAGTTATCTTTGCCAGCTGCACAGGTGTAAGTGTAACAATCTTTTTTGATTTCTCAGAAACCCGGTTTCTTGAAGAAACCGGGTTTCTAACAACGTAAATAACTGTTAAGTGGTAAGCGTTCAGCTATTAGCTGTCAACCATCAGCTTTGAAGCACATTTTGCTCTATTATTTAGACAACGGAGCTAAAGGACAACATCTCTAAAGCTCGAAAAGCTAATTGCTGATTGCTGACGGCTGAACGCTTACAGTTAAGTGAATCGTTTAGGAAGTGAATTAGTTGGAATTATCTTGCAACCACTTGACTAAATCTCCTTCATTGGAAAAATCTAAAAGTGCTTCAGCTAAATTTTCTAGTTGTTCTACAGAAAGATGATTCATACGTTTTTGGATTGGTTGACTTACTGAACCAATTCGGCGTTGAAGTTGACGTTTAATTAACTGTAGCGCTTCTTCTTGCTTGACTTCTTCCTTAACTTCTTGCTTGACCTCTTCCTTAACTTCTTGCTTGACTTCTTCCTTAACTTCTTGCTTGACTTCTTCTTTTAGTTCTTGCTTGACTTCTTCCTTAACTTCTTGCTTGACCTCTTCCTTAACTTCTTGC
>JAWQFQ010000307.1:5237-8905 GCA_035967975.1 Scytonema sp. PMC 1070.18
CTTCTTCCTTAACTTCTTGCTTGACTTCTTCTTTTAGTTCTTGCTTGACTTCTTCTTTTAGTTCTTCGTAGTATCTTGTCTTCTTGATATCAAAATCACTGACTCTAAACATCTTTGTTAACTCCTGACGACTAATGCGGGGTAATTTGTATAAGACAATTGTTTCAATCAAATCGAGAACTTCCCGTTTCATTAAAACCGGAAAAATCTGCCAGCCTCATTACACGTAATGGGTTTAGCGCCAACGATGTTGAAAGGAATTATCCCCCCTAACCCAAGATTTTGGGTGCAAAACTAGTTAATTTTAGGGGGGATAATTCCTGTGGCTGGCAGATTTTTACACGTTTAGACCCAACCGTTGCAGTGACGTATCTGTGACTTCTGAATAGGTCTTGTCAATCAAATTTCTGGCGGCTCCAGGAGTTCGTTTTTTAGTTTCTACAATTAATTTTATAATACCAACTCCCAAGGATTGTTCAGATATGTCCCCTAATTCATTCAAATATAACCGAGTGACTTGATAGCTTTCTACCAAAACCTGGTACGGTTCTATTTCAGTAGGTTCCATACTACGTCTGGCAAAAATAACTACGGCTCGCCAAGCTTTGGTTGGTGCATAAAGGCGCAGATAGAGAAAAAGTTCTGAGAATAATCGAGCATACAATTCTGGATCTTTCTGGAATTGTACCTCTACAAAATAAATAGGTTTCTTCCTTTCAATAGGAACTGGTAAAAATACTCCATCAATCCGAAAAGCAGTTTGTTTTAATTCCACAGAAGCAAAATCATAGGTAGTTTTTTCTGTGGCTTCGCTATTGATGAGTTCAAAAAAAGCCTCTGGAAATGTTTTAAACAAACGATAAAAAATTGAGTCTGTTTTCATAGGTTTAGATCGATATTCAGAATATTCTAAACCTTCGGAGTCAAAAATGGTACTCTTGAACTAGATATCAATTTATTATTCATACATAGAAAATAAAAACCCAGTTTCTGTCGTTGAAAAGACTGATTTTCCGTTGCGCCAACTCAAAGAAACCAGGTTGTGTGGGATTTCTGTATTGGTGCTAAAAGAAACCAGGTTTTTTGGATGGCTGGACTGACGCTCTCGTAGGTTTAAGTGGCGATCGCTCAGTTGTTCAATCTATTAAACCTACTAACAACTAACAACTAACCACTAACAATTTTGTGCTATTTTATTTACCACTTCCAAAAAGTTCTGCAATATCGGAGATGAATCATCACGACGCCAAACAACAGCTATTTGTCCAGTCAAGTTTTGTCCTTCTAATGGTCTGTAAACAACTCCAGTGCGCTGCAGGTTTTGAGCATTGGCGGGAAGCAATGTTACCCCAACACCGCCTGCTACTAAACTGAGTATGGTAATCATCCATGTAGCTTCTTGGACTACGTTTGGATAAAAGCCAACATCTTGACAGAGGCTAATAATCTGACCGTAGGAAGGAACTAAGTCGGTTGAGGGGAAAACAAAAGGTTCGTTAGCTAGTTCTTCAAGTGAGATTTGAGCTTGTGCTGCTAGTCTATGGTTTTTGGGTAAAGCAACAACCAGTGATTCTCGAAAAAGAGGCATAAATTTCAAGGCGGGATCGTTACTATTTTTTGAGGGTAAACGTTCAAAACCGACATCAATTTGTTGATTGCGAATTTCTTCTGCTTGCTTAAAAGATGCTACTTCACGCAGTATCAGTCTCACATTTGGAAAGCGATCGCGAAACGACTGTAAGATATCTGGTAAAACACTGTTGGCGATGGAACTATTCACTGCGACAACCAACCGTCCCACCTCACCCCGACCCGCTCTGCGGACAGAACAAATAGCACGTTCAAGAGTCGCAATAACTAAATGGGCTTCTTCCAAGAAGACTTCTCCTGCAATAGTTAGCTGTAGGGGTCTTTTTTTCCTGTCAAACAATTGGACTCCTAGCTTTTCTTCTAATTCTTTGATTTGTTGACTTAGAGGTGGCTGGGCGATATTTAAGCGTTCAGCCGCACGGCTAAAATTGAGTTCTTCAGCTACAGCAATAAAGTACCGTAAATACCGAAGTTCTATCTGTTGAATTTCTACCATAGCTAGAACGGCTATATCTATTGGATATAAAACTATTATTGTGAATGGATTGTAGTATGCTATCCCTTTACATATCGTGGTTGTAATAGCTAAGTTAAGTGTTATTTAACAGTAAGGAATCAACCTATGTCAATGAAAAAAATTAATCGAATTGCAATTATAGGTGGAACACACGGAAATGAATTTACAGGTGCATACCTAATCAAAAAGTTTGAACAATTTTCCCACCTAATTCAAAGACCCAGCTTTGAAACTCTTACTTTGTTGGGAAATCCTAAAGCATTTCAAGAAAGCAAGCGCTACCTTGATAAGGATTTAAACCGTTGCTTTCTTAGCCAAAACTTACAAGATATATCTCTCTCCAGCTATGAAGATAACCGGGCTAAAACAATCAACAAAATTTTGGGACCGAAAGGGAGCTCCACAACGGATGTCATCATGGATTTACACAGTACCACTGCAAATATGGGATTAAGCATTATTTTAGGTAGCCAGCATCCTTTTTTGCTGAAATTAGCTGCTTACTTAAGTTCAATAAATTCTTTAGTAAAAGTTTGTTATCCGGCGTCCTACCAAGAAAGTAGTTTTCTTCGTTCTCTATGTGAATTGGGATTTGTGATTGAAGTCGGTCCAGTAGCTCAAGGTGTCTTAAATGCAGAATGGTTTCAGAAAACTGAAGAACTTATTTATACAATTTTGAATTATCTGGAAGCAGTCAACCAAGGTACAACACCCCCGTCTCCCAGTACACTCACTGTTTATCAATACGCCCAGAATATCGATTACCCTAGAAATGAGGAAGGTGACATTCAAGCAATGATACATCCTCAGCTTCAATTTAGGGACTATGAACCTCTTCACCCTGGCGATCCCATGTTTCTAACTTTCGAGGGGAAAGAGATTCCTTATGAAGGAACATCAACTGTTTACCCGATATTCATTAATGAAGCTGCATACTATGAAAAAGGTATTGCTATGTGTTTGACGGAAAAGCAACAAATAGTTAGTGGTTAGTTGTTAGTTGTTAGTGGTTAGTGGTTAGTTGTTAGTTGTTAGTTGTTAGTTGTTAGTTGTTAGTAGGGAAAATATATTCTGAACGTATATTTGTAGAGTTAGCTTTATTTCTCCTACACCCCTGCATTATCATCTTTATCAATTTCACTTTTGTCACGTTTGAGACTTTCTTCGAGGGCTTGAATTTGTTCTCGACGTGCTTCTAATTCTAAAGAACGACGGGCTAAATCTTGATTTTGCAAAGTGAGATTCTGTCGCCATTGTTCTGCGCGTTCGGCTTCCTGTACTAAAAATTCTGGTGTAATTCCAGTACAAAGGTAGCTTTGAACGAGATTTAGTACCCAGTTGGTGGCTTCTTCCAGTTTTTCAATATCACCTGTAGGTGAAAGCTCTACGAGAACCAGCAATTTCTCAGTGCTCGTATTACCTTTTCCCAAAAGAATAAAAGCTTCCTCTGGGATAATAACCCACATATTGTCAACTTCCTGACGCGCCAGTAACCGTAGCTGAAATTGGTCTAAAAAATCGTTTTTATGAACCTGAGCTAGATAGAGCATAGATGAAAGGG
>JAWQFQ010000308.1:0-8844 GCA_035967975.1 Scytonema sp. PMC 1070.18
GATTGTCGTCACTTCCATCTGGTGATACGTAGTATTTTGCTCCTGATTCATTGGATGGTGCAGCAGGAGCAGCCACAGATGCAGGCTTTGTTTCTTTCATCAAGGAATCTGTATCAGAGTTACTGACAAGGGTTTGTTGACCTCCTACCAAAGGGTCTTTATTGTCGGCATTACTATCTTTCAGCTTATCGTCACGACAACCTAAAAAGTTGTCAAGGCTCTTGTTACCATCGATCTGATTATTTCTGATGTCACCAATAGCGTTGCGATCGCTTTGAAGCCAAGAATCAATGTTGTCTTGTATGCCTCTATCAATCGCACTTCCGGATTCATTGATATTCGATTTGGTTTCTAAAGGACTGCGGAAATTGTTGACAGTGCTGGGGTTTGCAGCCAGAGTATTAGCTTGAAGCGCATCAAATTCTGTGTAGTTCATTAGTTTTGCCTCCATCAAGTTTTTTTGCCAACATCACATTAAGAGTGACGAGAAGAAAGGCAGAACCCTGAAGATTTCAGTCATCAAAAAAGCTCTAAAAGTTTTACTGAGATTCCTGAGTGCTTGGTACAAAACGTATTAAAGCTACGCCTTTCCAATCGGAAAATTTCCGATTCCAAGCCAGATTTTACAAGTCTGGTAACTCTGCGAGAAATTTGAGGTAAATGCTAAATCGTTAAAAGCCGAGCCATTTCTTCGGAATTCACACACTGGTAAGTTCTATAAGTTTAGAACTTGTAAGGGATTTTTCTCTAGCCCTTCAATAATTGTATCAGGACTTTTTCAAAATGCATCAAGATTGGAAAATTTTTTAGTTGTTGAATGGAATCTTGCAACAGCACAAGCCTTATAGTCAACATACCGTGCAATCATAAATAGTTGCAGGAATTTTTGATTGCGTTGGGATTTACAGCTTTGAGTCTCAGCTTGAAGGGCTTCAAATTCTATGTACTTCATTTAGTTTTGCCTCCATTAACTTTTTGCCAACGTCACAAAGAAAAGTGACGAAAAGAAAGGCAGAACCCTGAATGTTTCTGTTATCAAAAAAGCCTTCAGAATTTCGCAGTTATTCCCCGATGATTAACACCAAGCACGTGAAACTTCCGCCTCGAACATCAGACGCATCTCTGAGCTTAATCGAGGTTCTACAGGTAAGATAAGTCTGCGGCAGATATTAAGGTAAATGCTAACAGCTTTGAGCCTGACCCTTTCTCGAATTTGAAGATACAACTTAGCTCAAGCACCCAAAACTAACTTTCTAGTCATTTTTCTCTGCCTCATCAGCAATTGTATCAGCACTTTTGCAAAATGTATCCTAATCAAGCAATTTTTTATTGCAAAGTCGGATTTGTCAACTGTATACCCCCTTGAAACAGGCTGTTTTCCTACCTTTTATAAATTTCAGCAATTGTTGCATAGTCAGGGTACCGCATTCCAACTGCACAATTTTATAGTGGGCAAGTCTCGTTGCAGTTATCTAAATTGTGCCAGTTTCAGAACTGTCCATAGGTGTTTTACTCCCAACATTAGGGAAATAGAAATTTGCTCATCTACAATTTTAAATTTTGTCAATACTCCGAAAGTGAGATTCTGAACTGAAAAGCTAAGGGAGTCTCTCATCTTTTCACTCCCCCTGCTCCCCTATTTCTCTTTTCCACCGGAGGAACACGCACGTGAACAACTGTTGTTATACTTTGCGCGTTTATAAACTGAGCTTTTGGTTGAGATAAGAGCACTTGCTGCCACTATTTCTGGGCTGATAGCAGCAAGTGCTAACCGCTCAAAGTATATGACTATTTTGCATGAAAAATCAGTATATTGATGTAAAATTTATGTAAAGTATATCAACCTCGTATATCTGAAAAAGACGGGTCATCTGAGCGCCATGTTTCTCTAAGGCGCAGATTTTGGGTCAAGATACGTTTATAATAATTGGCTGTTTTCAATCCTCAAAACAATGACGGCAAATAGTCCTGCAATTCTAGCCTTAGACTTCGACGGTGTTATTTGTGACGGAATGATAGAGTACTTTGAGGTAGCATGGCGCACCTACTGCCAAGTTTGGTTACCTGAGGTAAAGACACCATCAGATGATTTGGCTCCTAAATTCTATCGAACCCGACCCGTGATTGAAACGGGATGGGAAATGCCCTTTTTAGTTAAAGCTTTGGTTCAGGGAACTTCTGAAGAACGAATTCTTTTAGAATGGGGAGCGATCGTCCAAGAAATTTTACAAGAAGATCATCTCAACTCGGCAGATGTTGGTAGTAGACTTGACAAGTTGCGCGATGATTGGATAGCAACAGACTTGGAGAGTTGGTTAAGCCTCCATAAATTTTATCCGGGTGTTGCCGAAAAACTCAAAGCAATAAATTCTAGTCAGATACAGTTATATGTCGTTACAACTAAGGAAGGACGCTTTGTACAGCAACTGTTGAAACAACAAGGCGTTGACATACCAAAAGAGACAATTTTTGGAAAAGATGTCAAGCGTCCTAAATACGAAATTTTGAGAGAATTAATTGCATCGTCAAAGATTTCACCAGCTGATTTGTGGTTTGTTGAAGACCGACTCAAAACTTTACAGTTAGTAGAGCAGCAACCAGACTTGGAGGACGTTAAACTATTTTTGGCAGATTGGGGATACAATACCCCATCAGAAAAAATGGCTGCTAAAATTGACCCGCGAGTTCGTTTACTATCTCTATCTCAGTTTGCTCAAAATTTTTTGCATTGGTGAGTTAGTGGTTAGTAGTTAGTAGTTAGTAGTGAGTAGTATTTTTTACTACAAGCTACTAATAGACAAACGCGCTATGGCGTCTAATAATTATTAACTCATTTAGTGATACATTTTTACTACAAACCACTAACAACTAACCACTAACAAATTGTATTAACTATGCTTGACTTGACGAAACTCACATTACAAATGCAGGGTTTGAGTCAACATCTGACTCAAGAGGCGGCTGCGAGTCGTTATCGTTTAGAATTAGCTCAAAAACATTTTCAAGGTGCTATCGAATGTCAAGAAGATTTGGTTCAGCGACAAGAAAAGTGGCGCGATCGCATTCTATTTGCCAATGCGACTCCTGTAGAACCACTAGACACCCGTATAGATATCCAAGTTCCCCCCAAGGTACACACCGTTGTTGCGACTGACGGTTCCCAAATAGCTCCCAGTCACCATGAAATCGCCTACTGCTACCTGCTTAACATCGGTAGAGTCGTGTTGCATTACGGACAAAACCGACATCCATTATTAGATAGTTTACCAGAAATCTTTTACCGCCCAGAAGATTTATATACCTCCCGCCAGTGGGGGCTTCGCACTGAAGAATGGATGAGTTTTCGGCGTACGGCTAGTGAAGCTACAGTGTTAGCAGAATTAGCTCGTAGTGTGAAAGAAACAAGAGGGAATAAGGCGCAAGAAGAAGTCCCTACCCTAGCGATGGTAGATGGATCTTTGATTTATTGGTTTTTAGAACAGTTACCCTTGGACGCACGCGATCGCATTTTACCTCCGATTTTAGAAGCGTGGCGGCAGTTACGTGATGATAAAATACCCCTGATGGGCTATCTGAGTGCTTCGCGTAATGTTGAAGGCATCAACTTTTTGCGTCTTTTAGCTTGTACCCATCCAGTACCCGACTGTGTAAGTTTTTGCCCAAATCAGTTGGAAAAAGTCCCATGTAAGCTGTTTGAACCATTAAGAGATACTGCTCTTTGGGTAACCCAACTCAAACCCGGACAGCGTGGTCCTTTATGGCGTAGTAACACCCATATAATCGATCTTTACGAAGACCAAAAAATTTACTTTTGTTACGTTCATGTTGGTTCCGAAATTGCACGAATAGAAGTACCATCGTGGGTGGTTGAAAATACTGGAATGTTTGACCAAGCTTTGGGACTTATGTTAGGACAAGTGCAGAAAGGATATGGATACCCCGTAGCTATAGCCGAAGCACACAATCAAGCCGTGGTTCGTGGTGGAGATAAAACTCGTTTCTTCGCCCTTTTAGAACGACAAATGATTAAAGCGGGTTTGAAAAACGTGGGAACTTCATATAAGGAAGCTAGAAAGCGTGGAAGCATTGCTTGAGAAGCAATACATGGAGGACGAGGTGCAGCAATACACAGAACAAAAATACTACTCTCGTGAAGAGTATTTAGCCATAAAACAATCTGTCGGCTACAAAAGTGAATACTTAAATGGAGAAATTGTACCCATGACAGGGAATACAACAAATCACAATCAAATTGCAGGTGGTATTTATGCTTATCTAAAATTTGCTCTTCGAGAAAAAAATTATCGGGTCTATATTAGCAATGTCCGGTTATGGATACCGCGATACAACCAGTACACCTATCCAGATGTAATGGTTATTGAAGGAGAACCCATTTACGAAGGAACCGACAACACCACAGTCTCCAACCCTATGCTGATTGTAAACGTTTCCTCAAGGTCAATAGGTCACTCCACAGAAGCAGATAAATTTCGCTTTTATCGGTCAATCCCTGAATTTAGGGAATACATTATGGTTGACCAGAATCAGTTCTATGTTGAACAATATACCAAAAACTCCCAAGGAAGTTGGTTACTAACCGAATATGATGCTATTAATTCTGTGTTAACCTTTGATTCTATTGGGTTTCAGCTTTCTTTCAACGACATCTATGACTTAGTCAATCTTCAAATGGATGAACCTCCAAAAATTGACTACGGATTTTAAAAAGGATGAAGTGTATTTTACGAAGAAATCAGGGGGAGTTGAAAAATAACATTTGCAAATATTTTTTAAGTTTACTTAACATTTGTTATCTGAAATTCATAGTTGGAAAGATAAGTTTTAGATGATATTGAGGAAATCTATATTTAAAGGATTAGGTAAACTTCTTGCATAGGTTTATTTGTGCTTAAAGACTAGAAATCTGAGAGTTAGACAAACAGAGTCCGCTGATGCGGACTTTTTACATTTAATTGTTAGTTGTCAGAACCAGGAAAAGGAAATGAATTTTTGATGCAGATTCCAATTAACTCAACTTATCAATAATCAAAATCATCAACCCTACTAAAAAATGCAACACAACAAAAATAAAAACTCCACGTCCTTTCGGTGTTTTCAGATTTATCTCAAGGTTAGCAATTCTTAAAATCGCAGCAATCCACGCGATCGCGCCCCCTGTAATTAGAAACCATCCCAAAAAAGTTGGAGTAATTAAACTTAACATCTAATGAAATCCTTCTGACATTCGCGTATCATTCGTCAAAAATTTTAGGTGCTAATAGCTAATTGCTAATTGCTAATTGCTTTTTGACTATTAACGATTAGAAATTGGCAGTCTTCACGAAGATTTTACATTTGATTTAGAACTGCTATATGAGGATTAATATTTTTTTATTAACGCAATACCCCATCCTTCAATCAATCATCCTTCAGTAGTATTTTTCTTAGTTCACCTGGAGTTGTAGAACCTCAAAGGTATAGAGGGGGAAGAGTAAACATGAGTTGAGGGTATTGTCTGCCTAAGTCGGAATTCACAAAATGCACACTTGTTAACTTCTGTCAATACATGAGTCCTAACTATTAAGTTTTAAAAAGCTAACTTTCATTTAATAGATAAATAACTATATAGTTATGAATAGAATTAAAAAATTAATTTAGCAAGTCAATTATGGGAGGAACTGAAGGACTTGTGTAGTGAAATTAATATGCCAATTTCAACTTCCAATTAATAACATGGAGGAAAAATATCGTAATAGCTTTTGATACAGATTTTGATGAATATACTGCGAGAGAATCATTTTAACTTCACGTGTTAGAAGCTAAGAAGTCTATGACAGACTCATCTGGATTTTATCACAGAAAAATTTCTTTTCCCTACACCCCTATACCCTTACACCCCCGTATTTCTTGAAAGCGGTGTATGAGTAGCGATTATCTTCGGTATGCACTCGCGTTCGCTACCTGTGATGAATGAAAGAAACACTCTTTTCCCTACACCCCACACCCCGTGTTTCTTGAGAGGTAAATTATGCGTATCATGATGATTCAACCTAACTATCATTCTGGTGGTGCTGAAATTGCAGGAAATTGGCCACCAAGTTGGGTTCCGTATGTTGGTGGAGCGTTAAAGACCGCTGGATTTACTGACATCTGCTTCATTGATGCAATGACGGATTATATTCCCGATGATGCTTTAGCTAAGATAATCGCCAAGCATCAGCCAGATGTGGTGCTAGCAACAGCTATCACGCCCATGATTTACCAATCCGAAAAAACTCTGAAAATTGTTAAAGAAGTTTGTCCCCAAGCAAAGACAATCATGGGTGGGGTTCACCCTACTTATATGTATAATGAAGTGCTGAATGAGGCACCTTGGGTAGACTATATTATCCGAGGAGAAGGGGAAGAAATTACAGTGAATTTGCTGCAAGCGATCGCCAATGGAACAGATGAGCGCGATCGCCAAAATATTTTAGGTATTGCGTTCCTAGAAAATGGCAAAGTCATCGCCACACCAGCCCATCCCCCAATTGCTGATTTGGATACCCTAACTCCAGATTGGAGCCTTTTAGACTGGAATAAATATATTTATACCCCTCTCAATGTACGTGTTGCTGTTCCCAACTATGCTAGGGGATGTCCTTTCACTTGCCGTTTTTGTTCCCAGTGGAAATTCTGGCGCAAATACCGTTCAAGCACTCCCAAAAAATTTGTTGATGAAATTGAAACTTTGGTAAAAGAATACAAAGTCGGGTTTTTTATTCTTGCTGATGAAGAACCAACAATCAACAAACCGAAATTTATTGCTCTTTGTAATGAATTGATAGAACGCAATCTGGGAGTTCACTGGGGAATTAATACACGAGTAACAGATATATTACGGGATGAGCAAGAATTACCTCTTTACCGTAAGGCGGGACTAGTTCATGTTTCTTTGGGAACAGAAGCAGCAGCACAGTTAAAGTTGAATCTGTTTCGTAAAGAAACAACTATCGAACAAAATAAGCGTGCTATTCAATTGCTAAGGCAAAATGGGATTGTTGCGGAAGCTCAATTCATTATGGGTTTGGAGAACGAAACTCCAGAGACTATTGAACAAACCTATCACATGGCATTAGACTGGAAAGCAGATATGGTGAACTGGAATATGTTTACCCCTTGGCCCTTTTCAGAGTTATTTCAAGAATTAGGCGATCGCGTGGAAATACGGGATTACTCCCAATATAATTTTGTCACTCCGATTATGAAACCGGAAGCAATGGAACGGGAGGATGTTCTTAAAGGAGTCCTGCGAAACTATGCGCGTTTTTACTTACGCAAGACCATAGAGTATTGGTTTATTAAAGACTCCTTTAAACGTAAGTATCTTTTAGGTTGTTTAAAGGCTTTTGTCAAAACAACACTGAACAAGCGCTTTTACAATCTCAACCGAGTCAAGTATAAGGGTTTACATACTGAAATTGAACTAGGTTTTGATAAATCGAAGATTCTCACCCGCGAACAAATTGCTCAGCGCAAGCAAGAACATCCAGAACTCACAGCAGATGTGGATTTCGTAGGCAATATTTCCGCTTGCGGCGCACCTAACGATCTTCCAGAATATCATGATAAAGAAGAAAAATATTAGGGTCTAAGAGTGTTTTACGCCCTTTCCATGCTGTCTTTCAATCTCACGCTGAAAAGCGTGAGTTTCTCTGTCCTCTGTTCCCTCTCAAAGAAATATGAGCGTTATTTATCTTGCCATAATCTAACTTAACTATGCGATCTGATAAATAGAAATATTGATTGTCATGAGTAACTACTATTACAGCTTTGCCTTTATTTTTCAATTCAGGTAGTATCTGCATATAAAAAATCTTTTTAAAGACAGGATCTTGATCGGAAGCCCATTCGTCAAATACATAGATAGGACGGTCTTCTAAATAAGCTGTTAACAAGGCTAAACGTTTTCGCTGTCCTTGAGATAATAAGGTAGTAGAAAGTACACCATTTTTTATTTTCACTTTTTTATCGAGTTGTAATTTAACTAAATAGTTATAAATTTGATCATCAGCAATAGCTTTACCTAAATACAAAAAATTATCGAACAGATAAAAATCAGAAAACACTACGGAAAAGTGTTGACGAAACCACTCTTGATTGTCCGCATTTACTAATTTACCATTAAGATAGATTTTTCCACTTTCCGGAATATATAAACCCGTTATCAGCTTAATAAGAGTAGACTTACCACTACCATTACCACCAATGATAAAAATAATTTCACCACTTGAAACATTTAAATCAATTGGACCAAGAGTAAAACCTGTATCTTCTGAGTCTTGATGATAAATATGAGTAATACCCACAAATTCTAGGTGACAAAAATTATCTTCTTCATTCCAATCCATCAAATTACTTTTTTCATAACAGTGATTGGACAATGATAGCTTGAGAGAGTCAATCTTCTTTAAAGCTACAGTTGCTTTGCTCAAGGTAGGAATAGTACTCATAATGTAATCTAAAGGTGAAAGCAGGTAGAGAATAGTCAGCGCATATCCAGATAAAATATGAGTAGGAGTTGTTTGGAGAGTAGGCAGAGCAAAAATTACGAGTCCAACAACCACAAAGAATAAGCTATTACCCCAACTAGCAGCTGCTGCAAATATAGTCATTCCAACTACATTTTTCTGACGATACAATTGTGCAGTTTCTCTAAGTTCTTTTTTTAAAAATGTTTGTCGTCGCTGATAATGAAGCTTTAGTTCTTTGGTTCCTTCAGTTATACTCTGAAAATGGCTAAACAATTTAGGTTCTTCAGTACTTGTTATGCTAAATTAACAGATACTGAATCGGGAACAGGGA
>JAWQFQ010000309.1:0-8789 GCA_035967975.1 Scytonema sp. PMC 1070.18
CTGCTTCCCCAACTCCCCCCGCTTCCCCCGCTTCCTCAACTGAATCCCGAATGGTGGTGATAGGAAACTCAGATTTTGCAATCAATGGATTGTTTGAACAGCAACTAAACGGAGATGTTTTCCTCAACTCAGTCACATGGTTGAGTCAGGAGGATAAACAACCCCTCTCAATTAGTCCCAAAGAAGCAAAAAACCGTCGCATTAACTTAACAGCAGCTCAAGCGAGCCTTCTAGAGATATCATCTCTGTTAGTTTTACCTCTAATAGGTTTACTAGCCGCAGCCATTCTCTGGTGGATAAGACGGTAATTTTGAAAGTGGATAGTTGTTAGTAGTTAGTTGTTGACAGCTAACCACTAACCACTAACCACTAACCACTAACCACTCACTCATCATGAAACTACAACGAACAACATTAATGTTGCTAATGTTAGCACTGGGTTTAGGAGGATTTGTTTACTTCCATGAAATTAGAGGAACAACGCAACGGGAGGAAGTCCAGGAGCAAAAACAGCAAATTTTCTCCTTTAGTGCTGATGAAGTACAATCTTTAACGGTGAATACAGACAACCAGACTATCGTTTTAGAACGAAATGATAAGTCGGAAAAACCCAAGTGGTTGATGAAGTCTCCTGAAGTCAGTCCAGCAAGCGACCCAATTGTATCTTATTTAATGGATTTACTCGTCAAAGGAAAAAGCGATCGCACTCTTTCCATCTCACCCTCGCAACTTTCAGATTTCGGCTTAGTTCGACCCCAAGCAACTATCGGTATCAAACTCAAAAATCAAAAGACACATCAACTAACTTTAGGTAAACCAGACTTTAATCGCCGTTTCATCTATGCTCTAGCTGATTCCCCAAATCAAGCTAATGGCAATATTAATATACTATTAGTATCTACAGATTTTGAAAATGCAGTCAATCGAGAACTCTCAGAGTGGAAGGAGATTGATGAAAATAAAGTCAAAGAATCTTCTCCAACTCCTCAACCAACTCCAACGAATAAAAAATAGGAATTGTTAATTGCTAATTGTTAATTGCTAATTGCTAATTGTTTTTCCACCCATTAGCCATTAGCCATTAACCAATTTATTCATCAACCATCTTTGATTTTGATGATGAAGTTCTCAGAAAATCAATAATGGATTTATGTTTTTTATGAAACTTCAATAGTTCTAAATAGGCTAAAGGAACAACTATTGGCCATATTATTGTAGCAGCAATTAAAATAATGCTCGATAAAAAACGCTGTTCTGATGTCATTTCGTCATCGGCTAGAAAAAAGTATAGCCATTCATTGAAGAAGCAGTAAGCCATCAGAAAATAAATTGCGATCGCTGAATAAATCAGAAATGTGTTTACCATAGTTTTATTATTTTGCAAAGTAATACAGTATGTAACAGTTTCATTGTTTTTAAATTGAGTCAGATCGCAACCACTAGCGTACATGGAAAATGACAAGGACTTTCAACAGGTTGAAAGCTTTCATTTCGTCACACAACACCAGTGTCTCAACTAAAAATTTACATTTTTTATTCCAAGCCCACCCAAATACAGTGATGTTTTCACGGAATTCAACCGAGCTTGAATATAGATGAAAAACCATCACTAAGAAAGCGTCAGTGTAAACTGAGACTACTAATATTTATTTTTTTTACTCCTCTAATTCTGTTTTAGCAAATCAATCAAACTTATTTTCCTCAAAAAACGGTAATTTTTTCCTTTAATTAGAAAAAAATATCATAAATCTTAATTTCTCTGGATTTCAATAATAAAAAACTATCTTTAAAAAATAGCAGTATAAAATTAACCAAGCAACCGTAATTCTACGAAATAAATTTATAGTCTACCTACACCCTTACACCCTTACACCCTCACACCCTCACACCCTCACACTGCTCGTAAGTAAAAGGTAAAAGGAGAAAGGATTTATCTTTCCTTTTTCCTTTTCCTGACTCTGCACCTGATGCTTATTTAATATTAGCCCTAGCATCCCTAACTGCAGCAAAGAAAAATAATCCTGTCAGTGGAATGCTCAATGCTAAGATAATTGCGGTCGTTTGGGTACCTAAATCCGGTTGACCGGAAGAAAGCTCAAAAATTGAACCTACTGCTGCTATAGCTGCAATACAAGAACCTGCAAGGAACAGACCGCTTTTCGGAGTCATTATATTCACTACCAAACCACCCTATAATATTGGTTTTACTGCTTGTTGTGAGAAACCGTGCTTAGAAAGCTCTTGCGCTAAAGCTAAAGAGTTTTCTACTCTGTCTACAAATACCACACCATTGAGGTGATCCATCTCATGTTGAATACAACGTCCTAGTAAATCCCCTGCTTTTAATGTCCTAGGACGCCCATGCTCATCTTTGTATGCAATTTCAACCACTTCCGGGCGTTTGACATCCAAATATACCCCAGGAATGCTCAAACATCCTTCTTGAACAACACACACATCACGACTTACCTGTTTAATGGTAGGATTAACTAAAATTAGGGGCGGATTGGCAGCGTTATCTGGTTCGCAGTCAATAACAATCAATTGCTTGTGAATTCCTACTTGTGGAGCAGCCAAACCAATACCATCTTGGCTGTACATAGTTTGCAACATTTGCCGTATCAGTATACGGAGTTCCTCGTCCACTTTAGACACCCGCTTAGCAGGTTGACGAAGAACGCGATCGCCCAAATAATGAAGTTCTAATGGTGGATTTTTTAATTTTTTCTTTTCAACAGCAATTTCTATAGCCATAATTTCGTAACTCGTTTTTGATAAATCTAAGGACTTTAGATGACACATCTTTACAATCTTAACAATTCCAGCCGCCACACAGATTAGGAAAACCCACCTTGCGGTAGTTCGTAGTTGCGCTTGAGCGCACGCACCACAACGACGAACAACATTCTCAACACTTTACATTTCTTTACAGAAAATTAGAAACCCGATATCTCCAAGATACCGGGTTTCTGGCTCCTCGTGGTCGTTCACGGGCGAGGACGCCCGTACCACAAGAAATGTTTAAATGGAGTGCGATCGCTCTTAGCATCTCGCTATTGCGTCAAAAACACCCGCTCGAACGGTTTTTTCCGATAACGCCGATAAACGTCAAAATCACTGTCCAAAGTCGCTATTGCAGCAATATCTAGCCGCTCAGAAATCACGATTAGGGATAAGTCTGCAAAATCTCCTGGGAGATCAAAATAAGTAGCATTCAGTTCAGCAATGCGCGAAAAGTCTTGAGGTAATAGCGGCTCGCACTCGTAGAGTCCTTTTGCAACGTCTAGAAGAAACTCGTTTTGGGTGCGCCAATCGGAACTGAGTAACCACATCACTTCTGCGACGCAGATAGGTGTAGTTACTAGCTTGGAAGTACAACTTTCAAAGAAACGACATACTTGTTGATGATGCTTATCTCTGGCGCTGTAGTATGCAAACAAAAACCCACTGTCTGCGAGTATGAGCGAATGGTAGGTCATGAATGGCGCTCTTTGAAATACTGCGCGATCGCATTCTTACGGTTTGCTCGTTCGGAGAGGTCTACTGGTGCATCTTGTAGGAGATTTTGAGGGTGTCCACCTCGCCTATCTACTAAAGTGATACCTGCTTGCAAGTTAAGCCAGCGCTCAGCAATCAAGCGTCGAATCAACTCACTCTTGTCTGTTTTTTCATGAGCTAAGATATCGGCTAGCTGGCGTTCTGTTTCTTCGTCTAGTCTAACAGTGAGCATAGACTTTGTCATACTTGTATTACACTTATTACCAGTATAACAGAGAGATGGAAATCATGAAATAGCACAACTGCTGTGTGACAGTGAGAGTGCGGAATGGGGGGCTCACGGGGGTTCACGGGCGAGGACGCCCGTACCACAAGAAATGTTTGATTACTTTTTTACTGGAACTCCCATAGCTATTTAATACAACAGCGATTATAAAGATAAAATCATATCTCTTGGCAAGAACATTAAGACTTAATATGTTTAAATTTCTTACAAAACTTGACTACCTGCTCAAAGAAACTTTTCTTGGTTTGCAACGAGGCGGATGGATGAACTGGGCGGCTGTTAGTACCGTAACAGTGTTACTATTTTTATTTGGGATGAGTCTGCAAACATCTTGGCAATTGGAAAAACTACTCAACCAATTTGGTAGCCAGTTAGAAGTCTCAGTTTACCTCGATCCGGGTGCGCGAGCAGAAATGGTTGAGCCACTAGTCTCAAAAATGTCAGAAGTAGCAGATATTCAAACTATCACTAAAGAGCAAGCTTGGACAAAATTAGTTCAGGAATTAGGTATTTCTGATATCAATAGTGCTACCCAGCAACTGGGCGATAATCCTTTAGTGGATGAATTGAAAATCAAAGCACGAAACTCTTCCGTTGTCCCAAGTTTAGCAACTCAACTCGCTAAGTTACAAAGCGTCGATGCAGTCCAGTATGTGGATGAAGCTGTAAAACGCATCGCCCAACTACATCAAGGTTTAAATTGGATGTCACTGGCAATTACCACGCTTCTTACCTTAACAGCAACAGCCGTCACCTCAACCACCATTCGTCTCATTGTCATAGCCCGACGCAAAGAAATTGAAATCATGCAACTAGTAGGCGCAACTTCAATTTGGATTTATCTCCCTTTTGTTTTACAAGGAATTTCTTTTGGCGTCGTTGGGGGTGCGATCGCCTGGGGCTTAATCAGTTGTATCCAACAATTTCTCAGCCAATGGTCAACCAGCCAACCCGAATTTATTCAATTTCTCACCAACGGTTTACAACTCTCCGCCCTACAAATCCTACTACTACCCCTACTTCTCCTGAGCTTCGGAGCTTTAGTAGGCTTATTAGGAAGCTTATTCGCCGTCAGAGGTGTAAGGGGTATAGCATTTCGGTAAAATTGCGAGCCCAAAGAAACCCGGTATCTTGGAGATACCGGGTTTCTGTATCTTGGAGACACCGAGTCTCTCAATTTTTTTCTCACTTTTCACAACACCAATTCATCGTAAAATAAAACCACGAATCTTTTTCATAATTCATAATTCATAATTCATAATTCCTGACCATGACTTCACAATGGGAAGCATTGCTGAAAAATCTTGGTGAATGGCGAGGTTCATTCACCCGCATCTCAACCCAAGGTAAACCTCTAGAAGAAATTAAGAGCATTGTTTCCCTGACTGGGTTAAACAACAACCAAACAATCCGCCAAACCATTAACATGGGTGGAACTGAGAAAGTTTTAGAATACAGTTCCCTTGCAAGAAGCGTACTATTTTTTGAGAATGGAGCATTTTCTCAAGGTTCCATGCAACTTGCTCCATTTTCTGAGTTTGGAGCAGAGCTCGGCTTAATTCATGAAAACCACCGTTTGCGCCTTGTTCAATTATTCGATAACAACCTTCATCTCAACAAACTGACCCTCATTCAAGAACATTTAGCTGGAACCGAACCATCACAGCGCCCACCTTTAAAGGTAGATGATTTACTAGGAGAATGGCTTGGTGAAGCAGTGACTCTTTATCCAGACTGGCGCTCTCCCCATAAATCCTCCTCCACAATGCAATTACAGCAGAATGATTCTGGGCGATTAACCCTAAGTTTCAAGTTTGAAGAACATACAATTACCTCAACAGCCACCGTCAAAGACTCCATCATCCACTTTGACCAAAATCCCCAAAAACAGGTACAAGTCTTACTCTTACCAAATGGCGCTTCAGCCACCTCTCCCCTTCAACTCACATTGCGCCAACCATTTTTCCTGGAAGTAGGTTGGCTCATCAACCCCCACCTCCGCCACCGGATGATTCGCAATTACAATGACAAAGGTGAGTGGACAAGTCTTACTTTAGTTCAAGAGAAGAAAGTTTTCTGAGGAACTTCCAAATGAAGTGTGATATTTGTGGAAGCGAAGGAGTCAATGTTCGTAGGGTAACCAGGACTTATGGTCAAGGCGAAGACTTACTAGTGATTGAAAATATTCCTGTTATCAGTTGTCCTGCGTGTGGAGAAAGTTACCTCAGTACAGAAACTTTACATGAAATTGAAAAAATTAAGCGTAACCGGAAAAACTTGGCTGTTGCAAGGCTTATAGAAGTAGCTACATTTGATGAGGGGAGCTCGCCTATTGCTGTATAAGTCGCAATACTGGGTAGGCTTTGCATTTTCAACTCATGCACTAAGCAATATATATCAAGATACTCTCTCCTGCAGATGCCGCTGCCTTGTAGAACTCTACCAGTTTTTTGAAGTAACCAACTAGCCAGTCACGCATTGTATCGCCTTTATCCCAATTAAGAGGAGGCATATTTTCTGACATCAGTACTTCAGGATCGTACCATTCCTTGAATTTATCTACATTTAAGTGTTCCAGTTTTTCTGCCATTCGCTCCACTTGTTGAGGGTTAAGATAACGAGCAGCACCAAATGAGGTTTTATATGATGTTGGGTTTCCCCCCATAATGACGTTTTCTAATGAGTCATCATCCCATGAGATACCACGCTGCTGGGCTTCAGTCTTTGTCATTGGATACTCATCTGTCAGAACGAAATGAATTCCACACCAAGACTCATCCAAATTTAGAAAATGGTCTGTTTGATGTTGAGCTTTTTTGATTACACTCTGAATCACCTCTGGAAACTCAAGATGATTTTCAGAATTTTGTATCTTAAATCTAACTAAGTATGCATTCATAATTCAAATTCTCCCATAAATATTACTAGAAGCATTATTTTGTACAACTTAAATAGGATTGCTTTATCTCATCTGGTAAGATAGCCTGCTTGACTTCTTGAAAAACGGATATACCAAAATTTACAGCTGACAAAAATTCTGTTAAATTGGAAAAAGGTATTTTTGGCGATGCTGGCGAGTATTTAAATTCGGGATCTAATAATTGTGCTGCTTCTCTTGCTAGCTTTGGAAAAGGTCCACCTGCATATTCATGCTCGTTCTTGATTGAGAGAATCAGTTCCACATAGTCAAATGTGAACGCAATGTTTAAAACCAATTCCCATTGCTCAAATTTTTCTTTATGTGTCATAAGATTTTCCTTTTGATAGTATTTAAAATCTAGTGACATAGATGAAAAGGCTGCTACCAAATCTTTATGGCTAGCCATTGATTTTTTCTTATGACTAGAAATTGCCTCTTTCTTTTGCTCGTAGAAATTATAGTATCTTTGAGGAAAATGAATTGCATTTAACACCTGAATCATCTGGTTTGATAATTTTTCTTGAAGCATAATTTTAGACCATCTATTTATATAAAATTAAGCATCTAGAATTTAATTTTCTATGGATTTATTCCTCCGATATATACCTAATTTCAATCCCTTAAACCAGAGAACATTTTCGCTGCAAAGCCTCCTCAAGTAGCCCTTGATACTGTCGATCGCCTACTCGATAAGCACCAAACCTCTCCAAATGAGGGTTCATCATTTGAGCATCAAACATCACAAATTGCTTTTCCCGCAATCGTTCCACCAACTTTACCATCGCCACCTTTGAGCCTTCGGGAATTTGGTAAAACATGGACTCGCCAATAAAAGCACCGCCAATCACAATTCCCAAGATACCCCCAGCCAGTTCACTACCCCGCCACGTCTCAAAACTATACGCCCAACCTGCTTGGTAAAGTTCCCAGTAAATCTCTCCCAACTCCGGGGAAATCCAAGTTGTTTCTCGATTAGCGCATCCAGCCACAACAGCTTTAAAATCGCAGTTAATTGCAACAGAAAATCGCTCTTGATTGAGTACCCGCTGCAAAGACTTAGGATAGCGAAAGCGATCGTCTAAGGGAATCAGAGTGCGATCGCGACTTTTGTACCATCCCAAGACATTATCCTCATCCGCCATGAGAAAATAGCCTTGAGCGTAGCCTTCTATAATAGCGGTTACATCATAAAGCATAAAAAAAGAAAAGTTTCAGCTTTCAGCCTCATCTTGCAATAACTGATAGCTTGATAAAAAATTCTGTTTAAGATAAAGAATATGACTGAACCAATTCCACCCATCACCTTACCACCATCTGAAAATCCCGAACAAGAGGGACAGTGGTTACAGATGCGTTTGCATCAGTGGCTAAATGAAGAATTTATCCCGGAAGCAGTCAATCAGACAATTGCTAAAAGAGCCGCACAAATTTTCGTTCGCCAACGTATGGAAGGAGAAAACGACTTAGGCTCTCTCGTACTCGCCATTGTCACAGAGATGCAGTCGTTTGATTTTTCCAAAAGCTTTTACGGAGAATTCACCGTAGCCAACGCCGTCAGCGATTTACTTCTAGATAGTTTGGGAATTGATAGGTGTTGTGGACAATAATACTGGAGTTAGTTGTTGGTTGTTAGTTGTTAGTTGTCAATTGCTCTACTAACCACTAACCACTAACCACTAACCATTAACTACCAACTTGACTTCACCACTCCAGGTAAAAGTCCTTCGTGCGCCCATTCCCGCAACACATTTCGAGATAGACCAAAATCGCGGTAAACACCTCTGGGGCGTCCACTAACCCAGCAACGGTTGCGACGGCGGCTAGGAGCGCTGTTGCGAGGGAGCTGTTGGATTTGGCGATGAATTTCTAGTTTATCCAAGGGAGATTCTGCTTGTTTGAATTCTTCTAACAAGGCTTCCCTTTTAGCCGCATACTTTTCTACCAGTTTAGCGCGTTTCTTTTCGCGCTCTCTCATACTCTTCTTTGCCATCTTGTCAAGAATCTATTTAAAGACACTATTTCCGATTATACACAATAAATTCATTCTGATTATAATTCATAATCCACACCCCCACACCCCCACAC
>JAWQFQ010000310.1:0-8736 GCA_035967975.1 Scytonema sp. PMC 1070.18
TAATTTACTAGGGGATAAACTGGTCTCTATGAGTTTTAGTGGGATTGCGATCGCAGATAGTAAGCCTGTCAGTTTAATTCTTCAATTAATCAAGTAATGCTCATAATCGCAGTCTTGGAACTAGCGATGACAAGGCTGGGTACAATGGCGAT
Organism: Scytonema sp. PMC 1070.18; assembly: GCA_035967975.1. Taxonomy (GTDB): domain Bacteria; phylum Cyanobacteriota; class Cyanobacteriia; order Cyanobacteriales; family Nostocaceae; genus Scytonema. The sequence goes on from JAWQFQ010000310.1 coordinate 153, forward strand.
CGCATAGCAGAAAAAACAAACCTAATTTCCAAGAGAACTATTTTGAGGAAGTGCGATCGCTTGATTGAGTTATCTGTCAGTACAGTTTTTAAGTCATTAAATCCTAACTTGATTTTTCCAGAACACTATTATTGACAATATAGCTGTAATTTCTTCATATTTTTACTCTTTAAAATCTGTATTTGTTAAGGAATCAACAGCTATTTGTCAACAAAAATAATGCTAATTTAGCATCTATAAAATGCTTGATTATTAACTGTTTGCAAAGGTATAATATTAGTTGTAAAGGATTTATTTCCTTTACATAAAGCAAAAAAAGGAGGTAAAAAAGCTGAGTAACAATGGTAAAGAAAGACGTAATGTATTTGACCCGGTCGTTGTATTGTTACGGTTGTTTCGCAGTGTTTGGGAACGCCAAAACATCATAACTGGTGAGTCAAACATTATCGATGATGATGAGGCAACAGAGGAGCTAGAAGACAAACTAGACCCTCCCTCAAACGAACAAGATAACTAGACGCAAACGCTAGTTAATGCAGCCCCTAAGCTAACTAGGGGCTGTTTCATCCACTATCTTAACATCTGTATTATGAATGATTTAGACGCGTATATTGTTGCACCCGTTTATTACCGTGTTGTACGCCGTTGCGGGACTCAATGGCATTTTGTTAAAGGTGAGTCTTTTTACAACCCGCTTAACTTACCATCTCTGTCACTGGATGATTTGTTTGCTTCTTTTGGTATCAGTATGCGTGAAGCGGCAAGTCAACTCCGCAAAATTAATGGTGGTGAAGAAGGATTTTATCTTGTTGATATTATGCACAAACATTATTATTACTGCGGTTCTCTTCCCAATTGTGTGAAAGATAAATTGATTGAGCTTGGAATTGGCACTCTTTGAAAAATAACAATTAGTGCAATCAAAATCGGATAAGCGCTTGGAGTCAGCAAGCCTTATACAAACGCTTATCCTCCGCTACCACAACCGCATAAAAAAGAACGACCGCGTGTTATGCTGCTAATGCAGCAAGGAAGCAGTTGTTGAGGAGGCGATCGCCCGAGTAGACATCGCGACTTAACACTCCGCGTGTTAATCATCTTTTGGTCGTGTCCATCCCTCAAGAGAAAGTTGAGATGGTACGGAAGGCGATCTTCAATAGTAAGGCTGTCAGTTTAATTTTGCAGTTTATTAAGTAATGCTTCTAATCGCAATTTTGGGAACTGGTGGTAACAAGGTAGGGGTACAATGGCGATCGCATAGCAGAAAAAACAAACCTTTAGTACTCTAACACCCAGATTTTGAATCGATTGGTAAACCACGAATTATTTCAGCTAACAAAGATTCTTTATCCTGTAAGGGCAACTCATCTATAAATTTCCTAACATTCTCTATAGCAGCAAAACTTATATTCTTTACCATAATTGCAGCCTAATAACTTGACGATTATCAGGATACCCATCACATTGCAATTGGCTCCTCAGTATATTTACTTAATGGCTCGTCTTTTCTAATCATTCTCTGACGGACTAGTTCCTGTTTCCATTTTCTACTAATGGCAACGAGAATCGCCTCCATTTCTTCCTCATCGGCAGATTCTATTAAATCCACAATTTTTCGGCTTTGAGTAAACCTTTCCCCTTCCCCAGCCAGTAACTGACAGAAATATCTCCTCGCCCCTGGTGCTAGCTCTTCCATCGCATTCAATAAATTTTCTAACGTAGCATGTGCCATATTCCCGCCTTTCCCATTGCGAAACTGGGAAATATGCCCAGCACTCACACCAGTTTTTTTGGACAACTGCGCTCCAGTTATCCCATACTTTTTTAGGGTTTCATCAAAGCTTCTGCTGATTTCCATTTTTTTGTTGACTTTTTTACCAATCTTCTCTAATAATAAAATACAGTTCTCTAACACAGAAGTCAATTCCCTCTCCCATTGCTTCAAAGGCTTTGGATATTTAGCACATACACATTTTATATCAATCCTCCGATTCGTCACCTTTGTATAGGCTGATACAAAGTTACCGTTGTTACCAAGGATTTCAATAAAACAGCCCTAGCGACTGCAACTTGCTAGGGCAGATCGTTATTTACCTTATAGGTATACTATGACAAATGAAAAGGTTTCACAAACGTCCAAAGAGAGATTTTTGGGTGTCGATTCACACGTGTCTTTTCAGGTTCGGTTAACGCCCCAAGGTGCGATCGCCCGTATATTGCCAAGCCCGTCTTCTGTGGACATTGCCTAGCTATGCAAAAGACATCTGCACCTTTATCACAGCAAGTGTCTTCTGCACAGGAGACACCGGAAATTAATCAGCGAACAAAAAAATACAATAAGCCGCATATGATTATCCCAGATGAGGACATGGCATGGGCGCTAGAGCAAAGACCGCCAGTGTACAAGCTTTGGGGGGAGTGCTGGCGTTCTGACCCCTATGGTAGTCGTTGGATGCCTCTTTTAACCAGTTTAGGGAAAGAAAACTTCAAGAAGGCTAAAAGACCATTGATTGATTCTGGTCTATTCATGTTTGAAAACCGATTGAGTGTTGTTGATGGTCAGCGTTCCTACGAGTGGTGGGTTAAGAATCTTCACGGGTGTAGGTCATCTTACTGGTTTAAAGGTGTCACTGGAAATGATGATACAAGTGCCGAAAAGAACAAATATGTAAGCAATGGCGATCAATGTCTTGAGGGCATCAAAGTTATTAATACGACGTGCGTTCACAGCTCACAAGTTGAGACAGTGTTAATTGCAAACCAAGAACTAAGCGTAGTAAATAATTCTTTTGAATTATTTCCCAAACAGAAAAAGACACGTTCGCAAGAAACTCTAGTATGGAACGGAAACTGTTTAATTTGTGAAGCTCTTATCAGCACGTTTGGAAAAATACCGCGTTCTCTTAGAACTCACTTTAAAAACAGCTTAAAGCCAGATGCGTATAAAATTACCGCCAGGGTAAAGGTTAGCGATGTTCACAAAGTTCTTCAATCGGTCTGTGCTGCCCCATTAGGAAGTTACAAATTTCTTTGCAATCAATGTATAGATTCTTTAGAGGAACAAAGAAAGATAGCTGAAGCAGAAGCTACAAGAAAAGCCCTTTTGCAACAGTATAACTACAACTATCAAATGGTAGTAGGTATTATTAAATGCCATTCTAAGGAGAAGCTTGATTTCTACCTAAGATACGCTATTTCAGACAAAATGGCTCAAAAGCTGGCTGCAATGTCATATCACGATTTTCTTCAAACAGAATACTGGCAACTTGTTAGAAAAGCAGCATTGCATAATGCAGATTATCGCTGTGAAATGTGCAACTCCTCAAAGAACTTGCAAGTTCACCACAGGAGCTATGAGCATCGTGGTTATGAGTTTCGACATTTGGAAGATTTAACAGTCGTGTGCCGCTCTTGTCACGCTTTTCATCATAGGAAGGAGGTTTAGCTATGCCTTCTATGAAAAAGCTATGTTTTCCTAATCCTAAAAACTTAGCTCAAGCTACCTGCTCTGAGTTTGGCATCACTGTAACTTTCGAGGAGGTGCAGTGATGACCAAGCTTAAACGCAATATCCGATCTTCTCAAGGTTTACCTGAAGCTATGGGGTTTTCTATGCTACCACATTCACACTCTGCTATAGCGATTACCAATCGTTTGACAGGTTCTCAGTTCCGGCTATGGCATTACTTAATGATGATAGATCCATTTGCCGATCAAACTCGTAATGGTGAAAAGATATATCATCCAATTCCATCTCCAGCTGAAATAGCAGTCGCTATAGGAGCTAGTCAGAGGACAGTGGAAAAAGATATGAAACGGCTAGAAGAACTTGGGCTATACGCAAAACGAATAACTCAATGGGAAGGATACAACACTACAGCAGAAGCTGCTAAGGCTGCTGCTACAAAACTTAAAAACAAGTCAGTTTGCCCAGAACCTTTGCAAGATAGGGGCGGTTATTTAACCGCAGATCCGGCTAAACAACCGGATGTTGCACTAAATAGCCGCAAACCTGGTTATTTAACCGCAGATCCGGCTAAACAACCGGATATTGCACTAAATAGCCGCAAACAACAGCCAGAACCGTTACCCAATAAGGATTCCACCGCTTCTCAGACTATACAAACTTATTCAGACTTTAAAAATACTCTCTCAGAAGCAGAGGGAGAGAAATTTTTAAATTTTGTCAGAGGAAAAGTCAAGGACTTCAACCCTCCAATCAATGATCTAGAAGGATGGCTCGCTAGAAAAAATGACGCTGGTCAAAATCGCTGGGACGTTTACTACGAACTGTTCCGCGAGTCAAATCCCGAAGTTAAAAAACAAACGCAAAACGCTAAGTGGGAGAACCACCCACAGCGTTCTGTTTGGTTAGAAGAAATTGAGCGTACTGGAAACCCAGCTCTGTTTGCTCTTTCCGATAAAGAAAAGCAGTCCTTTGTCAGTTGGTGTTGGGATACTAAGCAGTTTAGTTGGCTCAAAGAGGACGGTTACCGCTTCTTATGAGTAATTACATACCGATTCCTGAGAGAACTTTTGACTTTGCTGTTAGAATAACCAAGCTTTGTTCCTATTTAGATAAACAACCAGGAACACCACGATTGTTAGCCAATCAATTATTTAGAGCAGGAACATCAATTGGAGCAAATATTGAAGAATCTCGTTCGGCTGAGAGCGATAAAGATTTTATTAGTAAACAATCTATAGCTTTAAAAGAGGCAAGAGAAACAAGATTTTGGCTTAAACTATTAATTAAATCAGAAATAATCTCTCAAGAGAAGATAGACAATCTTTTAGATGAATGCGAACAGTTGATTAAAATTATTGCTAAATCAATAGTAACAACTAAAGAAAAGCTGAATAAATAAATTTTTGACTTTTGAATGCGTGACTTTTGACTTCCCGACAGGGCGTGTGTTTTAACCGAATGCTTAACCGTACCGGACACTTTTGGGAAAAGCGATACCACAGCACGGGCTTTGCTAATACAGACCAACGCCGCGCATTAAATACCTTGCGCTACATACATGCTAACCCTAAAGCCAGTGGAATGCAGCAGGGGTTTTTCTATGATTTCAGTAACTATGGCATTCATGACCGCCTGAGTAATGATGGTATCACCCAATGGCATCAAGCATTTTTATCGTTGGGACGGACGCTGGAAGAATGTGCGGCGAAGTACAGGGGATTCTGTAAAAAATATCGACCACAGCCGAAACCGGAAAAAAGAACCCATTGGGGTAGTCGTTTTCTCCCGTCATTGAAAAAAAACAAAGGCAAAACGAAGAAGTCTCCGGGACAGATAAGTTTACCTTGGGACAACCAAATGGTGACGGAGAGTACGGAGGTGCATGAGGTAGCTGAAAAATTTATTCAGGCTAATTGTTATGACCCGGCGGTGCCAGGTATCGGATTTTTGAAATGCTGATTCTTGCGTGGAAAGAGACGCTGTTACAAATATTTATAAAAATCGGAAACCGCTATGGGTTACACTTTACAAGTCTCGATGCGAGAGAAGAGAACTCACACATCGCCTGCCCTCTTCACCCGCACGGGGAGGTGTCCGGGGAGGTGTCCCACGGGAGCCGTGGTATCATAAGTAGCGTCTGAGTAACCAAAAATCCAGCTTTCTTTCACTCTCCAACCCACGCGATCGCCAAACTTTTTCCAAGCTTCTTCATAGTACTTGCCGTCAGGTATCCCCCCGACATCAAGGTAAATTTGCTTTTGAACGCTGAAGCCAAAGCGTCCATTGCTATATTTTACCCATAAATGGTCTATCGTGCGGAGGTCCGTGCAAGGAAAGTTTAAAACTTCTTCACTTCTAATCCAATCACCTTCAAAGCGACCAACAGCTTGGAGCATCACCAAGTAGGTTTCATAATCTGCTTCTTTCCACTGTCCTGTTTTTAAGAAATTTCGGAGTTTGGTGTAGTCTACACCCTTTTCAGAGGCAGTTTCTGTAATTAATAATATAGTGTTATCTTTAAGGTTTAGAGCTTGCTGTAAAGCTTTCAATTTATCCTGAGATTCTTTTCTTAATGGATCTCCCTGTTCGCATACCAACTTAGTGTAAAGCTTCTTGTATTCACTAAAGTCATCTAGAACTTCGTCTTGAATTTCACGGGCTTTCTCGTCTGAGATTGCTAATGTTTTTTGTAGACGCTTTAATATTGCATTTTCCACATCGTCAATTTTACCATCATCGGCTAAATGTCTCTCAAATTCATAACGATATTGGGTTATTGCATCTTCCGTTGTTGGAGGATTATTTGCAAGCAATTTGTTTGCGATCGCCTTCAGTCGAGAATTTCCAGGATTATAATTACGAGCACTAAGAATTAATTTTTCAACCCATCCTTCACTATTTGCTTTGTTTATTAAATTAAAGACAATATGTTGTAACTTCCCTTCGCCTGCAATGACTTTGCGATTTATCTCCAATTCATGCATTAACATCCGGTCTAGGTCTTGTGTATCGGGAAAGGCTTCAATCAAAGCGCCTTCTAGTTCTTTCCATTGTGAACCGTTTAATCTCATATGTTTATACAAACTGCTCATTTATTACAATGAAATATAAGTATGCAAGTTGCACAGTCCGTACTGGTGATGATGACAAAGGAGCGATCGCACTGAATGAGACGACTTAGGGTGCGCTCGCTGGCTAAAAAATACTCAAAGAACGCACCCTAAGTGAATAGTTGTGAGGTACGTTCGGGTGATCGCATCCCCAACAACACAGCAAGTAGGGTCATCACGCTTGTGTACTGTGCTCAAACTAATCTGCTAGCGGTGTGATCGGTTAAAAGGACATACCTCTTAAGATAGAGTCATTTTTTAATTTTTATTGCAGATTTACTGAAAAACTGCATAAGTGATAATAACTTCCACCCACCTATCATTTAAGCTGTTGTTAATTATCGATTTTGTTATCTCTCTTGAGAAAGATAATTGTAACTTTTCTCTTTATATTGGTGTGCTTTATGTTGAGGTAGTGATAAAGTCATAATTGAGCAAACAAAGAATTTCACTCAAATAATAAGAGGGAAAAGGGACGAGGAACAGGGAAATCCCCTAAATAGTTAAATCGACAGCGTGTATATAAATGGACTTTTACTATATGCGAGAATCTCAGTATACGCTATAAATTAATTTTATACTTCACCAGCCCAAGTCTAAAGAATCTTACCTGAAATTCTTGAAGGATGCAGAGAATTCGGCGATTCATAAATCGATACCCGCCGAGAGCACTGATAAGGTCTCTCAGTTTCTTGCTGGAGGACGTTACACAAAATGCTCAGAGCGGCAGTCGAATTGCAGTTGCAGCAGCGCTAGTCCCTTTGGCATTTTTGCTGATTGCTCTGTTGTATTTGGTAATTATAGTTAAGTGGATTTCAACTAACTTCTTCAATCTCATAAGATATCTTCTTACGATTTGCATTATAGAAGTACGTTTTTACTGGAAAAAGATGCGAAAAATTGGAGAGATTGTTGCTGAAGAATTATCCGAATTAATTGCAAAAATGTTTCAATTTACTTCATATCTTCTTAATAAGATTGTTGATGATGAGGCTATATATAGAAATGACGGAAATCAAAAATCAGTATTAGTAATTTTGTGGAGATTCATCACATGGCTATTTCTTGCAGCAGTGTCTGTATTAATGAGTATTCTTCTCATTTTGACCTTCTTCACAGGCTTGCCATTATTACATCAATACCTGCGAAAACTTCTGATAGATGACACCGATAGCCAAGATGATGAAGTATAACAACTCAAATGTAGCGGACGGTAGAAAGGTGCTGGCAATCACCCGATCGCAATTCATGGTTTGTTTTGGCAGACTCGTTTGCGATCGCTTTAGAGCTGGTGTGCAAGTTGCACAGTCTGTACTGGTGGTGATGACAAAAGATTGATGACGCTCTCACGTCCGCTCCTTGGCGATCGCAATTCATAATTTGTTCTGAGAGATGGAGGACGCTAGGACACCCTCCGACAGCATCATCCATCGCTCTTTACAATGTATAAAAATTCCTTGATTTGGGCACAATGCCTATCTACTAACAATCTTAGAACAATTTCATTGCAGGTTCTTGTTGCCACCACTGCTCGTTCATCAATTTTATTTGGGACACCTCAAAATTGCGGCAAGTGTCTAAGTCAACTTTTGCCGCCCTAATACAGCGTACAGCAATACTAGACAGAGAATATACCTTTAGGTCTGGAGTGTCGGAGTTTGATAGCGCGATTAAAACTTCTATTGGAGTTAAGCTGGCGCTTAAGGCTACCACGAATGGTTTTAAATTTAACCAATGTAGTGCTGCACTGGTAGAGCCAGTTGCTGATTGTTGTTCGTAACATTCTTTGTAGTTGACCTCAAAAGCATCACGGGCTTCCTTCTCGGTCGAATACGTTAACAAATTGTTATTATCAGGGGTGAGAGGTAAGTATGCTCCCTCTCTAGTATTCAAGATAACGAAATAGTTGTACTTGTTTTCCATAATACCAAAAATTGATAGTTGTCCTCAGGCGCTACGTAAAACCTTGGCTTATGTCTTATTAAATTTTAAATAACAACAACAAC
>JAWQFQ010000311.1:0-5844 GCA_035967975.1 Scytonema sp. PMC 1070.18
GAGTGAGGGAAGGAGGGAGGGAGGGTATACTACGTAAAATGTTGCTCACACGGTGCATAAATTGAGTGGTTTATTCCCTATGAAAGCTTTGGATGCGTGGTGTTTGATTTGAACCTGCGTTCCAATGAAACAGTTACCAGTGATAACTGATAACTGATGACCGATGACCGATGACCGATGACTGATAAGTGATATTTATTAAGGAGAGAATAACAATGTCTGGAATTCCTGCAACTCTTAGCCGTGGTTCTACTGGTGCAGATGTTGAACGCCTGCAACGCGACCTAGCTCAACTGGGTTATAATGTGGGTTCTGTTGATGGTATGTTTGGCGAACAAACTGAAAATGCTGTGAAAGAATTTCAAACAGCCAATAGCTTATCCAGTGATGGTGTTGTTGGACCTCAAACTGGACGCGCTTTAGGTGCTGCTTTAGCATAACTTGAGTTTTTCAGCAATGCGGGTTCGATTGGTTAATCCGCATTGCTTTAGAGGATGTTTTAAAAGTCTTCTTGTTAGTAGCATGCACACTTCACATCCCCCTAAATCCCCCTTAAAAAGGGGGACCGTTAGAGATTTTCCCCCCTTGGAAAGGGGGGCTAGGGGGGATCAACCAGTGCTTGAAATTACAGCCAATCACTTTTCAAACATCCTCTTAGGTGAGACTCCACACCCTTTTTAATTTGATTCTTTGACCAAGCTTGTAGCTGCTCGTACCATCTGATTAGCGTAACCCCATTCATTGTCATACCAGCTCATGACTTTTACCAAGTCACCATCAACAACTTGTGTCATTGTCAAATCGACAATTGAAGCATGGGTATTACCAACTATGTCAGATGAAACAATTTCTTCTTGGGAAACACTCAAAATATTTTTGTAGCGATCGCTTTGTGATTCTTCTCGGAAGATGTTGTTGATTTCATTGACAGTTGTTTCTCTTTGTGTGACAAAGATAATATCAGCAATTGAACCAACCGGAATCGGAGCACGTACTGCGACACCATCAAATTTACCTTCGTATTCGGGTAACACTTTAGCAGTTGCGATCGCAGCCCCAGTGGAAGTCGGTACTAAATTAGCAGCACCAGCTCTTCCCCGACGGAATTTTTTACTTGGTCCATCTACAATTTCTTGAGAAGAAGTATAAGCATGAACTGTTGACATAATTGCTTTTTTCACACCAATTCTTCTACCCATTATTTCTACCACAGGTGTTATGCAATTGGTTGTACAACTAGCACATGAAAAGATTGGTTCAGAACCAGGTGTTTCGTTGACGCCATAAACCACTGTCTCAACATCCTCACTCTTAGCCGGTGCTGAGAGAATTGCATATTTAGCACCTGCTTTAATATGCTTTTCTAAACCTTCCTTCTTAGTGAAAATACCAGTACATTCAAAAACTACGTCAATATCTAAGCTGCTCCAAGGTAATTGTTCTGGGTCTTTTTCATTAAAAACTTTATACTTCTTGCCGTCAATAGTCAAACTATTTTCGTCAGCTTCCACATTTTTTTTATACTTCCCATAAACAGTGTCGTACTTCAATAAGTAAGCAAGATTATCAGTTGGAACCAGGTCATTAACAGCAACTAATTCTAGTTCTGGTTCTTCTAATATAAGCTTAAAAACAGCTCTACCAATTCTACCTAATCCATTAATTGCAACACGAGCCATAATTAATCTCCAAACTATTTCACCTTCTAATTTTTTTAATTATCTGTTTGACAACATCTGTCTAAAGTAATACTTATGTTTAAGGAATTTAAGTCATTAGATATGTCGCTCGAAGTGTTTGTGTCGTGGTTACAATAAAGCTGAAGAGACAAGAGGTTGTCAATATGGCACTCAAGCTTTTACAAATTAATTTTTCTTATAATGGTCCGTGGGGAAACGACATGGCGCAAGCATACACCGAACTGGCGCAGAAAATTTCAGAAACTCCTGGCTAGCTACAATCGGTTCGCCCACATTACTACGAACTAATTAAGTATGTAAGTTAGCTTGTTCTTGCAACCAAGGGTCTACGGGTTTTCCATCTTTACGACGTAACTCAATTTCTACGACCATCACTTGTTGTGAACCAGGAGGTGCAGGTTTTTTCTGGAAGAGAATGTCATAATCTGCTGGATTTTGATTGCGTTCTTTCAACCATTCTTGCACTTTTGTTGTCGCAAAAAATGATTGTCCTTGCTCGAACATTTGGGTAATCTGCATTTGTAAGGAGTAGGGATTTAAGCGACCCATTTTTTTTACCTTTTTTGTTGTAATGCTAATGGCTAATTGCTAATTGCTAATTGCTAATTGTATAAAGTATTAACTATTAGCAATTAACTATTTGCAATTCTTAACTAAGAGTTGTCTGCAATTCGGTTTTTGCAGTTTTTAAAGCTTCTGGTAACTTACTAGCATCGCGTCCACCTGCTTGTGCGATATTTGGGCGTCCACCACCACCACCACCACAAATTTTGGCGATGGTTCCGATAAATTTACCAGCTTGTAGTCCTTTTTTGTTGACTTCGGGACTGAATGCAGCAACTAGGCTGACTTTTCCTTCTTCTGGTACGGAACCTAACACAACCGCAGCGTTACCTAGTTTTTGTAGCAGGCGTTCGGCTGCTGTTTTTAAGGATTCTGGGTCAACGTCTTCCATTTTGGCAACTAAAATTTTATAATCGCCGAGAGATTCAACTGTTTGCAGTAAGCTGTCTGATTTGGCAATAGCAAGTTGCGATTTTAGGGTTTCTAGTTCCTTTTGGGTGGTTTTGAGTTCGTTTTGTAAAGTGGTGATTCTATCGGGTAGTTCTTCGGGTTTGACTTTAAAGCGATCGCTCAAGTCCTTAACCACTTTATCCCTGACATTGAGGTAATCTAGTATCGCAGGACCGGAGACAGCTTCAATACGCCGCACTCCTGCTGCTACACCAGCTTCAGAGACGATTTTGAAGACTCCTATCTCCGCAGTATTACTGACATGAGTCCCACCACATAGCTCCATTGATACACCAGGGAAATCAATGACCCGCACTTTTTCGCCGTATTTTTCACCAAACATAGCGATCGCACCTTTTGCTTTTGCTTCTGCTATGGGCATAACTTCTACCTTAGCAGCATGAGCTTCGGCAATCCAAGTGTTGATTTGGTCTTCCACTTGCTGTAATTCTTCTGGTGTGAGAGCACGCGGACAGTTAAAGTCAAACCGCAATCTATCAAATGAGACTAGAGAACCGGCTTGGGATATCCCTTCATCCACAATTTTCTTCAGTGCTGCTTGTAGCAGGTGAGTTGCTGTGTGGTTAGCTTGGACGCGACGACGACACGCTTTGTCAATTTGAGCGGTGAGAGTATCGCCAACGCGTAGGGTTCCGCGTTCAATTCGTCCAAAGTGAACGTAGAAATCGGATTCTTTCTTGACATCATGTATGGTTACGACGACACCATCACCGGATAAATAACCGCGATCGCCAATTTGTCCCCCCGACTCCGCATAGAATGGAGTTGTGTTGAGGACGATTTGTACCTCAGTTCCTGCTTCTGCTTCTTCTTCAGAAACGCCACCCACCAAAAGAACTTCAACTGTAGATGTCGCCACAGGTTGGGTGTAGCCTAAGAATTCTGTAGCATGGATATGCTCGGCTAAGTTGTCGAGAGAACCTTGTACTGTTAAATCTATCGTTTCGTGAGATTCTCGACCCCGGTCTTTTTGTTCCTTCATCTTCTCCTCAAAACCCACCTCATCCACTGTGAGGTCGTTTTCAGCAGCAATTTCTTGAGTGAGTTCTAAGGGGAATCCGTAGGTATCGTATAACCTAAAGGCGCTTTCTCCGCTAATTTGAGTTTCGCCCTTGCTTTTCACTTGCTCGATAATTTCCGCAACCAGTTCTTCACCTCGGTCCAAAGTGTTTAGGAAGCGAGACTCTTCCCTTTGCAATTCTGCTTTAATTGCTGCTTCCCGTTGGCGTACGTTGGGGTGTGCTTCTTCAGAAAGGGCGATCGCAGTTTCAGCAACTTGGGTGGTGAACTCGCCTTGGATACCAATTAATCTACCATGACGCACAACTCGACGAATTAAGCGACGCAGCACATAACCCCGTCCCACGTTGGAAGCACGGATTTCATCGGCTATCATGTGGGCGATCGCCCGAATATGATCTCCAATCACTTTCAGGGAGACTTTGGTTTTCTCGTCAACCTTGGTATAGTCAATCCCAGCAATATCCGCTGCTGTTTTGATAATGGCGAAAATTAAATCGGTTTCGTAATTATTGGGAACTTTTTGGAGGATTTGCGCCATCCTTTCCAAACCCATTCCCGTATCAATATTTTTATTAGCAAGAGGTGTTAAATTACCTTCGGTATCCCGGTTGTATTGCATGAAGACGAGGTTATAAAACTCGATAAACCGGGTGTCGTCTTCTAGATCGATATTATCGTCGCCTCGTTCCGGGTGGAAGTCGTAGTAAATTTCCGAGCACGGACCACAAGGACCTGTGGGACCCATCGCCCAAAAATTATCTGAAGCCCCTAGGCGCTTGATTCGGGCTTCAGGAACACCAATTTTATCGCGCCAGATAGCAAACGCTTCGTCATCATCAAGGAAGACGCTGACTACCAGACGTTCTGGGGGTAAACCGAAGACCTTTGTTGACAATTCCCAACCCCAGGCGATCGCTTGTTGTTTGAAATAGTCCCCAAAACTAAAGTTTCCCAACATTTCAAAGAACGTGTGGTGACGCTTGGTGCGTCCGACGTTTTCAATATCGTTGGTGCGGACACATTTTTGGGAGGTGGTAGCACGCTTGAATTCTGGTGTGCGCTGTCCCAGGAAAATTGGTTTAAATGGAACCATCCCCGCGATTGTCAGCAGTACGGTGGGGTCTTCTGGGACTAGGGAAGCACTTGGGAGTATTTGGTGTCCCCGTTGGGCGTAGAAGTTTAGGAATTTTTGGCGAATTTCGTTACCGCTGAGGTACTGGGGATTTACAGACATGGGTAGTTACAAAAGGGTTGTTAATAATTAGAGATTTGGGGTTTGGGACTGGGAGATGTTTTTGGTGTTTGTCTGCTGTTTGTGAAAATTTGGTTGGTTTTAGCTCACGCAAAGACGCAAAGGCGCAGAGTTATGAATAATACGTGAGGTTTATTTTTTGGCAGATTGGAACTTTACAAACACGTCTTGGTCCCAGTCTTTTCCATTTTTGCATTTTGTTTTCGTTTGCGACTACCAACTTGTTATGGAGTATTGCCGATATCCTTACTTTGGTAGGATGAGTGAGTCTATAGGAGATTCTTATAATGAGAACAGAAAAAAGACCTAAAATTCTCGCCAAAGAGGTAATTTATGGCATTAAAGCTTACAGTTCCAAATATTGCTTGCGATGATTGTGCAGCAACTATTTCTGAATCTATCCACGTTATGGAACCTGATGCTAGGGTAGATGTGGATGTGAAGGGGAAAACTGTAACTGTGGAATCTAAGGCTTCTGAGGAGTCAATTAAACAAGCTATTGTCGCTGCAGGTTACACCGTGGAAGGTTACCAAAAAGCACAGTAATTCGCGATCGTTCTGAAGAATATCTCCTTCCTATCCTAAAAATAGGAGGTTTACGCTTCATTTATCCTTTGTTCTTTGTATTAATTTTGACAAGTCGTTAGTGACAAAGGGTGCTTTCCAATAATGCTTGATTAAGCGAAATCAGAAACCCGGTTTCTTCAAGAAACCGGGTTTCTATATACAGGCGTCTCGCACTTTACAAATTCAAAGGACGGGCGTCTCGCACTTTACAGATTCAAAGGACGGGCGTCTCGCACTTTACAGATTCAAAGGACGGGCGTCTCGCAC
>JAWQFQ010000311.1:5944-8683 GCA_035967975.1 Scytonema sp. PMC 1070.18
TTTACAAATTCAAAGGACGGGCGTCTCGCACTTTACAAATTTAAAGGACGGGCGGGGACGCCCGTACCACAAGATAGATAATTTATTTCTTGGAAGTTCCTTAATTGAGCAGTATTGGGGTATAAGCCGAATTTCTACGGTCGAAATTTAATATATTCGTTTTTCTTTTCTTAAAAATTATTACCCTATGAGAAATGATAAGAGTTTCGTAGATTCTATCCTTATTTCTCTGTATTTACTATTTCTTCATTAAATAAGGACTAATTTGAATATAACTTCGGTTTTAACATATATAGTTCAAAACTTTGTTTCCCAATAGTGTAGTATCAATACAGTTGTAAAATAGAAATTTTACTGAGGCAATTATTCAAGATTAGCTTTATAAAATAGGAAAACTTGTCAACCTTACTGAAATCCTTTTAGGAGCTGTTCTTAATAAAGACTAAGTACATTTTTACTAGACATAAAATCTTCCGTATTTATACTGTTTAACAACAAATAGGAAAAGGCAAACACTAGGTATCAGAAATTGTCACTACAGTACTTGTAGTAGCAAAAGTAGGATTATGATGAGGAAAAAAATAAAAGTTAATTATTAAGTGCAGGCGAGATATTAAAATATTAATGAAGGCCCGTTCCATAGAAATACGGGTATATGCAGCGATCTAGGGGGAGCATCCTGTAGTTTGATTGAGTTCATACCTTTGAAGTTGAAATAGGGTAAAGAGCACAGCCATGAACGTTTTTATTATGGTCTTTGGAGGTAATAATTTTTTCGCCAAACTTCCAAATCAGATTCGTAATGCATCTGCTTTTAGCGTAGAAGTCATCAATGATCTAGATCGAGCAGTTTCGCAAATTCAGATCGCACCCCCTGATGTCATACTAGTGCAAGGGAGTTTAGATGGCAGTATGGAACTCTGCCATTGGTTGAAAGAACAGACACAGTTATCTTGGATTTACTGTCTTCTTTTAGAAGACCGTCCCCAAGCACTCGCGTTGAGAAATCAATATGGTAAAGCTTGGGAGTTGGAGATGACTTCTTGTGCTTTACAGGAAGGGGCTGATGCTTATATCTGGTACGTAGAAACATCTCAAGAAGAGTCTCTACAAGAGGAAAATCCTCAAGATCGCTTGTTGCTGGCGCACTTGAGTGTAGGCTTGCGTAAAGCACAGAAGTATCGTGATTTAGTGAAGACGAATGACTTTTTGTCAACTATAGCTTGGGCTGATTCGTTGACGGGATTACAAAACCGTCGTTATCTAGATTGGTACTTACCGGAACAAATTCAACAAGCCCGTAGTCACGAGACTCCGCTTTCGTTGATTATTCTGGATGTAGATCATTTCAAAAAAGTGAACGATACTTATGGGCATTTAGTAGGCGATCGCGTTTTACAATTGTTGTCTAAGCGACTGCGGCACAACTTGCGATTTCAAGATACACCATTCCGCTACGGTGGTGAAGAGTTTGTAATTGTTCTTCCCAATACTACCATAGACGAAGCACTGACCGTAGCGCGTCGCCTCAATCGAATTGTCAGTGAGGAACTATTTGTCATTAACAATGGCTTATCTATGAACGTCACAATCAGCCTAGGGACATCTTGTCTGAAACCAGAAGATGATGGTCAAGGGATGAGTCTGTTGAATCGTGCGGATAAACATTTACTGAAGGCTAAAGCCACAGGGAGGAATTGTATCATTGGTTGCAGTAGCAGTACCAATACCATCTATCATCCCTCACTTCGTCAAGCCGTTGGTTCTCAAAGCTCCTAAAGACGCGTGATGGCGCGTCTGTACGTAAATTATTTCTTTACTGCTAGCTCCTGACTTTCTCCTTCAATGACACGAATACACTCGACTACCGAAGTCCTTTGTCTCATAGCATTAATTAGGGCTTGATAAGCAGACCAATTTTCTGTCAGTAGAGTTTTGGCTTGGAGGATACAAAATCTCTGTTTTTGTTCAGTAGCAGATTTGGACAATCCTATATTCTTCAAAACTCCTGCTAGCTTGCTTCTATCGTCAGATCCACCTTCAGTATTGTTGTAAACTAAAGTTTCAGCAGCAATACCCGCCATCCAAACCGTGCAATAACGGTCTAGCATCTGCGTACCGATGATACCTTGTTCTAATTGTGATGCTAATTCACCGTCATTAAAACTTACACCGCCTTGTCCTGGTTGCTTTTGTTTCAGTGCTTCCCAGGCGCTAAGGGTGTAACCAACTACTGGGATACCTAAAAGATACGCAACAAGAAAGTGTCCTGCTTCATGGCGAAGAATACGTTCTCTGTATTCTGGAGAGAAACTGGCTATCCAATCTAAAAAAAGATTTCCACCTTTACCTTGAAAACCAAAGCTATCGACTGTAGCGATTCCCAATACTGTAAATGTTAGCGTTGCTGGGATAGTAGGCGATAGATGAAATAAGGGTCCAAGCAAACTGGAGAGGGTCATGATAAAGATGGATATCGCGACCAGATTTAGGGAAACTTTATTCATGGCTTGTCTTTATGGTTGTACAACTTAATGTTTCTTAATTCTTTTTTAATTTAACTATGATATTCGTTATAGGTGAAAATTTGCAACCATAATGTCAATTGACATCTACTGCTCATCCCAATATTGCGATGGTTTTCAATAGCTGAGGTGCTAGAAACCCGGTTTCTTTAAGAAATCGGGTTTCTAATTTTCTCTTATCCGAGTCGTATTGAATACCATATATTTATATAAC
>JAWQFQ010000312.1:0-8673 GCA_035967975.1 Scytonema sp. PMC 1070.18
GTAGGCTTCCCGTACTAAACGACCTTTTCAGGTCGCGCTCTCCAGAACGAATCGCACTTACACGTATCTCGGCTTAACGTCATAATAAGATGGGTTCCCTGAGGTTTATTATAAAGTAGGTAGTTTTAATTTCTTAGACAGCGCTACCTTGCATCGCATTCCACACGAAAATAGCCACAAGCGCTCCAACAACAGCTAGAGCAACACCAAGAATGCTGAGGGTGGGAGCTGCCAGAGCAAAAGTTCCCGTACTGAAGAAGACACCTAAACTACCGCCGACAAAAGCACCGATAATTCCTAACAAGATTGTTGCTAAAATTCCACCGCCTTGGTGACTGGGGTAGATAGCTTTGGCGATGTTAGCTCAACAGTTTACTCTTTATTGCTCGGGTTGATAATCTTGCCAAGATTTCATAATCTCTTTGCGATTAAGTGGGGTTATATCTCCTCCTTGACGTTGACACAAATCAACCCACAATAACTCTATTTCTATCCACTCATCATCAGTTAATGGCTCACTGCTATTGGCAAGTTCAAGAAACCTCGTTGTATTGCGAAAAAGAGGACGAGGATATTTTTTATAAAGCTCCAATGCTTTGTGTCCAAAAAATGAATCATGTATTCTATTCATCAACAATTCATACTCAGGGTCTTTTTCTGAATCTTCTTCATTATTATGAATATCTAATTCTTTCTGTGTAAAACGACTACTCTCAATTTCATTTTCAAAATATGATTTTATACAGTCATACAATCGAGGTGCCATTAATTCAAATTCTTTTCCATCAGAGCAAGGTGTGTCTAATTCTTGCAATGAACAGTCTATCCATCTAGATTTTTGCGGTGTGTAGTAATAAGTTAATACTTCTGTACGCCACCATCCTCTAATGCATAATGTCTCATCATCAGATTCTGTAACTTCATAACTTATCCAAAGGTCAATGTTATTTTCTCGTTCAAAACAATCACTTAGTTCGGGATTGTCAATATCTTTACTCTTTAATTGATAATTTTCTACATAGTAACCACAAGCTTCAATGTTTAAAAACACATAACGATTCTGCTTGGCGACGTTTAATTTATACCGTCTATTATAAAAATAGCTTTGTAGAATTTCATCTATATCAGCTAAAAATTCTGGTGTTATATCTAATTTAGTCATGTTTGCTTGCTGGTTAAGAATACGATAAATTAAGCGTTTACACTTTTCAAATTTTGTTAGTGAATTTAGGAACTACCGCTTTTGAATATAATCCAACCTACCATTAAAAGAGCAGCCAAAAATAATTTTTGTTACGATTTTTAAACAGCAACCAATGTGAATCCTTCTTTTTTATACCTGCTTTCCGAAAAGTTATTTGCTACTTCTGTAGTGATAGAAGGAAATTTCCAAGTCGCTTGAAGTCATCAAAGACATAGAAATGAAAACTAAATTTAAAACAATTGCTGGTGTGACTGCTCTACTTGGAGCCAATCCTCACCATTTCGTGCGAATTGCACAGCTAGTTCAATGGTACTGCTATAGTAGTCACAGAAGCAACTTGAGGGCAAAACAAGTTAATTACGAATTATTTTGTCATGGTACAACAACCCAGGCGAGACGAACCACTTTATTGCTGTATCGTTCCTGTTGAAAGCATTACGGGAAACCTTGAGGAAGAATTAACCACTTTTGGCACATCGGCGGATGCAGCTCGACTCCAAGCTCAACAAATGTTGGCATCAAGCTATGAGTGTAATGAAGAACAAATCCAACAGTTAATGGGACAAGCGAGAACTGAGTATGTGTCTCCCTGGTGTTCCCCTAACTAAGTACAAACGCAGCAATTTGATTGGTCCAGTGGTAGTCCGTGCAATAGACTTTTGCCCCGCCTCCGTAGCGATCGCAAGAGATATTAAGAAAGCCGATCGCCATCCTTAACCAGTCTCGTTCATGACATCAAAGTAAGTAGCACTACAGAGTGAGGTGTTGTGACAATTTTTTAGTTCAGCAGCACTAAAATTTTTGACTGTTTAACACTCTAATACCCTGCAAATCCATAATCTTTTTGTACTACAATCGTAATCTCGCCCGATCAGGCATCGCAGCCTACTTCTTTAGGCTGCAAAATATTTGCATAACCTTGTTGAGGTAGGTATAAAACTTGCAAATAGTTGTGAAGTAAGCTGCACATTTTTACTGCACAAACACTATGCCAAAATTGAGGGTTGTGGAACAAAGAGAAAATGCATGTATGAGACTAGCTGCAAAATTGTTGAGGCGCTTGCAGGTCTTCATATGTTGTGCTTATTGTTACGTTATAATTTAAGTGCTCCGATTGCGATTCTCTTTCCTTGGGTGCGATCGCCATTGAAAGAACATGGTTAGCACCTGGATGTATGTGAGTGTTGCAGCTTGCAAATAAGTTGATTTCTTCGTGTTAGGAAAAGCAACTTATGCAGCTATATGGAGCGCTGCGAAAAACCTTCCCACACTTATCCATAAGTCGTTAAGTAGGGAGGTGAACCTACAGCGCTAGTTTTTAATTTAATATGAGGAGTGCGTAGCACTTGCACAGTATTCCCTCGCCATTTTGGTCGAGGTGTTTGCCGTAGCTTGCCATGCATCCGACAGTTAGTCGGAACCTGTTTGTGACCTGGAAAATAAAATTTATGACGATTAAAACCGCCACAAATATTAATCTTCCTGGCAACCCGACTCCATGCATTCGACTTTAAGCAGACAAGATGGCTTTTTAAAGTAAATTGCATTTTGTTTGGGAAGCTTTTCAGTTCTACCTTGACTACGACGTGCGATAACTATGGCAGCAGAACAACCAGAGTTTAGCCCATACATAGCCATGTATTTAGTCACGCCAATGATTGAAGTATATGCAGCATTCACCTTGAGCAGATGAATACCTTGTCTAGTACAACGTGTTTCAATCATCTGAGTCAACTTGGAATAGGCAAAATTAGACAACATCCTAGCAGATTTTGTCGAGCGTTCTTTCAGGGCTGCTTTCTTCTGCGTAAAATCTAAATCTTCTATTGCGATTGACACTTGGTTAACTTTTGCTTCATTGACAATTTGTGCAATAGCTTTGCCCAAAATATCCTGTGTTTGCTGAGTTGATTTATCCTGAATATTAACTTGAACAGAACCATGTTGTTTCAAATTTCCGTGGCGATCAACAATTGACCAGTCAATACTACTGGGATTAAAGTCTATTCCTAAAACACCATTTTCTCTGGATGTGATCACTTCCGCAACGGGCTGGTCAATGATTGCATTAACATACCAGATTCCATGACGCTTAACCAAATCGTAGGTAACTGGTTGCTTTGTTCCGGTTCTATAATACTGTTTTCCGCCTCGAGGCTTCCCATCGTCTTGGGGTCAAATTCCAAGAGACGGTGTACGGTTTTCGCCTCAAGCCCCGTCATTTCACTTAATCTTTGTGCCGCCCGTCCTGTTGGCGCAGCTAAGGCAATGGATTTCCCCATCGCCTTCCACAATTCCACAATAGTACGCACACAAAATGTTTTTCCAGTGCCAGGGCCACCTGTAAGAATTGTTACTCTGGAATAAGCTGCCGTTTCTACCGCATGTTGCTGCTGCTTGGAGAGTTCGATGTTGCGAGATTTGGTATAGCGATCATACCAGAGACGAACGCGAGGGATATCGGGGTGGATGGGAAGAACCAAACGTTGATGGAGCAACTGTGCCAGGTTCAGTTCCGTGTGGAAGAAGCTGGGTTTATAACAGAGTAATGTTTTGTCTGCACTTCTTTCTCGAATCAACTCATCTGCTAGCGCCATGTTTTGGATAATTTGGGCGATCGCATCTTCAGTTGGTTGATGAGATTCGACTTTCAAAAGTTCAATAACTTGTTTTATCAGTTCCGGTTGTGGTAGATAACAATGCCCATCTTCAGCTGCTTCGCTGAGTACGTGGGTCATCCCAGCACGGTACCTGTACTCGGAATCGGGAGAAATGCCAAGAGAACGCGCAATTTTGTCAGCTGTGATGAAGCCAATACCATAGATGTCAGCTGCTAATTGGTAAGGGTTTTGGGTAACTGTTGCTATAGCCTTATCTCCGTATTGCTTGTATATTTTAACAGCATAGGTGGTAGAAACACCGTGTCCTTGCAGGAAGACCATGACTTCTTTAATGGCTTTTTGAGCTTCCCAGGCACGTTGAATCATATTAATGCGCTTTTTGGCGATGCCTTTTACCTCCACCAAGCGATGGATTTGATGTTCGATAATATCTAAAGTTTCCAGTCCAAAGTGAGTGACAATGCGTCTGGCAGTGACGGGACCTACAGCCACTGGTACATTGACTAGTTCTGAAGTTTATCAAGTCGGCAATCTTTTGGTAGATCCAACCAGCACTATTAGCGGGACTGTGAGAGTGAATGGTATGATTCAAGTCCCTTCAACTCAGAGGGTTCCGGAACCAACCAACACGGCGGCACTCGTTGGTGTGGGTGTGATTGGAGTTGGCTTTTTACTGAGGCAACAACGCCGCTGCTGCAAGTTAGCGAGTAAATGTGCAGCACAGTAGAAAAATCTTTTCATCCTGTTTCCGGAATGCCACAACTTGGCTTTGTAGTTAAGGTCAACAATAAATTAAAGCTTTATATCTAAACCAAACCACGCTGTTATATGCAGTGTGGTTTTATACATTGTAAAGAGCATTAAATGTGAAGCGTAAGAAGAAAAGGACAGTCAAACTCAAGCCCAAGTTCATGCTCAGCTGTCGATGCTCTTTGATAGGTCTATCAAGCTTTGCTGCTTTTCTAGTGTTCGTGCGCTGTTGTAATGGTGTCGCCCACCGACATTCAAGCTCTGGTTCAAAGACAGAATCCTAAATTAGAGCGATCGCTGCAAAAACTCAAAGACCAACTTCTTAATGTAGGAAGTAATGACGATTTAGAAACACACAAGCAATGGTGGCAGAAAAACGGTCAGACTTGGACTGAGAAACTCAGAGCTATGATGATTATTGAGTATCGTAACATTCGTCATAATTGGCAATTCAGCGACGAACAAAAGGAACTGCTGAAGCAGTACTACTATGCTAATCAACTACTGGTTGATTGCCTCAATAGTGAATGCTATGTCAGTCGTAGTGTGCGGAAGGAAATTGAAGATACATTACTGTTACCGTATCAAAAAGATTAATTTTTCCCTGAAATTTGTAAAGTATCTTATTATGCAAATGCAGTGACTGCTTGTGTTTGTCAATCCTTTGTTAAAGGTGCGATCGCCCGAACGCATGGTTACCCTCATAGCACCCTCACAACTATTCACTTAGGGTGCGTTCTTTGAGTATTTCTTACCTAGCGATCGCACCCACTAGTTGTCATGCATTGCTATTGCTGACGCTATTGTAGGCGATCGCAAAAAGGCAGACCAAAGCCTATCGCAATTAAATCCACCAATACTTAACTATATTTCATCAGATAGATAACAGAATCGCGATCGCACCCGAGTGGCACTTCTGTTCCTTCATTCATAAGCTCAGCTTATCTTAAAAATCCGTTTTATTAAACTAAATCCTATTGTAAACTTAGGTAAACAATTGTAAAGTAAAGTGACAGGCAACAGAAAAGCCTGATTCATACAAAAGTTAACCGCAATCATAAAATCATGACAGCAACCATTCAACGTCGCGAAAGCGCAAACGTATGGGAGCAGTTCTGCCAGTGGATTACCTCCACCAATAACCGCTTATACATCGGTTGGTTCGGCGTACTGATGATTCCCACCCTTCTCGCTGCTACAACCTGTTTCATCATTGCTTTCATCGCCGCACCTCCTGTAGATATCGATGGTATCCGCGAGCCAGTTGCAGGTTCTTTACTTTACGGAAACAACATTATCTCCGGTGCAGTTGTTCCAAGCTCTAACGCGATCGGTCTTCACTTCTACCCAATCTGGGAAGCGGCTTCCTTAGATGAGTGGCTCTACAACGGTGGTCCATACCAGTTGGTAGTATTCCACTTCTTGATTGGTGTCTTCTGCTACCTGGGTCGCGAGTGGGAATTGTCCTACCGTTTGGGAATGCGTCCTTGGATTGCAGTTGCATACTCTGCACCAGTCGCAGCTGCTACCGCAGTCTTCTTAGTCTACCCAATCGGTCAAGGTTCCTTCTCTGATGGTATGCCCTTGGGTATCAGTGGTACCTTCAACTTCATGTTGGTATTCCAAGCCGAGCACAACATCTTAATGCACCCCTTCCACCAACTTGGTGTAGCAGGTGTATTCGGAGGCTCACTGTTCAGCGCAATGCACGGTTCTCTGGTTACCTCTTCCTTGGTTCGTGAGACCACTGAAACTGAATCTCAGAACTACGGATACAAGTTCGGACAAGAAGAAGAAACCTACAACATCGTCGCTGCACACGGATACTTCGGAAGACTTATCTTTCAATACGCGTCCTTCAACAACTCCCGTTCACTGCACTTCTTCTTAGCTGCTTGGCCAGTCATCGGTATCTGGTTCACCTCCTTGGGAATCAGCACCATGGCGTTCAACCTGAACGGATTCAACTTCAACCAATCTGTGATTGATTCTCAAGGTCAAGTCATCGGCACCTGGGCAGACATCCTCAACCGTGCCAACCTGGGTATGGAAGTGATGCACGAGCGCAACGCTCACAACTTCCCCCTCGACTTAGCTGCAACTGAAGCACCTGCTCTCAACGCTTAATCGATAACATCACCTCAACTTAAGAGCGTCCTCCACAGGGGACGCTTCTTGCATTGAAATTACAGAAAAAATATTTTAAAACCTCCGGAGAAATTCGAGCCAAAAAATCCGGAATGCTGTCACTCAGTTTTGTAGTTAAGGTCAACAAAAACAAATTTAACTTATTTATTTGAAAGCTCTATATTTAACCCAAACCACGCTGTTATACGCAGTGTGGTTTTATACATTTGTAGGGAGCAATGGCAATGATTTGCTGTTGCAACTCGTGTAACGTCGGTTAATATAGTAGCGATCGCTTGCGTGCTGCAACCGTTTAGCCAACACTACATTGGAGTCACCCCCAAGCGATCGCTTGCGTACTGTCCCGGTAAAACTTGGGTAATTTTAAGGTTTTACGTAGCGCAACCACCCCTCAACCCTCATCTCTTAGCTTGCTCAATCTTATCAAGCCTATCATTGGCATCTTTGGCAAGTTGAGCGCATCTTACACTAGCAGCCATCCCAGCAGCAGCGGTAACCGCACCTTCATTCGCCTTTTCTGTCAGCAACAGCCCAGCACCGACAAAGCTGATAAAGGTTGACATTGCGGTGGCAACGAGTGCTAAGTTGAAACTGAGGCGTGCTTGACGCAGGCGTTCTTTAGTAATCTCTTGGTTAGGGTTGGGTTCGGAACTGGGAGGTACTCTTAATTGAGTCATAAATTTACCATCTCGCAACTGCTATTAGTCTCACAGTTGAGCGCTAAAGAGTTCAGCCAGTACACAGTATGACTTTTGCCTAGTTTTGACATGACTTTGGCTTTTAGCCTAAAATTAGCGTGGTTTGTCACATAAGCTTATGCCACAAAACTCAATAAAAGCGTGCCGGACAGGTATTGAAGAGGCGAAAAGTGCTCTAATTGGTAAAGGTTTGAGTCAACAAGAGCTAGCGAGAAAGTTGGAAAAGAGCCGCTCAACTGTTGATAATTTTTTTGCTGGTAAACCAGTTCGCAATGATATCTTTGTCAGTATTTGCGAGAAGTTGGAATTGAATTGGCGAGCGATCGCAGGGTTAACGGATTTACCTGACTCAGTTGATGTACCAAATGATAAGTTACCAGAGCCTGTTGAGGAGGTACAGGACAACAGAGTTGACATTGATGCCTTAGTACAAGAGGTACGCGAAAAGATAAAATCCTATATAAAAGAGCGCTGCGGTACAATGCGGGTGCTGGACATGACTCAATCTATAGGATTAGATGACATTTATACCAATGTCAACATTCTGGAGACAATCACCGGACGCCAGCGGTTGAAGATTGAGGATTTGAAAGAACAACTGCTACAGAACTCCGATGCAGAAGAACTTGACCGCTTTGGAGTTTACGTAGCTCAAAAGCGAGTACCGGGATTGGACGCAGTGCAACGGCATAGTAAGCTGATGGTGTTGGGTAAACCGGGAGCGGGGAAAACTACATTTCTGAAGTACTTGGCGATGCAGTGTATTGAGAAGAAGTTTCAAAAAGAGCGCTTCCCGATTTTTATTACCCTCAAAGATTTTGCAGAAGCTACCAAACAACCAAATATTTTGGAATATATCGCCCAACAGTTATCTAAATGTAAAGTAACAGACGCTGATGTGAAAGCAGAACAACTGCTAGAACAGGGTAAGGTATTGCTCTTACTAGATGGGTTAGATGAAGTCTGGGAAGAAGACACCAAGAGGGTTTTGAAGCAAGTTCAAGATTTTTCTTACCAGTTCAGCACTAATCAGTTTGTTATCACCTGTCGCATTGCTGCTAAGGAATACACATTTCAAGGGTTTACCGAAGTCGAAGTTGCAGATTTTAACGACGACCAAATCGCCACTTTTGCTCAAAACTGGTTTCGGTTAAAAGACCCAGTGAAAGGTGAGCGTTTTATTGAAAAACTTAATGATTGGACTTTGGACAAAAAAAGAGAAGTTCGCGAGAATTTTACGCGAATCATTCCA
>JAWQFQ010000313.1:0-8673 GCA_035967975.1 Scytonema sp. PMC 1070.18
GAGGGAGGGAGAATTATTTCTTTTCCTGTTACCGATTATTGATTTTCTACATTCCAGACTTTACACCCTAGGCAGAGAAATTAGCAAATCATCAGGAAATAACCGAAGCAGCTATGTAGATATGACTATGGAAATGAACCATAGACCTTTTTACTGATATATGTTTATACTTTTTTATCTACAAAAGAGTCAGGGTTTATCAACATTTAATTTGTAAACTGGGAACTTGCCAAATTACGTCAAGTTCTGTATTTGAATAGCTATTGGTAAAAGGGAGAAGCTTCGCTACCAAGCCTTTGGAAGCACTGTGTCAAAAAAAACCAGTATAGGTTTTTTGAAAAAAAAACCTAAATGAAACCCCCAACCGTGTTATTTCTTCAAAAATCACGGGAACAATAGCAACAGTTAATTAGCTTAGCTGACCTAAATCTGTTGTTACCTGGAGCCATCGAGACGAACTTTATGCCAGCAACATTTTCTTACGCAGATGCCGCCTACGAGTCAAAACAGTCCAGCCAGGTCTTTGACGCGGATCTCACGGTTGACGAGAGTGAATTACCGCTTGATGAACTAGAAGAACTGGAGATAGCTACTTCCGACCCTGCAAGCTTTGCTGCCAATTCTAACCGACGCAGTACAGATTTGGTACGTCTGTATCTTCAAGAAATTGGTCGGGTTCGGTTATTAGGACGTGACGAAGAAGTTTCCGAAGCGCAAAAAGTTCAGCGCTACTTACGGATGCGAATCCTTCTTGCTAAAGCTGCTAGGGATGGAGATGAAGTTGTTAAACCTTATCTTCGGGTTATTGAAGTTCAAGAGCGTTTGGTATCCGCACTGGGACATCGTCCTTCTTTAGAACGGTGGGCTCGTGATGCTGGTGTAGACGTATTCGAGCTTAAGCAAATCTTATCTCAGGGGAAACGGCGCTGGGCTGAGGTTGCCAAAATAACTGTGGACGAGTTGGAGAAGTTGCAATCTCAGGGACTCCAAGCTAAAGAACACATGATTAAGGCGAACCTTCGCCTGGTAGTTTCTGTCGCTAAGAAGTATCAAAATCGCGGTTTGGAGTTATTGGATTTAGTCCAAGAAGGAACTCTTGGTTTGGAAAGAGCTGTGGAAAAGTTTGACCCAACCAAAGGTTATCGTTTCAGCACCTACGCTTACTGGTGGATTCGCCAAGGAATCACAAGGGCGATCGCAACTTCCAGTCGGACTATCCGCCTACCAGTTCACATCACCGAGAAGTTGAATAAAATCAAGAAAGCTCAACGCAAAATTGCCCAAGAGAAAGGTCGCACCCCCACTTTAGAAGATTTAGCGCAAGAGCTTGAAATGACACCTACACAAGTCAGGGAAGTTTTATTACGGGTTCCTCGTTCTGTTTCTCTAGAAACCAAAGTTGGTAAGGACAAAGACACAGAGTTGGGAGAATTACTTGAAACCGATGGAGTGACTCCAGAACAGATGCTTATGCGCGAGTCTTTACAAAAAGACCTACAGCATCTTTTGGCAGATTTGACAAGCCGCGAACGCGATGTTATTCTCATGCGTTTCGGTTTATCTGATGGACATCCTTACTCCCTAGCAGAAATTGGACGTGCGCTGGATTTATCAAGAGAACGAGTCCGCCAAATAGAATCCAAAGCTTTGCAAAAGCTGCGTCAACCCAAACGCCGCAACCTCATTCGTGATTATTTAGAATCTTTAAGTTAGTATATTTTGAGTTTTCAGCTATCAGCTATCAGCTATCAGCCAAGAACTTATAGCGGATGGCTTGTAGCTAATTCAATGATTCAGTTTATTCCTGTGAGAAGTGAAGTATAGATTATAGTCTAGAGTCAATAGTTGCCAATTCAAAAATTTATATATTCTCTACCAGAGATGAAAAGCCAGTTCTATGCAGCTTTTGACTTTAGACATCTCATTCACGATCCCCGTTTACAAAGTTTCTTATCAACTTGTGGCAAATTATTTGCATCTAAGCCAACTTTAATCAACGAAAATCGCGTCCGCTATGACTTAAACGGGGATCGTTGACTACAGTTCTACGGTTGTCAGAGTTACATCTTCTATTTTTGGTCATTTAACAACTTTTCTCAATAACCTACTTTTATTGCAAATTAGTCCAAACTTTTGCTATATTCGCAACTAATGGGCTTTGTTGAGAAAAATTAGTATGACTGCCTACACTACAGCCTCACTTAAGGCGGAACTCAATGAACGCGGCTGGCGTCTTACTCCTCAGCGCGAAACAATTCTACACATTTTTCAAGACCTTCCGCAAGGAGAGCATCTGAGCGCTGAAGACCTCTACCAAAAGTTAGAAGGTCAAGGGGAAGGAATTAGCTTATCGACTATTTATCGCACTCTCAAGCTAATGGCGCGGATGGGAATTTTAAGGGAATTAGAACTGGGCGAGGGACACAAACACTATGAACTTAACCAGCCTTATCCCCACCATCACCACCATCTGATTTGTGTGCGGTGCAATATGACTATTGAGTTCAAAAATGACACAATTTTAAAAATTGGGGCGAAGACGGCTCAAAAAGAAGGCTATCACCTGTTGGACTGTCAACTGACAATACATGCTATCTGTCCGAAGTGCCAAAGGGCACTGATGCCACTTTAGCACTTAGGTAGAAGCTATAACCGCCTGCGCCAAACACGAAAACAATGGGGTGTTTTGGAATTAAATCAGTGAATCGTCAACAGTTATCAGTTATCAAGCGTATAGTAGAGGAGAAAATAATTCGTAATTATTGAAAAGCAATCACGCGCTTACGAATTGGTTATCTTATGAGTTGACCCCAAAGCGGCGCAAGCTCACAACCAACGCTTTGCACCCTCACAGTCAATAGACCGCTATCTAGTCATGAAAGCGATCGCCGAGCGCTGATAACTGATAACTGTTAAAAACGTCCGCTCTTAACATCATTCAAGCTAATACCGTAGAACTCTTGAGCTTGTTTAATCGCCTTCTTGGTATCATCCCCCATGACACCATTGAGATCGCCCTTATAAAAACCCCTAGCAAATAGGCGTCTTTGTATTTCTAAAACATTAAAGTCACTTCTGGGCGCAGTCGCAATTGCTTCGTATAACTTACCTCGGGTTGTGGGACCTGCAATTCCGCTCACAGCTAGGTAATTACTTGCTTGAAACCGCTTCACAGCTTCGGCGGTAAACGGTCCAAAGACGCCATTTGGCTCTCCTTTCAAATAATTAGCCTGAATCAACTGCTCTTGGAGTAGTCTCACAGCTTCGCCGCGATCGCCCAACTGCAATCTGTCCCCAGCCTTAACTTTTTGTACGGGAGTATCGTCCCCATAACCGATACCAATCGCGGGTAATTTAGCTAAAGTTGCAGGTCCTGCGATTCCATCAACATCCAAATCATATGCTTTTTGGAAGCGCTGAACCGCTTCTTCAGTAATAGGACCGTAAATGCCTGTTGCGTTACCGTAGTAATAACCAGCAACGCGCAATCTTTCCTGCAAAATTCTGACAGCTTCACCTTCATCACCTTTCTGAAGAAGGTTTGGATTGCGTCGTTTGGTAACATTTGAATTTGCAGCAGCTACTTTTTCTGTCTTAGAACTAGTGCTGTTGGGTTTTTTGGCTTGAGTACTCTGGCTAGAGGGAGTCTGAGTTGGGGAATTCGTTGATGAGATTTCCCAACCGTCTAACTTTTGTAAAGTGATATACCCAGCAATACCAGTAGCATCCAAACCAGCGGAGCGTTGGAAGCGGCGTACCGCTTCTTCTGTCGAAAGGTCGTATACTTGAGTTACAGGAGCTTGATAAAAACCCGCTCTCTTTAACTGATTTTGTAAGTTTCTCACAGAAGGACCGCGATCGCCCTTTTCCAGAGCTAAAGCATAGCTAAAAGATGAGAGAACAGACAAGATAATAGCAACAGGGAGCATGTACTTCCAAGCTTTACCAGATAGTTTTCTCCAGTTAGGTGCTTTCGCTTGTTTAAACAAACGGCTGAGAGAAACGATTTCACTGGAGGGTAAGTCTTCGTAGACAGAAGCTACGTGAAGATACGCAAGGTTTTCCATAATTTCTTTCTACACCACCTAATCTTTCTTCAATGGCTGCTTCGGCTGGATGAACCAAATTTATTAAGTTGTCCAGTGTTTGTATATTTACATCGTGCCACAAACCGTGCTTGTGTGCTGCGAGTCATTTTTTTGCTACCAGCTATAGCGCTTTAATTAGCCTTCCCTATGCGTCTGTAGAACGCTTGGAAGATATATCAAAGCTATACTTTAAGCGCTCAGCACCTCAGCTATCAGCTAAAAGCCAAGAACTTATAGCTTATAGAGCCTAGCTGAATCACTCATCGTGTAAAGTATAATTGCTGAGGGCTGATAGCTGGACGTTTTCCTTTGCTGAAGGATATTTGACACAACTGGATCGAATAAGCAAGACTGTGCTGTTCCCTGATATATAATAGTTTTCCACATATTGAGCAGTTGTATCATAGGCAAATAGATAATCCATGTGTCACGGGGAATCAGCAGTGGGGAGTTAGAGCTAAATTTAAACCATATTTTGCCCAAAAATCCGTTTCCTGACGAACTTGCGTGGACAAAGAATTTTGCTGTCGGCAGTTCATTTAAAGCTTACAATGAGAGTTGAAGTGGATTGGCAACTCTACAAGCAGGAAATATTGGGGGGTACAGATGCCAAAGTTTGAATGTCAGTGTTAGCAGACGTAAGAAAAACCAAGGGAGCTGGAGTTTGTTCTAGAAAAATTATCCCTTTCGACTGAGGGTTCCATCCTCCAGATATGGCACTAATACGATACATAATCTTTTATCGCCGTTTTACACTGTTGGTTAGAAAGCAGTATCAGACTGTTGAGCAAGAGTAAAAAGCCCCTCTCACGCCAAATGTTTAAACAACAATGTCTAGTTCTCCTGATTTGAGCTTCTCTCGGATTTTACCTCATCGTGTCTTTGCTCGGCTTGGGGAATTGTTGCACCAGATAGCTCAAGCAGTGGGAAAAACAGCTTTGGTACTCACCGAAGCTGTGCTAGTACCGATTAACATACCTCAAGAGTGGCAAAGAAAGTGCTTTGTTGTGATAGTATCTAAGCGGTTTAGTGCTTTGTTGGTCGCTGACCTCTTAGACAATGAGGTAGAACAAGAGGATAAGAGCCAAGGAACTAGTACCATATCTTTCCCAGAAAGTTCTCAATTTCAGGTAAATTTAACATTTAATTCAGAGGCGATCGCTTGCTTCCTCTCAAATTTAAAAGACTTGTTTGAGAGAGATTCTCAAACCTATAAAAAGCTTGAGGATTATCGTCGAATTCCCGCTCCCAATGACGCCACGCTTCAAAGCCAATTCACGCTTCTGTTATTAGAATATTTTCTTCCAAATCAAAACCAAAATGTAACGGAAGTTTCATCAATAATTCCTTTTGTTTCGATTTGTCAACCAGTAGAACAAGCGCTACAAAAACAGAGAGCCCAAGAACGGCTATTAAATCAAGTCACAACTCAAATTCGCAAAAGTTTAGATTTATCAGTAATAATAGCAACAGCTGTTACACAAGTCAGAGAATTTTTGAAATTAGACAGACTGGTAGTTTATAAATTCGAGAAATTAAAAACCCCAACTCAAAAATCAATTCTGCAAACATCTCAGCATCAAGTATTCCAAGAAGAGGAAACCTCAGGTTCGATAGAAGAAAATTATAATTCCAACTTATTTTTGCAACACATCCCCTCAGAAGATTCTACAAACCAATGGTTTTCCTATGTCTGGGAACAAGATATATCAGATATGACTGGTCGGATTATATATGAAGTTAGGGCTAGTGATTCCATCCCCTCAGTCTTAGTTTTGCAACTGGAAAATTCTTTTAAGGAAACAAATCGTTGCTGGGAAAAATATAGACAAGGCTATACTTTAGCAATCAATGATGTAGAAAAAACCTATGTTTTAGAAGAGTGTTTGTTGAATTTTTTAAGAGAAGCCAATGTTCGAGCAAAATTAGCATCTCCAATTGTTTTTGAAGACAATCTTTGGGGACTGCTTATTGCTCATCAATGCACAAGTCCAAGACAATGGACAGAAAGTGAAAAGATTTTGCTGACATCTGTCGCAGAGCAACTGGCGATCGCAATTCACCAAGCAGAATTAATGCAATCCCTCACTCACGAAAAACAAACTTTAGAAGCAAGAGTGATTGAGCGCACAGTAGCTCTACACGACGCCCTCATCGCCGCAGAAACCGCTAGACGATTGAGAAGCGAATTTCTAGCTACAGTTAGCCACGAATTACTCACCCCTTTAACTTACGTAATTGGAATGTCGTCCACCTTGTTGCGTTGGTCATTTGGAGAGTTAACCAAACGCCAAAGGGATTACCTTCAAACCATCCACGATAGTGGAGAACATTTATTAGAAATGATCAACGATATTCTGGAATTATCTCAAATAGAAGCAGGAAAAGCAGCATTAAATGTCACACAGTTTTCATTAAGAAATATAGCAGAAACTATAATCAACGGACTGCAAGACAAAGCAATTACCCAACGCATCAATCTAAAACTAGATGTACAAATCAATCAACAAGGCGATCGCTTTCCCGCTGATGTCAGCAAAGTGCAACAAATTCTGGGGAATTTATTAAGCAACGCCATCAAATTCACACCAGAAGGAGGAAATGTTATTTTACGTCTATGGATAGAAGACGAAAATGCCATATTTCAGGTAGAAGATACAGGGATTGGCATTCCAGAAGAACAACTACCACTCCTATTTGAGAAATTCCACCAACTCGACACACCCTACCGTCGTCGATACGGAGGAACAGGACTAGGCTTAGCATTAACTAAACAACTTGTTGAACTCCACCGAGGTCGAATCGAAGTAGAATCCACCGTAGGCGTTGGTTCAGTATTCACCGTTTGGATACCAGCTCAACCCATTCCCATTCTGAAGGATTGAGGACTTGTTGATCCCCCCTAGCCCCCCTTAAAAAGGGGGGAAAATACTCTAACGGTCCCCTTTTTTAAGGGGGATAATGGGGGATATTGAATATGATTACTACTGATGAAAGGACTTTGAAAACATCCTCTTAAGCGTTAAGCGTTCCCTTTTACTTATGAATTATGAATTATTCGCGTCTCGCAATTCACCTGGTCTGACAGTGATTTGCAAGGTTTGGTCACCCCGTTGTACTGTTAATTGCAAGGGTTGATTGACTTTACTCATCTCGACCAAATTTTGCAACTGTTCAGCAGTGGTGATGTCTTTTCCATCAACTTGGGTAATCACATCAGCGCGACGTACACCAGTCTCTGCTGCTGGACTATCAGGTATCACTTGCATCACTAACACGCCGTTGATTTCTGGGACAACAATTGCTGCATTTGGGTCGCTATTGGACTGTTTTGCTAGTTCTGGTGTCAAAGTAACCATGCGAATACCGATATAAGGATGGGAGATATTTTCACCACGAGCCAAAGCATCTTTGATTAATTTGGCTTTGTCAATGGGAATTGCAAACCCAATTCCTTGAGCATCGGCGCGAATAGCAGTGTTAATACCTATAACTTCTCCGCGCCCATTGATTAAGGGACCACCGGAGTTACCGGGATTGATAGCAGCATCGGTTTGAATAAAGTCCAAGCGTTTATCGGGAATACCAACTTGGGCGCTAGACCGATTGAGGGTGCTGATAATACCTAGTGTAACGGTGTTGTCTAAACCCAATGGGTTACCGACTGCGATCGCCCAATCGCCTACCTGTAAGTTGTCAGACTCACCTAGAGGTGCGACTGGTAGGTTTTGTCCCTTGATTTTAACGACAGCTAAATCGGAAGGTTCATCAACGCCGCGCACCTCTCCTTTTAATTTGCGCCCGTCTTTCAAGGTAACGGTGACAGTATCAGCACCACTAACAACGTGAGCATTGGTGAGAATAATACCATTTGGGTCAATGATAAAACCAGAGCCTTCACCCCTTTGGCGGTACTCTTGAGGTGCTTGGGAGAAGGAGTCACCAAAAAACTCACGGAAAAAAGGGTCACCAAAAAAGGGGTCCGGTGAACGCATAGTGACTGTGCGTTCCGTATCAATTCTTACAACTGCAGGACCAACTCGATTGACAGCATCGGTGACGAAACTGCGGATAGCATTTTCTCCAGGAGCTGCTGTGACTGGTGCGGGCTTATCTGCGATTGTGCTAGGGGCGATTTGAGGGGCGAGTTCTCCAGAGGAAGGAGATCTACGTACGATTGGTAAGTTAGGAAACGCCCACAAAGTCGTCAAGGTGAAAACGACACTCAAGATAGCGACGAGAGCATAGCTTGTGACTTGACGCAGTTGGGGTGAAAAACGTTGTTCTTCAGAAGATGATAATGACATAGTTACTGCTATCCAAAGATATCGGGGATTGCTACAACTCGATTCATTGAGCTAGTGCGACCCATCCAATCATAAGACCATTATGACTGACATCTTTGCTGCACTGTCCCGCCCCGCTCCTTTGGAGAAGTCAAAAGTCAAAAGTTAAAAGTTAAAAGTTAAAAGTAGGAACCATCAAAATAAATTTACCGGGTTTCTCATTTTCGCTTAACTCCCTATACCTTATTGCCTATTGCCTATTGCCTATTGCCTATTGCCCATTGCCTATTGCCTATTGC
>JAWQFQ010000314.1:0-8657 GCA_035967975.1 Scytonema sp. PMC 1070.18
CCTAAGAAGGTGACTTCTTAGAATCCCCTGCCTTCAGGCATGGGGTGAATGTCAATACCTCCCTCTTGATCCCAATAGCCATTCAGCCTAGGAAATACCCCTAACTTTTGGCTGACATTATAGCAAAACCAACGCAAAAATTGGTCTAGATTCGTGAGAATAGAGCGATCGACTTGTTGTAGGTTTAACAGGACAGTTTGCAGCCCGTGGTTTTGGGCGTACTCAAGGATTCGCAGTAGGAGTGACGTTTTACCCATCTGTTGGGGAGCTTCAATACGAAGCAGGCTACCTGGTTGGAGAATTTCGCTACAGGCTAGCTGTTCTAACGGAGGGCGTTCAATGTATAGCGATGAGTTAATCGGAACTGGACCACTGGGAAAATCCAGAACATCACTTTTTTGCAGAACGACGAGATTGTTTTCCTGACTTTTGTCACTTTCAGGCTGAAGTAGTGATGCAACTAACTTCATATTCTTCTTGCTAATCTTTCTCCCAAACTTTTCTGATAGTAAGTTCCACAATTGCGAACCTATTCTTTTAACATAATCCGCGTTATAGCCCAACTC
Source organism: Scytonema sp. PMC 1070.18 (assembly GCA_035967975.1). GTDB lineage: Bacteria > Cyanobacteriota > Cyanobacteriia > Cyanobacteriales > Nostocaceae > Scytonema. The sequence goes on from JAWQFQ010000314.1 coordinate 567, forward strand.
GTTAGCCATCTCTTGGTAAGATTGTCCAGCCCAACAGCGTAAAAATACAATTTCCTCAACTTCAGTTAGATGTCTTGGCTGCAAAACTTTTTTAAGTGTATCTAAAACTATTGTAGCTTCCATGAGATGGAGACGAAACTGTTCTAAAGATAGGGATTGTATCGCATATCCGTGTTCTTGTATCTAATTTTTAGAAAAAATACATTAACTAACCTCAAATATATTTTTATTTTTAAGGATGAAATAAATACTTAACCCTATTTACTAATTATCAAAACGTGCCATCATTTAAGTACCAAATTGAAAACGTGATTTTTAGTAGTATTAAGAACTACTTTTTTGTATCAATCTTGATACTGTTTTTCTTACTGAGAATAGCCATCCTAAATCATTTGTGAAGTATAGCACCTCAGCTATTGTATCCCTTGCAGTATTGGGAGAAACTCGGTCACTTATGCGAAACCAGATTTTACCACATTTCAACTATTTTTAACCGACAAGTATTGACCTCACTTTTATTACTTTTTTGACTAAATAAATACTTAGTTTCAATTTTAGTGACTTAAAGTTTAGCAATTAATGACTTTTTCGTAACTCACTAATATTACTTGTATCTAAAATAAATAAATTGTAATTTTAAAAATATAACATGATAAAATATAATGATTAAACGGTCAGCTTTCAGCGCTTATGATGTTTTAGTAGTCGTAAGAATAGCATTTCGGATAAATATTCTCACCAGCTATATATAAAAAAGTACTGAGATGAATAATAGTTTTCATACTCAATTCGCTGAAGGTTTTTCAAATGTACTCTTATTGTTTTCTCAGGATGAGAATATTCTTGTCATTATAATAGGTGCAGTTTTTCTACTAACTGGGATATTTAATCTTAAAACTTTAAAAAATGTCTTACCCCGATTACTCAATAGAAATGTTAATAATGTGGTTGGCTGCATACCAGGAGAAAACTGCATTAAGGAAATGGTGAAGCTAGTCTTAAAACTAGCCAATGACGAGCTAGAAGTGCGAGTTGCAAAACGAACTCTTGAACTTAGAGAGTCGAATGAACGTTTACAAGCAGAACTTCGCAACCGCCAAGGAGTAGAAGAAGCTTTACAAAAAGCGAATCAAGAGCTTTTGTATAAAGTCAAGGAATTAGAAACTCGCAATCATGAAATTGCTTTATTGAAGAAACTCTGTGATTTTTTGCAGAACTGCTCGACTAGAGAAGAAGTCTATAAGGCGATCGCTCATTTTATCGAACCCATATTTCCAGAAATATCGGGGGGATTGTTGATTATGGATACCTCAGCAGACAAAGTTGATATTTCTGTCACTTGGGGAAATTTGGATTGGATTAGTCAAACATCGTTTGGATTTTTTGAACATTGGGTGCTGCGACACGAGCGATCGCAATCCGTTGAATTCAACTTCTGTGGTTTGGGGTGCATACGTATGGATGAAAGTGGGCGCTTTACATCTCTTTGTATTCCTATGATGGTACATGGAAAAGCGCTTGGTTTGTTGTATTTGTATTCGTTTGTGGAAAAGCCATTCACAACAGCTCAACAACAGTTAGCCTATGAGGTAGCCGAACACATTGCACTGGCTTTATTCAATTTACAATTACGCGAAGCCTTGCGACAACAAAGTATCAGCGATCCCCTCACTGGATTGTATAATCGGCGCTATCTTCAAGAATTTTTAGAGCAAGAGTTACTTTTGGCGCAGCGTCAGCAGTCTTGCTTGGGTGTGATTATTGCTGATGTTGACCATTTTAAGCACTTCAACGACACCTTTGGTCACGAAGTGGGGGATGTTATACTGCGGGAACTGGGTGTATTGCTGAAACAGCAGGTTCGTAGGAGTGACATAGCTTGTCGATACGGAGGCGAAGAGTTTTTATTAATTTTGCCAGAAACACCTTTAGAACTTTGCGCTCAACGGGCTGAGCAAATATGTCAACAAATTCGCGCTCTGGATTTTCACTACCATAATCAGCCCATTGGTTTTATCTCCGTGTCAATTGGAGTCGCCATCTTTCCCACACACGGTTCATCAGTAGAAGCTGTCATACAAGCAGCGGATGTCGCTTTATATCGTGCGAAACAATTGGGACGCAATCGTGTAGTCATCGCCACACCTTCTCAGGACACTTTTTCAAAAAGTACTTAAAACTACATAAAACTTTAGAAAGCAGAGATAACATGGGACGTACAGTAACAGAATCGTACTTCATCCTGAGTGCAGATGCTAAAAAAATTGGGAGGAAATTATTCCAAAGGGGTGAGGATACACTTGACATTCGTCTGCGATTATGCTTTAAAAGCTAATAAAAGGAGCGTACCATGCGACAAATGTGTTGGTTATCAAAGTCTGGCGATAATGGGGAGAAAATGCTGCACTTGCAGACTGCACCCAACGAGCCTTGGCGTCCTTACACAGCTTTTCCCCAATATTCAGTACCAGATTATATAATACCGGGCGGGTCCAAAGGTTGGGCAACGTATCAGAAACTCCTGAAAGCAGGCTGGACTTTGATACCAAGCGCCCGCGCCAACGAATTCAGCCCCCTCTCCGTCAAGACAGCAAGTCGGGAATAAAGAAAAAAGCTTTATGAACGAATGAACCCAAAAGTTTCATAATTCATAATTCATAATTCATAATTTCCTCGCTGCGCCTTCACCACGGGGGTCGGCTGCACCTTCTAAAGTGTCATCAGGTGTAACGACAATCGTATTAATATTACCCCAAGGTTGAGTCGGTTTAATATTATGTCCCCGACGTTGCAATTCTACAAGAGTCAACGCATCCAAACCAAGAGGTTCCACTCTCAATTCATCTGGTAACCACTGGTGATGTATGCGAGCAGCGGAAACAGCTGCACCAGCATCTAAATTGTATTCCAATACGTTTAAGATAACTTGCAGCACTTGAGTGATAATAGTACCGCCACCAGGCGCACCTACCGCCATACGAAGGCGACCGTTTTCAGTCACAATTGTGGGAGTCATGCTGGATAAGGGAGTTTTGCGAGGTGCGATCGCATTTGCTTCTTTCCCGATTAAGCCATATTCATTAGGAACTCCTGGCGCAGCGGCAAAATCATCCATTTCATTATTAAGTACAATTCCAGTTCCCTCAGCAACAACCCCAGAACCAAACCCAAGATTTACAGTAAATGTGAGACTGACTGCATTGCGTTGTTCGTCAACAACTGTCAGGTGACTCGTTTCGGGAGACTCGTATAATTTGGAATTTTGAACCGCAGATAAACGCAGCCTGTAGCCGATACAATCAGATGATGGGCTATTATATCTGCGTGTATCTGAGGGTAGTTGTGGTTGCAATTTTGGCTTTTGATTTTCTCTTACGGATAATTGACTTATGCATTCCAAAGTCTGTTTACTGGCTGGTTTAACCTCTGTGGAGGGTCGAGCGCGTTGCATATTGATTTCCTGACGCCGTATCTTTGCATAAGCAGGGCTAATCAATTGTGCAACTGGAACTTTGGCGAAATCTGGATCGCCTAAATGTTCCGAGCGATCAGCATAGGCGATTTTCATGGCTTCTACCATAAGATGTAATGCGTCTGGGTGATGCCATCCTAGAGATTTTAAATCGGTGTCACCTATAATATTTAACATCTGTAGTAAATGAACACCTCCTGATGATGGTGGTGGCATTGAGCAGACTCTCGCTTTACGAAAATTCCCACATACAGGGTTTCGCCAAATTGGGCGGTAAGACTTCAAGTCTTGTAAGGTAATCAAACCACCATTTTTTGCCATATCAGATGCGATCGCACGAGCAATCTTTCCGGTGTAAAAACTTTGAGGATTCCGACTAATTTCTTCTAACGTTTGAGCCAAGTCTCGTTGTACCAGCCTTTCTCCCGCACCCAGTAATTTCCCATTCCGGGTGAAAATCGCCCTTGCGGCTGGATTGCTTAGAATAACCTCTTTGCGGTTTTCATGTTCTCCTATGGAACGCCAGGTTGGTTCGGGACTGAGAATAAAGCCATTTTTGGCTAGAAGAATTGCTGGTTGCACTACCGCTTGCCAAGGCAATTTACCATAATTACGGTGTACTTCATACAATCCCGCCACGACCCCTGGTGTCGCTACCGCTAAATGACCGTTAACACTTGCATTTGGACGCACCTTTCCTTTTGCATCCAAATACATATTTCTTGTCGCCTTTAATGGTGCGCGTTCCCGGAAATCCAGGGCTTTGATTTCTCCAGTCTTTGAGTTGTGGAATAGCAAAAAACCACCACCACCAATTCCCGCAGAAAAAGGCTCTACAACAGAGATAGCCAAAGTGGTAGCAACAGCTGCATCAACAGCATTCCCTCCCTTACTTAACATCAAGACACCCGCTTCACTTGCTAGGGGATGAGCCGAAACCACCATTGCTTTTTTTGTCCGTAGCGGTTGGATAACACTAGCTGATACGACTTGATTGTAGAGTAGAACACTTAGAGAAAATGCTGTAAATGCAACCTGTTTGGATAGAGTAATAATATTTCTTTTCATAGTGCTTTTTTATACTATTAGACAACGGATGATTTAACAGATGTAATAAATTCTCTATAAGTCTCTTCCAGAGCTAATTTATCCCCACCATCCGCGACAACATCCATAACCTTTCTTTGTGCGAAATTTATCATAACACTCTTTATCTATTGCCAAAGAATACAAACTCTCTCCCGATACTCCTACAACCTACAACCCATTAAAATGAAAAATCCTCTCATATTATGAGAGGATTAACGTAAAGTTTTTTTACGGAAATTTCAGAATTTTACCTTACAGGAGACTCATTATAGTAATGATCCCAGCGCTAGTGACCACGATTAATACGCCCATTGCTACAGATACGCTGACTTGGTTTGGGGTTTTTAAAACGTTCATTTGTTTAAACTCTTTATTTTTTAGTGATTCTTCTCACAATATCAGTATCTTCATAATTTATGAATCAAAACATCTTAGAAGTTAAATTATTGTAACTTTTCTTAGTAAAAACAGCAGTGTTTACTGCAGCCCAATATGGTTCAATAAGCTGGAATAGAAACCCGTATTGTTTAAGAAACCGGGCTTCTGGTATCTCGGAAAACTCTTATAAAAAAAGTTCGTTGAAAACCCTGTTTGCCCGACAGTTTGATATAGCGGCTAGTCATTGTTGATGAGGTATGCCCTAGTTGCGCCATGATATCAAAGTCGCTAGCACCTTTCTTTTTAGCATGGGTGGCATGTGTATGCCGCAGCCAGTGAGGAGAAAACTTGATTTCCGCTTTATTGGCAATCTCCTGCATCATTAGCCTGATGCCGCGCTTGCTTAGCGGTTGTCCCTTATCCCGATGGCTCTTAGACGCGAAGACGGGGTCGGAGTCACTGGCATTGCCTCGAATTGCAAGTAATGCCGAGCTAGTTTCGGCATCAAGAACTGGGATTTTCGATTGGGGGGGTAATCCTGTGCTGGTTCGGGAGTAGCTTCACCCAGATTAGGGGTGATGATTGGGGTTGTCGCTCAGTAACCCAAGAGCTACTGCAATCTCGGAGAGGCGGTTGTCAGCTGTGAGAAAGATCAATTGAGTAGGATGATAGCAGAAGATTAAACAAGTTGGGCAGCAGCTACCAAATGCACCGTCTGCTTCCAACATACCAGAAGTTGGGGAATTAGATGAGCTTGAAACCTTATGTAGGGTCAAAAAAAACAAAGTTTGGTTGTGGAGAGCAGTAAATCATTTTCGTCCCGGAATTTTGGCTTGGGTTGTAGGCGTAAGCAGTAGCGAAACATTTAAATTATTATGGGATATTGTTTCTTGCTGGGGATGTTATTTTTACGTAACAGATGGCTGGAAAGTATACCCTTGTTTCATTGAACCGGGTGACATAAGAACACTATTGCCCATTCCCCATTGCCTATATTCCTACCGACTTATGTGCCTTTGTGGTGTAAAATAAGGCTTACTCAAGCTAAAAATGATTGAAAGACTATGACGACGGCAGCGTTTAGACCCCAAGGTGCGAACTTCGATTTAGAGCAGCTCAATCAGAAATTTGAGACGGCTCATCCAAGAGAAATACTGGCGTGGTCAGTAGAGAATATTCCAACTGGGCTAGTCCAAACAAGTGCCTTTAACGTTGATGACATTATTATCACCGATATTCTCTACCGTGACCTCAAGCACTCCATTCCTGTGATATTTCTCGATACGCTGTACCATTTTCCCCAAACTTTGGAACTGGTAGCAAAACTTAAAGAAATTTACAACTTAGATTTACAAGTTTACAAAACACCAGATGTAGACAGTCGCGAAGCCTTTGCAGCAAAATACGGTGAAGCACTGTGGGACAAAGATATTGCCAAATTTCACGATGTTACCAAAATTGAACCTTTGCAAAGAGGGCTAGCCGAACTGAACACCGTTGCTTGGATTACCGGACGCCGTCGCGACCAAGCTGTGACCCGCGCAAACATGCCCTTTTTGGAACTGGATAGCAACAACCGCCTCAAAATCAATCCCCTAGCCAATTGGACGCGCACACAATCCTGGGCTTACGTTGCTGAACACGGCGTTATCTATAACCCCCTCCACGACCAAGGTTATCCCAGCATTGGTGATGAACCCATCACAACTCAAGTCGCTGACGGTGAAGATGAACGCGCCGGACGCTGGAGAGGAACGGCTAAGACTGAATGTGGAATTCATATTTAGTCGTTAATTGCTAATTGCTAATTGTTAATTGCTAATTGTTAATTGCTATTAGCCATTAGCCATTAGCCATTAGCCATTAGCCATTAGCACTTTTCTCATTTATTCATCTGTGAGGTCAAGCTGGACTTCTAATCTATCAAGACCTTCAAACTGCTGTTCTGGTCTGGGATTAAGAATAGGATTTCTTGGGGCTGTCAACCGTCTATTGACGTATAATTCCAAATCGTCGTTTATTTGCAATCCACTTGTACCAGGCTCAGCAAAGGTTCCAGTATTGTTATTAGTCCCCACAGTATTTCTAGAGTCATTAACGCTAAAAAACTGGGAGTAGTCTTCTTCTGCTGCTCTGCGGTTCACTTCTCTGAGGGAATCACCAGAGAGTGTGTATCCAGTGTTTGAGTTTGGTACTGATGATTGCGCTTGAACCCGGTTTCCCAAGCCAGTTATAACTGCTGCGATCGCAAGGACCGTAAGAACTTTGGTTTTCATGGCTTTTTCTCAAACTCTATTTAGGAATTTATACAGCATCCTAATTTGATTTGCGCGAATCACGAGCTGCATAGCAACCCAATCTCTCCGAGATAATAGGCTTCTCGGCTTTTGTGAATAATTTAGGATAGCTATTTTTAGTTTAGATTCAAAATACTTTTCTTCCATCACAATATAGTTATAAAAATCAAAAAAAAGTATTCTGGTATACGTATTTCTGGAGTTTGATTTTTCTACAAAAGACCAAATTAACAGCGTGCTGAACGCGGTAACATAATTTTTTTAGTTTCTAGAGGAAAATAACCGCGAATCATGAGGTGGTCATCACCATTGAGTCGGTGCGGTAATGCTTGAACGTCATGAATATGGAGGCGTACAAACTCTGGGTGCTATCAAATCAAAAAGCTTGAGCTTGGTATCTTCTATCTCCATACAAAGTAAGATATCCAAGTCTTCAGCATAATGTAAGGGAGGTAATAATGGCACGCAAACGCCTGATTATTGAGATGGGAATGGGTATTGACCAACACGGACAAGAACCGACTGTAGCAGCATCAAGGGCTGTGAGGAATGCGATCGCTCACAATGCGTTACCTGGAGTTTGGGAAGTAGCGGGTTTAAGCAACCCCAACGAGATGATAGTAGAAGTCAAAGTTGCTGTCCCTTATCCAGAACAAGTCAGAAAAGAAGACGTTTTAGCAGTATTACCCTTTGGTCGTAAATCTCTCACTGTTGAGCTTGGGGGAATGATAGTTGAGGGTAAAGCCATTCCGGAACTCAATGATAAAAATGATGAAATGTTAATCGCTGTGGCTGCGGTGACTGTTTTGGTGGAAGACGAATTTTAGGGTGTAGGGGTGTGGGGGTGTGGGGTGT
>JAWQFQ010000315.1:0-8597 GCA_035967975.1 Scytonema sp. PMC 1070.18
TAACAACTAACAACTAACAACTAACAACTAACAACTAACAACTAACAACTAACAACTAACAACTAACAACTAACAACTAACAACTAACAACTAACAACTAACAACCATGACATTTCGAGTTGGTGTAGCAGGACCTGTAGGTTCGGGAAAGACAGCTTTAGTTGATGCTTTGTGTAAGGCGATGCGCGATCGCTATGAGATTGCTGTGGTGACTAATGATATATATACCCAAGAGGATGCTCAATTTTTGGTTCGTTCTCAGGCTTTAGTGAGCGATCGCATTTTAGGTGTAGAAACCGGAGGTTGTCCCCATACAGCTATTCGGGAAGATGCTTCCATGAACTTAGCGGCGATCGAACAGTTAGAGGTGCGGTTTCCAAATTTGGATTTAGTGTTTTTGGAAAGTGGTGGAGACAATTTAGCCGCGACTTTCAGCCCGGAACTAGTTGATTTAACAATTTACGTGATAGATGTTGCTGCTGGTGACAAGATTCCCCGCAAGGGAGGTCCCGGAATTACAAAATCTGATTTGTTAGTGATAAATAAAACTGATTTGGCTCCTTACGTAGGCGCAGACCTGGGAGTCATGGAAAGGGATGCGAAAAAAATGCGAGGTGATAAACCGTTCGTTTTCACAAACTTGAAAACAAAGGAGGGACTTACAGAAGTCATTGAGTTTGTATCCAAAATGAGTATTAAGTAATGGGCAGATACCTGATAGTATCCTGATACTCGTTATCATCTGATGTACTGGCGATCAGAATTAATTCCTCAATCGTCTCACCTATGCCCATGTTAGGATTAAAAATAAAAATTCCTGGCACATGGCGACCTTGAGCCAAGTGATCGGTTAAGTGTAACGGCATAGATGTGCGGTTGTTAGTAACTAAAACAAACCCATGCTCCTCACACCAAAAAAGAATTTCAGGATCAAGAGTACTTTTTGTGGGAGCGCCCTCATCCCCAACAGCCCAAACTATTAAATCAGGCTCTCGTCGAAGCAATTGAGTTTGATAGACCGGATCGACATTTTCATCCATTAAATAACGAATCATCGTGGCTCGTTTCAACTACTTCTTGTGAATTATTTGGTGATGCGAGCTCGCGTTGGCGGCGAAGTGCCTTATGTACTTCTGGATCGCGTCCATATTTTGCTATCCGCTCCCGCAGGCGGATGATTACAGGATCGGGATTCGTTTGTTGAGCTTTCCATTGTTGGTGACTCCATTCCAGCCAATCAGCAAAATACTTACCTACTTTTTCCTTGTTATGCAAGTAATACAAAATTGTAGCGTAAACCTGTTCCAAAGTCACAGTGCGAAACTTAGGAACAATTTCCTCTGCGCTGAGCTGACGATGAATATACTCATAGAGAATGCTTTCAATGCCAACTCGTGTTCCTTTTATACGTATGTCATTCGGTGCAAGAAAGTCAAAATAGTCTTCTAACAGCATCTTTCAATCCTCATTATTTTGCAAAATTTCTCAATTCGCGTCCTAAATAACCTCTAACTAAATTACTCAAACTATAGCGCTTCTTTCTTGGACGCAATAGGCGTGCTAGTTCAAGACGTTCTTTCAACTTTCACCATCAAGACGGCATTAATTTTGCAGTATCACAAGTTGTATAATATATCAAGAACCTATAATATGAAAAAACCCCGTTTGGACTGGGGTTTGCTTTATGCGTATACTATTCCACAACTACCAATTTATATCTTGTGAAAGAATATGTATTAGTACACCATCCTAAAGGTACAGGTTTCCCGAAATTCTTTTTTTCAAAGATTTTTTAGTGATTAAAGACAGGAAGCGATTGATTAGGATTTAAATTAGCTGTTTTTCTTGAGCTAGAGAATAATCATCAACGATACCACCGCCTGCTGAATCTTTTTGGACGGGTGTCCTGCCTACCCCCAAACACCGTATAGTATTGTATTAAATATGACGATGAGGAGCAACATTAGTAACATTAGTATTGCACACCCTACGCGTAAATCATCTAAAATGATTATTAGGGTCTGGAATCTACTGCTATTTTGATGCTCATGTCTGATCAACGCGATGCTGATTTAGAATCAGCTGATTCTCAACCAAGCAAAGAAGCAACTGATGACACGACAACTAAATCAGTTGATGATTCACTGACAAATCGGATGACGGATGCGTGGAATCAGGCAACGGAGCGCTTGACGCAAATTTTGCCTGTCGAGCAAGCAGCTCAGAAGCTCGTGCAATGGTTTAGCGTTAGTGAAGCTGAAATTGCAGAAATTTTGGAAAAAGTGCGGGCAGAATTACCAACCACAGAAGCTTTGTTGATTGGGAAGCCTCAAGCCGGAAAAAGTTCAATAGTGCGAGGGTTAACAGGAGTTTCTAAGGACATTGTTGGTCAAGGTTTTCGTCCCCACACGCAACACACGCAGCGCTACGCTTACCCCTCCAACGATCTGCCTTTACTTGTTTTTACTGATACTGTTGGCTTGGGAGATGTAAATCAGAGTACTGAGAAAATTATTGAGGAACTGGTTGAAGATTTACAACGGGAGAGTCACCGTGCTAGGGTCTTGATACTGACGGTAAAGATTAATGATTTTGCAACGGACACTTTACGACACGTTGCTCAACAACTACACCAAAAGTATCCAAGTATTCCCTGTCTATTAGCAGTAACGTGCTTGCACGAAATTTATCCTCCCAGTACTGCCAATCATCCTCCATATCCACCAGATTATGAGGAAGTGAATCGAGCATTTGCTGCAATGCAGGAAGCTTTTGCCGGACTGTGCGATCGCTCTATACTAATTGACTTTACTCTGGAAGAGGATGGCTACACACCTGTATTTTATGGTTTAGAGGCGTTTAGAGATGCTTTAGCAGATTTACTTCCAGAAGCAGAAGCTAAGGCAATTCATCAATTATTAGATGAGAAGACGAGTCAACAAATTGGTAATCTTTACCGAGATGTTGCACGTCGTTACATTTTGGTCTTTTCTATCATGTCAGCAACAGTCTCAGCAGTACCATTGCCTTTTGCGACTATGCCAGTACTAACGGCTCTGCAAGTTTCAATGGTAGGTGTATTGGGGAAACTTTACGGACAGACGTTAACCCCATCACAAGCAGGAGGTGTTGTAAGTACAATTGCTAGTGGCTTTTTAGCACGAGCCATTGGACGTGAATTGCTTAAATTCCTGCCAGGTTTTGGTAGCGTGATTGCAGCTTCTTGGGCAGCCGCTTATACTTGGGCATTGGGTGAAGGAGCTAGTGTTTATTTTGGCGATTTGATGGGTGGGAAAAAACCAGACCCCCAGAAGATTCAGGCTGTGATGCAAGATGCTTTTCAGTTAGGAAAAGAACGGTTTAAGGGTATTAAAAGTTGACAGTTTCTTTACTATAAGAATTCGGTTTGATTTTTTTTAATGGCGAGACTTTCAGAAACCCTGCGAGACCTCAGAAACCCGGTATCTTGAAGATACCGGGTTTCTACGCTTTCACGAATGATTTAATTGGCTGCACTTACTGCTAAATAGAGCGATCGCCTGCGTGTGAATAAAAAATAATTGGCACTTGTGAGAGAGAGTTCCGTCTATTGTAAGTATTCAGCACTTCAGCTATAGGTAGCACGACGGAGGCAGCTACACCCGTCTATGGAAGCCCCTAAAGCTGACTGCTGATAGCTAATAGCTGAACGCTTACTATCAATTTTACTGATGTAGCAATTTGAGGCACTATATTGACCGAAAAATGATAAATTTACCATTCTCTAGTAAGCATAAATGCTTGTAAACTATATGACTGGTAGATTCAAGCCCAAAAGCATACGATGGGATGTATAGGTAGCTAATACATCATTCTCGACCATGAATATAAGTGTGATTACTCAAGTTTGGTGGCGAAAAATCAAGCGTCTTTTCCCACTTCTGGTTCTACTATCGTTCGTTACGGTGCTGCTTACAGATCACCTGACTCCTGCGATCGCTCAGCTAGCCCGTCAAGAAATTCGTGGAGTTTGGATAACCAACAATGATTTTGCCACCCTGAGGGATCGTGCTAAAGCACAAGATGCGATCGCTCAACTACGAAGGTTAAACTTCAACACAATTTATCCTGTTGTGTGGAATTCTGGCTATGTCATGTATCCTAGTGCTGTGGCAAAACGTACAGGTATCCAACCTTTTGTGTTTCGAGGCTCAGATGGACGGGATATACTTGCTGACCTCATTACTCAAGCCCATCGCCAAGGCTTGCTCGTCATTCCTTGGTTTGAGTTTGGCTTCATGGCTCCACCAACATCAGAATTAGCATTGAATCATCCGGACTGGCTCACGCAAAAGCGAGATGGTAGTGAGACATCCCTCAGTGCTGCAGGTGAGGTGGTATGGCTCAATCCCTTTCATCCAGAAGTGCAGAAGTTTATCAGCGATCTCATACTGGAAATTGTCACTCAATATGACGTTGATGGCATTCAGTTCGACGACCATATGAGTTTACCCCGTGAATTCGGCTACGATGATTATACTGTTAAGTTGTATACTCAGGAAACCAACAACAGACCCCCAGCCAATCCCCAAGACCCAGATTGGGTAGAGTGGCGGGCTGATAAAATTACGACCTTTATGGCGCAGCTTAATCAAGCTGTGAAACAGAGAAAACCCAACGCAATTTTCTCTGTTTCGCCAAACTACTACGACTTTGCTTACAAGTTTCACCTACAAGATTGGCTGACTTGGGTGCGATTGAACATTGTAGACGAACTGATTATGCAAGTTTATCATTCTGATGTCGCAAGTTTTACCGCAAAGATTACTCGCCCAGAAATTCAAGAAACGCAACAACTCATCTCCACGGGAGTCGGAATTATGGCGGGATTGCGAACTAAACCAGTTTCCATTCAACAGATTAAGTCTCAAGTGCATACTGCTCGCAAACGGGGTTTGGGTGTCGCCTTCTTCTACTATGAAAGCCTCTGGAACTCTGCTCCTGAATCGGCCCAGGAGCGACAGGCTGGTTTCCAAGCCCTGTTCCCCTCTCCGGCTGTCCGCGTTATCTCGCGTCTAAGCAAAAATTAGAAACCCGGTTTCTGGGGGTTTCTCTAATCTCAACTTTCCTTAAGCGAGCAGTATTGGCGTCTGTTGTGGCGATCGCTGTGATATCTTGTCCACTAAATGCCTTTTGTAGTTGTGATGTACGCGCTAAAGAGCAACTACGAGCCAAAGATAAAGATTTTACTTTTTGTTACATTTATTTAAATGTAAGCGTTTTATCATATCACAAAAGAGCTTATACTTATATAAGATTATTCTTAATCAAGAAGCTATAAAAAAATATTGAAATATCAAACAAACAGATTTATAGTATCAAGAGTATAATCTGCGAAAAGTAAAAACTTATGCAGATTGGGTGTGTCTTAGAGCGTGAGTTGTACTGAATTGATAAGTAGCGATACTGCTTTTCAGGGTGTCCTTCGGTCTCTTGATCGCTAAAAAATTCAGGTGGATACTGTAGCAGTATTCCACACCCTCTAACGAAGATTGGCTGTTAAAAATTTAAGAGTTTAGGCGACTCAAAAGCTGAAGTGACTGAGCTACAAGTATAGCTCTATTTATCGTGGCATTAATCTGACCGCAATCACAAAATTAAGGAAAATATTTCTATGGCATTTCCAGTCCAAGATTTGTGCGCTACCAGCATTAATCTACGTCCTGTTGTCTTTATTGACTCAAAAGTTGATGACATTGACACTTTAATAAATGGTGCTTTACCAGAAGCAGAAGTTATTGTCCTCAATCCTAAGATAGATGGTGTGAGTCAAATTGCTTCTGAATTGCAAGGACGCACTCATATCTCTGCAATTCACATCGTCTCCCACGGGACTCCGGGTTGCTTGTATTTAGGTAACGCACAGCTAAACCTTGATACTCTCCATCGGTATGCAAATCAATTCAAAACTTGGGCATCATCTAGAGTATCTCTCTTTCTCTACGGCTGTAACGTCGCTGCGGGTGATGCTGGTTCTGAATTCGTCCAAAAACTTCACCAACTCACTGGCGTAAACATTGCTGCTAGTGCTAACCGTATTGGTCATGCAGCAAAAGGTGGGAATTGGGATTTAGAACACCGTATTGGAGATATTTCTAACTCTGTGGTATTTCAATCAGAAGTTTACAGTACTTACTCTGGTGTTTTTACCCTCTCTTTTGAAGAACCAATCCGCTTTTCAGCTAAGGGTTATAATCCTAACTACATTGCTACGGGGGATTTTAACTCTGATGGAAAGGCGGACATAGTGTTGTCAAATTCCAACTCAGGTATCTACACCTCTTCAGGCAATATTGAAGTTTTTTTAGGAACGGGTACGGGTAGTTTTGAGAACCCAATGACTATTGCAGAGGGAGGAAAGCCCCGACAAATCGTTGTAGCAGATTTCAACTCTGACGGTAATCAAGACATCGCGGTTGCGGATGATAATGCTAGTGTGTCTGTGCTACTAGGGAATGGTACAGGTAGTTTTGCCACAGCCACTAACTTTGCAGTAGCAGATATTGATAGGGGATTTGCAACGGGAATTGCAACAGGGGATTTTAACTCTGATGGAAACCCGGATTTGGTAGTCACCAATACTGGTTTTAATGGCTTCTCTGTACTATACGGAACAGGTACGGGTAGTTTTAGCCCAGCTACCAACTATGCGATCGCAAATACTCCGATGGGGGGCGTCGCTGTAGGAAATTTTAACTCTGACAATATTCCAGATTTAGCCCTATCAACACCTCCTGACACCGTCACCGTTGTTTTGGGAACGAATACAGGAAATTTTGAAAGTGCAACCAACTATACAGCTGGTAATATTAATTACGGCGTACCTGTTGTAGCAGATTTCAACACTGATGGGAATTTAGACATAGCAGTGCCCAGCAAGAGCTCTACTTCTGGAGAAGTTTCCGTGCTGTTGGGAACAGGTACAGGCAGTTTTGCGACTCCTACCACATACACAGTCGGGACTTATGGGTTCAGAGCAAGTTCTCTCGCTGTTGGGGATTACGATCTAGATGGTAAGTTAGATATAGCAGTCTCGAACCCCGGTACAGAGAACGCTCCTCCAGGTTCTAACAATCTTACAGTCTTATTAGGAACAGGTACAGGTGCTTTCACTCCTACTGTCATCAACAATGTTGGCGTTCCTAATATCCTGACCACAGATGATTTTAACGGAGATGGAAAGCCTGACTTAGCTTCATCAGTCTTTTCCCCTAGAGGTTTTGTCAGTGGTTTCTCAGTACTGCTTAATACCAGCGACGGTCTACCTGTTGAACAAGTCGTTAACGGTAGTGGTGATAATACATTGACTCAAAACACAAATCCTCTTCCTCCAGACTTTCTTGGAACTGAGCCAATTTATGGTAGTGACCAATTTAGCATTGGCGCTACTGATTACTATAGCAATTCTATTTAATTTTTAAGAATTGCGAGACCCTAGAAACCCGGTATTTTTAAATATCGGGTCATACCATTTCACTTTTTTGGTGATACGAATATGTGGGTATGGGCGAACAGCCGTACCCTCCACCGAATACGAGCGTATACAATTCATCTCATGGCATTTGTCAATTTGATTGACTAGTGACATTTCAGATATAAAATGACATATATATCTGTTTATGCCATGAGCGAGTATTCGTGGAAATACATTCAACCTCCACCAAAATCACCGACGGTGGCAGAATCGTTATCCCCGCTGAGTATCGGCGTGCTCTCGGTCTCAACGTCGGCGATGATGTCGTCCTGTCACTCGAAGACGGCGAACTGCGAATCCTCTCGCGTCAAGAAGCGCTGCGTCGGGCAAGAGCAATCGTGAAACGATACGTCCCTGAAGGAACTTCACTTTCCGACGAACTTATCGCCGAACGACACGCTGAGGCAGTGGATGACTAAGTACGTCCTTGATGCATCGGCACTTCTTGCCTTCCTCGGAGGAGAGCCAGGAAGCGATAAGGTTGAGGAGGTCCTCTCTTCGGCACTCATAAGCACCGTCAACCTAAGCGAGGTAATCGCGAAACTCCTTGAGCGAGGAGTACCTGAGGACGAGGTGCTCAGAGTTATGGGCTACCTCGACTGCGAAGTCGTTGACTTTACCTCAGAACGCGCATGGAGTACAGCCCGACTTCGTCCCCTCACTCGCACACAAGGACTCTCTTTGGGAGATAGGGCTTGTCTTGCACTTGCCATTGAGCGAAATGCTCCTGTTATGACAACTGACCGCGCTTGGTCATCCCTTGGGCTCGGAATCGAAATCAACGTGATCAGATAACAGGGCTTCCAAGAGTAAGATCCTCTTGCGGCAAGGTTCTGGTTGCTAACATCGAGCAGCTAACCGAGAACGTCAACGCTGTAACCAACGCGCAGCTGTTGAAGATAAGTAGCCAATACTGCAAGGGATACAATCGTTGAGGTGCCAGAAACCTGGTATCTCCAAGATACCGGGTTTCTAATTTACCCTTAACCAACGAGTATTGGATAAGTAGGTGAACTACCACACACTCATCGGAGTACTTATCTATAACTCATAAATAATCTTACACAACAACAACAACGATTAT
>JAWQFQ010000316.1:0-8501 GCA_035967975.1 Scytonema sp. PMC 1070.18
GGGGGATCAACCAGTGCTTGAAATTACAACAAACCACTTTTCAAACATCCTCTAACACTTGTTGGTGAACGGGACACAAAGAAAGAGGAGAAGAAGATTGGTAAGAGTGTTATTTTAGCAGGATTTTGGGGAACTATGAACTTGTAGTTTAAGGATTATGTTTTGGTCAACCAGTATGTTTCCTCTACTATCTCAAGGTATGACTGCATTTTTTACCGCTTGTGTGTGTATGTTGGGAGTGAGTTGGCTCCAACTCCCAAGAATGCAAAAACTGCTTTTTAGTAACAAAACGATATCTATAGAAACTTTACAAAGGGAAGTTCACTCAGAACAACTGCGCCTCAATTTATTAAAAAAAATGCCTGCATTTGGCTATGATAATCTTATTGCCAATTGGGTATATCTTAGTTTTTTACAGTACTTTGGTGATGAAGAAGTTCGTGCTAAAACAGGCTACAGTTTAAGCCCAGATTTTTTTGAAGTCATCTTAGCACGCGATCCGAGATTTATCAATGCCTATTTAAGTCTTTCTAGCAGCACTTCTATGTACGCTGGTGTACCAGAACGTTCAATAGAATTGACAGAAAAAGGTTTACAATCCTTATCTCCTTTTGCTCCCGAAAGGTCTTATTATGTTTGGCGGTATAAAGGGATTGATGAGTTATTGTTTCTAGGACATTCCCAAGCAGCAAAGCAATCCTTTGAAAAAGCAGCAGAGTGGGCTAATCAACATTCCGATCAAGATAGCAAAAATGTGGCATACATTTCTCAAAAAACCACAGAATTCTTAAATCGCAATCCTGATAGCAAATTTGCCCGCATTGCTACTTGGACAATGGTACTAAACAATCAAGTTGATGAGAAAACGGGTCAGCGTGCTACAAGGGAAATAGAAGCCTTGGGAGGAAAAGTCATAACTCACCCTGATGGGACTTACAAAGTTCAACTTCCACAACAAGATTGAATTATGAATTATGAATTATGAATTATGAAATTTTTGGGGTTAGTACATAATTTGTTAATAAGTAGATTTGAAATTCTTTAATTGCTGATAGTATAATTAGCAATTAAAGTAAGCCTAATACTTGTCGGGGAACGTTAGTTGAGGTGCGGGGAAACCCGGTTTCTCACTAGAAAACTTAGCGTCTTTGCGTCTTTGCGTAAGTTCTATCATCCAACATTAAACCCAACTTCATGGAAAAATGCTATCAATGAACCAACACACTCTCCAAGAAAAAACCAATTTTTCATAATTCATAATTCATAATTCATAATTCACAGAGGTAAGGCTATTTTTTGGTATAATGGCGAACTTATAGAATCTCGAACCTTGGAACTGACAATTGATGACCCAGGGCTACTTTATGGAGCTACAGTTTTTACAACGTTACGAGTCTATGATAATTCCTTAGATAGTAGATTAACTTGCTGGCAGGCACATTGCGATCGCCTGAAATCTAGTATCCAAACCTTTGGCTGGGACTTCCCCAATCCAGAAAGATTGCGTCAGGGTGCAGAAGCGATCGCGAAACACTTTCCCGTACTCAGAATCACTTTGTTTCCTGATGGAAGGGAATGGATTATTGGTAAGTTTCTCCCACAGGGATTGACAGAAAAGCAAAGAAATGGTATTTTAGCAAAATTAGCAGCACGGGAGTTATACCGCAGTTTACCAGGTCATAAAACAGGAAACTATCTAAGTGCGTGGTTGGCAAAAGCGAACGTGCAGCAGTCAGAAGCTCAAGAAGCAATTTTAGTAAATGATGAAGGACATTGGTTAGAAACAAGTACAGGAAACCTCTGGGGATGGCGAGATGGAAACTGGTGGACACCGCCCTTGGCTGCAAGAATTCTACCGGGAGTTGTAAGAGGACAGCTAATCAACTGGTTTCGGAACACTCAACAAGTGGTGAGAGAGGAACCTTGGACACCAGAGGCAGTCAGAAAATTTGATGCGATCGCCTACAGCAACAGTGTCGTAGAAATGATCCCCATACACACCGTCATCCTGCCTGTAGGAAAGCTAGAATATAATCCCGTGCATCCTTGTTTTCAACAATTGAGGATGTTTTTTATAGCATTCTAGGTGCATAATTTGGTATACGTTAAGATAAGTTAACATAATTCTAATAAATGCCCTTGCACGACAAACTTAGGAGGATGAACCTCGGTGAATAATAAAAGATGGAGAAATGCGGGGCTGTACGCACTGCTTTTTATTGTTGTCATTGCGTTGGGAACAGCGTTCTTTGACAAACAACCACAAAGCAAGGAGACATGGCGATACAGTCAGTTTATTCAAGAAGTTCAAAAAGGCAGAGTAGAAAAAGTTAGTTTAAGTGCAGATAGGTCTACAGCCCTTGTTACACCAAAGTACGACCCCAACAAGAAGGTCGTAACGTTGGTCAATGACCCAGAACTCATTAACACTCTTACCCAAAACGGCGTAGATATTGCTGTTTTACCTCAAACCGATGAAGGATTTTGGTTTAAGGCACTGAGCAGCTTATTTTTCCCAGTATTGCTTCTTGTCGGCTTATTTTTCTTACTACGCCGCGCTCAAAATGGTCCTGGTAGCCAAGCAATGAACTTTGGCAAATCCAAAGCTAGAGTGCAAATGGAACCTCAAACCCAAGTGACATTTAACGATGTCGCTGGTATCGACCAAGCCAAGCTAGAACTCAACGAAGTTGTAGACTTTTTGAAAAACGCCGATCGCTTCACAGCTGTTGGAGCAAAAATTCCCAAAGGTGTACTGCTTGTTGGTCCTCCAGGAACTGGTAAAACCTTACTAGCGCGTGCTGTTGCTGGCGAAGCTGGTGTTCCTTTCTTCTCCATCTCTGGTTCCGAATTCGTAGAAATGTTCGTGGGTGTGGGCGCATCCCGTGTCCGCGACTTGTTCGAGCAAGCCAAAGCAAACGCACCTTGTATCGTCTTCATTGATGAAATTGACGCCGTAGGTCGTCAGCGTGGTGCTGGTTTAGGGGGTGGTAACGATGAGCGCGAACAAACCCTTAACCAGTTGCTGACAGAAATGGATGGTTTTGAAGGCAACACTGGTATCATCATCATTGCTGCTACTAACCGTCCCGATGTCTTGGATGCAGCCCTGTTGCGTCCCGGTCGCTTTGACCGTCAAGTCGTTGTAGACCGCCCAGATTACGCCGGACGAGTTGAAATCCTCAAAGTTCACGCCCGTGGGAAAACTTTGGCGAAAGATGTTGATGTGGAGAGAATTGCTCGTCGTACTCCAGGGTTTACTGGTGCAGACCTTTCCAACTTGTTGAATGAAGCTGCAATTCTTGCAGCACGGCGGAACTTAACCGAAATTTCGATGGATGAAATCAACGACGCCATCGATCGCGTACTCGCAGGTCCTGAGAAGAAAGACCGAGTCATGAGCGACAAGCGCAAGACCTTGGTTGCTTATCACGAAGCAGGTCACGCTCTTATCGGTGCTTTAATGCCAGATTATGACCCCGTACAAAAGATTAGCATTATTCCTCGCGGTCGGGCTGGCGGTTTAACCTGGTTTACCCCCAGTGAAGACCGAATGGACACTGGTTTGTACAGCCGTGCTTATCTAGAAAATCAGATGGCGGTTGCTTTGGGTGGTCGTCTAGCTGAAGAATTAATCTTTGGTGAAGAAGAAGTTACCACTGGTGCTTCAAACGACCTGCAACAAGTAGCACGTGTCGCCCGTCAGATGGTAACCCGCTTTGGTATGAGCGACAAACTCGGACCAGTCGCCCTCGGACGCCAACAAGGCAATATGTTCCTCGGTCGCGATATTATGTCAGAGCGTGACTTTTCTGAAGAAACTGCAGCTGCGATCGACGAAGAAGTTCACCAACTTGTAGAAGCAGCTTACAACCGCGCTAAAGAAGTTTTGGTGAATAATCGTCATATTCTCGATCAACTCGCAGCAATGCTGGTTGAAAAAGAAACAGTAGATGCTGAAGAATTGCAAGAACTCTTAGCAAACAACGATGTCAAAACCGCAACTTTTGCTTAATGGGTCTGCAAAAACGAGCCGAACTCAAATCCAGTTTTTAAAGCAATACCGTTGGTATTAAGCAACATCTAGAAACCCGGTTTCTTCAAGAAACCAGGTTTCTAATTTTCGTCTATCGTTGTGCCAAAATGTGATGATGGATTTCATTAATCTGCCGTTGCTTCTTCTGCAAGAGTAAGTGTTTCGTCGTATAGTTGATTGCTAATCCGAAAATTTGCTTCACCGATCAACCGTTCGAGAATCGGACGAACAATAGCAATTGGTGAAGTATCACTAACGATAATCACAACAACCCCAATCCCTGCAAATTTTTCACATCCTCATGTAGTTCGTCCACATCATAATGAATACAAAGATTCTTCTCTGCCAGAAGAGCCTGAAATTCTAGTTGGGTCATCCCCAAAAAACGACTGGCACTACCCAGCGTAATTTTCTCACGCTCAAACAGCAACAGTACTAATTCCTGTAAAAGTTCTAATTCGGAAAGTCCAGAAGCCTGAACCAGTTCATTAGAGATGATAAGACTCATAGCAAGGAGTAAGAGAGTTGGGACTCTAGTAGTATATCTGTTACCTAGTTATGGTGGCTATTGCTTCGATCCATATAAATAGTACTATATTACTATTTACATACGATTTTCTAGTTGCAAAAATGCTTACAGTAAATAAGCTAGTCAGACCCTTTCTGAAATGGGCGGGAGGGAAAAGACAACTTGTTCCAGTCATTGTAGAACATCATCTTCCTAAGAATTATAATTACCAAACCTACTATGAACCTTTTCTTGGCGGAGGAGCACTCTTATTTACTTTACAACCTCACAAGGCTGTAATCAATGATAGTAATTCTGAGTTAATCAATTGTTACCAAATTATTAGAGACTCAGTTGATGAACTCATTGAAAATTTAAAAATTCATAGAAATCATGAGGAATACTATTATGCTATTAGAGACTGGGATAGAGAGAAAAGTTTTCACTCTAAAACTCCAGTACAACGAGCATCAAGAATTATTTTCCTCAATAAGACTTGTTACAATGGCTTATTCCGAGTGAATTCTCAAGGTCAGTTTAATGTACCTTTCGGGAAATATAAAAATCCAAATATTTTAGATGTAGCTGTTTTAAAAGCTGTAAATAAATATTTAAAAGATAACCAAATCACAATCTTAAACCTAGATTTTCAAGACGCTCTTAAAGATGCGAAGAAGGGAGATTTTATATATCTTGACCCTCCTTACGACCCAGTTTCCTATACTGCTTCTTTTACTGGCTATGATGTCAACGGATTTAATAAAGATGAACAAATTCGGCTAAAAGAAACATTTGATGATTTAGACAGGAGAGGTTGTAAAGTTCTCTTGAGCAATGCTTATACAAAGTTTATTGTCAATTTGTATAAAGATTATAAACAAACCAAAATATCAGCAATTAGAGCTATCAATTCAAATCCTAAAAAAAGAGGCAAAATAGACGAGATATTAGTAAAAAACTATGAATGACCGTAAGCAATCAGCGTTCAGCTATTAGAGGATGTTTGAAAAGTCCTTTCATTAGTAACATGCACATTCAATATCCCCCTAAATCCCCCTTAAAAAGGGGGACCGTTAGAGTATTTTCCCCCCTTTTTAAGGGGGGCTAGGGGGGATCGATAAGTGACTAAAATCACAACCAACCACTTTTCAAACAACCTCTTAGCCATCAGCAATTAGCTTTGATCTAGCAATCCTAAATCATTTGTAAAAATTTTAGTAGCTAATAGCTAATCGTTAACAGCTAATGGTAAAAAAGCCATTAGCTATTAGCTATTAGCTATTAGCAAGAAACACTCAGGAATTACCGCTTTTTCTTAGGAGAGGTGCGTCGTGCTTCAAGTTTCTCATTTTCCTGGAGACGGCGATCGCGCCAATTTGAAAACGTCAAATAACTGACGCCCCCAGTAACTGTAACAAGCAGCACCAAAGCCAGTAATGCCAAAATACTTAAGAATGGACTTTCCACGATTCCCTTAGAGTCCGTTGCGACCCCATACTACCATTGCAATTGACCAGGTGAAAACCACCAGTAGAGAAACCCAACCCAATGTCAAAATTTCCATAATTTACAAGCTATTCACAAAACGACTTTAATATTAATCATACTAGAATCAACACCCGCCCTGAACTCTCAAAGCTGTATTGGCAAACAAAGTGGTTAACGGAACTGCAGTGAAGTCAACCAGAAATTAGAAACCCGGTTTCTAACCCTTACATACCATTAAACGATAAGAATTGCAACAGTTGGCGGTTATCCACAATATTTTATGGTTGGTATTTGAAAAACAATTAGGCTATAACAGGTAAGATAGAATTATTAAGGCTTCTTTACAGAATTTACAAATATTCCTAAATTCTGTTAAAGCATTACAACACAAACAGGCGGCGATATGTGCTTCTAACCGCCAAGAATGGGAAGAAAGCTGTCCCCGCCACCGTCATCTATGTATTAGTCAATAGTCGTTGGTATTACAAACGACCAGTGACAGATAGCAGATGACAGAAGACTTTATAGATATAAGTCCTAACATCACCACTAGAATTGATTCAACCTATTTACTTATGACGCTCCCTATCCGCAACGTCGCCATTATCGCCCACGTTGACCATGGCAAAACAACCCTTGTTGATGCTCTCCTCAGACAGTCCGGTATCTTCCGTGAAGGAGAAGACGTTCCGGATTGCGTCATGGACTCCAATGACCTTGAAAGGGAGCGGGGAATTACTATTCTTGCCAAAAACACAGCCGTTCACTATAAAGACACCCTCATCAACATTGTCGATACCCCTGGACACGCCGATTTCGGTGGTGAAGTAGAACGCGTACTCGGTATGGTTGACGGTTGTATCCTAATTGTGGATGCAAATGAAGGTCCCATGCCTCAAACACGCTTTGTATTGAAGAAAGCGCTGGAAAAAGGACTGCGTCCTATCGTTGTCGTTAACAAAATCGACCGTCCCCAAGCAGATCCCCACGGAGCGGTCGATAAAGTTTTGGACCTGTTCTTAGAACTGGGCGCAGACGACGACCAATGTGATTTTCCTTACCTGTTCGCCTCTGGTTTAAGTGGCTACGCTAAAGAGCAATTGGAGGACGAAGCTAAGGATATGCAACCGTTGTTTGAAGCTATCCTGCGCCACGTACCACCACCAGTCGGTGATATCAATAAACCACTGCAACTCCAAGTGACAACCCTAGATTATTCTGAGTATCTGGGACGAATTGTCATTGGTAGAATTCACAACGGTGTCATCCGCATGGGACAACAAGCTGCTCTGATAAAAGAAGGTGGCGAAATTGTCAAGGCAAAAATTAGCAAGCTGCTTGGCTTTGAAGGACTAAAGCGGGTGGAAATGGAAGAAGCATCCGCTGGTTATATCGTAGCGATCGCAGGGTTTGCTGATGCTAATATTGGGGAAACAATCACTGACCCGAATGATCCCCAAGCTTTACCCTTGATTAAGGTAGACGAACCAACATTGCAGATGACCTTCTGGGTGAATGATTCTCCCTTTGCAGGTCAAGAAGGAAAGTTGGTGACATCACGACAAGTACGCGATCGCCTGTTCCGCGAACTAGAAACTAACGTCGCCCTGCGTGTTGAAGAAACAGATTCCCCCGATAAATTCCAAGTTTCTGGACGGGGCGAACTGCACTTAGGTATCCTAATCGAAACAATGCGCCGCGAAGGTTACGAATTCCAAGTCTCTCAGCCACAGGTGATTTACCGTGAAGTCAATGGACACCCCTGCGAACCATTTGAACTTTTGGTGCTAGACATTCCTGAAGATGCTGTTGGTAGCTGTATTGAGCGCTTAGGACAACGCAAGGGCGAAATGCAAAATATGCTCATGGGTAGTCACGGACGCGCTCAATTAGAGTTTGTGATTCCCGCCCGTGGACTCATCGGTTTCCGTGGTGAATTCATGCGTATGACTCGTGGTGAGGGTATCATGAATCACAGCTTCTTAGATTACCGTCCTATCATTGGCGATATTGAAGCACGTAACAAAGGTGTTCTCATTGCTTTTGAAGAAGGCGTTTCTACCTTCTACGCTATGAAGAACGCTGAAGATAGAGGTGTCTTCTTTATTACACCAGGCACCAAAGTTTATAAGGGTATGATTGTGGGAGAACACAATCGTCCCCAAGACTTGGACCTGAATGTCTGCAAAACCAAACAACTAACCAACCACCGTGCCTCCGGTGGTGAAGAATTAGTACAGTTACAAGCACCAGTGGAAATGAGTCTAGAGCGTGCTTTAGAGTACATCGGACCTGAGGAACTGGTGGAAGTCACTCCCCAATCTATTCGCCTCCGTAAAATGGCGAAGAAGTTGGCAAAACGGTAAGAATTAGGGGTGTATGGGTGTAGGGGTGTATGGGTACAAGGGTACAGGGGTGTAGGGGTACAAGGGTACAGGGGTGTAGGGGTACAAGGGTACAGGGGTACAA
>JAWQFQ010000317.1:0-8451 GCA_035967975.1 Scytonema sp. PMC 1070.18
GTATAGGGGTGTGGGGGTGCGAGGGTGTAGGGGTGTAGGTGACAATGTATTTCCCTTACACCCTTACACCCTTACCCCCTTAATTAAAAGTATCCACGGGCGCGGTCGATGATTGCGCCGGGGTCTTGGGGTAGGGAATCGCCTCTCCAAGCTACGTGTCCGTCGGGTCGGACAAGAACGTAGGAACGCTCGTAGAGTTTGGCAATTTCAGGATTGTTGATAGAGTGGGTTGTAAATGGTACGCCACGTTCTTTGGTTGCTTTTTCAAAGGCTTCAACTCCGTTTTGCTCTTGGAAACTCATGAGAACAAAACCGTGACCGAAGAGATCCAAGGTGGATTTTCCAGGTTCTAACCAAGCGTGGGGTGCGCGACAACCGGGGTAGCTACTTTGAGTCCATTGGAGGGGATCGTCGCTCGGAGGTGTGGTACCGTCGGAAATGATCGCGGGGGATTCGTAGCGGAAACCAAAGTGAATTCCCGGTGCGTCAAATTCTCTTTTCACATTGTTTTGTTCCAAGTTCTCAGCCATTTGTTTGCGGACTTCTTCACCTCTGGGAGAATCTTCCAAAATCTCGTCAGGTAGAGTGCGTTTGAGAGTGCGCTGGAGATTGGCGTTGGCTTCGTGTAGATTTCTTTCTGCGATGGGACGCCGTTCGGGTTCGTAGGTGTTGAGTAAATCGGGGTGAGCCCAGCCTTTGAGATGGGCTGCGAGTTTCCACGCAATATCGACTGCATCGCAAAGACCAGTATTCATACCAAAACCGCCAGAAGGTGATAAGGTATGGGCAGAGTCACCAACGAAGAAGACATTTCCGTGACGGAAACTTGCTGCTATACGGTGTGTCAGGTACCACTTGGTGCTGGAAAGAATTTCTATAGGTGTATCAAATCCTACAGCTTCCCGAACGGCTTCATAAGGGTCGCGAAGTTCACCATTTTCGTTTGGGGTCGCAGTCAGGCGATAAACTCCCGTTCCGTCAATGGAGCGGAGTGGATACCGCAAACTCTTGGGGCTGAACATGAAGAAGACCAAGGCTTTGCGATCGCCAAGCAAATCTGGTAATTCTGGTGCATGAAAAAGAATATTATTAAACACCTTTGTGGAGTGGTACTGAGGAGCATCAACACCACACATTTTTCGGGTTGGAGTGCGAGCACCGTCACAAGCCATCATATACTTGGCACGGATTGTCTGTGTTTCTCCAGAATTCACATACTTAACGTGAGCAATTATACCATCATCTGTTTGCTCAAAGCTATCCATCTGACAGCAAAGACGTATAGGTCCATCTGGATATACACCCACATTACGGATAAGCAGGGGAACTAGCCAATGCTGGGGACAGGGATGTTCCGGTTCTGGGGTGTGCGCTAGTGGTTTGCGATCGGCATGAGTCCCAAAATGAAGACGGTATATTTCATAACCATTCAGAGCCGTAACCCACGCAACATCCAAGGGATGGTCATCGGGCCAACCTGCTTCCCGCGCCTGCTTAGCAATACCCCAACGGCGGAACATTTCCATCGAACGAGGTCCAACCGTACCAACCTTAGGATGAGTCACAACCCCATCAGTTTCTTCAACAACGATACAATCGATACCTTGATAACGCAACTCTAAAGCCACTGCTAATCCAACAGGACCACCACCAACAATCAGAACATCTGTTTCAATATTTGACTTATTCATAGAAACTCCCTAAGTTAATTTTATACACTCTAAACAACCGTGACTCTCGTCAGTATAAGATGACCAATCTTCTCCTCTTTCTTTGCGTACTTCGCGTCTTTGCGGTTCATTTATTGAATAAAAACCGCAGATGTAGGCGTAAGCCTTGCCGCAGGCTACGCAGATGAACGCAGATAAAGAACGCTATACTCAACGCAATATCAAATGCGGATTCCGAGCAAAATCTTCAAAATATTTAGCGTAAAAATCAAACATCTCGTATACTGTACTATGAATAGCCTCACACTCCCTCGCTTGATGCCCTAATCGTTCAAATCGACGTGCGATCGCCGCATAAGCCACATCCGGTATAGCAATATAACTCGGTGGAGTTGCTATCTCAAAAGAAGGACCCGCAGTCTTACCACGCTTACCTGAAGGCATAGTCATTAACAATTCTCCCAAAGGACGCATCATTCCTGTCATCACATCAATAGCTGCATTCATCAGCTTTGAACGTCGCATACTACCAGTAGGCATCAATCCAAAATGTTGTACCATCAACTGCATCATCAGGAAATAGGACTCATTGAAAATCTGCATAACAGCACGAGTCTGAGGAACAGTGACAACGTTGGAGTTATAATCTCGGTGGTGAAGTGTGGGGTTACGCAATGCGGGATATCCAGGATTCCAGGGGACTTTACGACCAGTGGCGCTGTCTGTACTATGTTCTCGCCCAAGGGCTTCAGCCATACGTCGAAACTTTTGGAAGTGGGATTGCTCAAATTTGGGTGACTCTGGATTGCAACCTTCTCCCTGCTCTACAATAAGGTCGATCGCAAAGAGTGCGCTATTCACATCGTCAACTTGGAACTGATAGTCCGGGTGAGTAACATTAAACTCTTTCCGCAAGAACAAGTGATGTTCACCACCAACACGTCCTTTCTTAGCGATAAACAAATCTGGGATATTTTCAATTGCAGTACGGATTTGACGGTACAGTTCGCTTAAAGAACCATATCCATGTATCTTATCTGCAACTGGGTCATTTGGCAAACTTTGATTGGCGAGGTCTTCCTCCAAAAAGTCAGGAAATTCAAAGCGCAGGAATCTTTGTATACTTGTGGCATTCAAAGGTTCTAAGGCAAAGTCTACCTCAATTGGGAAGCGTTGGTTGAGTTGATAGAAGTCAGGTACAGCTGCATAGAAAGGCTCACCCATAGCCATCAGGATATTATTGACCATCAAGAAGTGAATCATTTCCTCACGGGAAACTTCCAGTAACACTCCCCGCATCCCATAATTGCGTACCTCCTTACCATCGCCGCAGGCTAGGTGTAATTGTTCGGGAGTCCACAAACCTCGTCGCACGTATTCTTCACCAGTGATGTAGTTGGGAATGGAGTATGCTGCATAAACATATTGCAACATCACAGCCACCTCCAGTTCCGCAGCTTGTCTGAGAGCAGCGACGAGTTCATCACGGGTTTGAATGGTGTGCTGGGTTGGTTTTGGTTCTGGTTCGGGATTGGGAACGTAGCCCACACGCTGCTGGTTTTGGAGGAACTTCAGCAACAGCAATGCTTTGGGTTCCGACATTTCCCGCGTTGGCGGCATATAATAAGTTTTATTCTTATTTTGGGGATCGCTCATCTGCCACATGAGACGAGCATAGTTTTCTACTTTGCATCGGTCTGCTAGGCTGAAGACCTCCGCTTTCATGAATGAGAAGGATAGTTCATAGAAAGCAAGGATGTGTTGGTAAATAAGTTTAAAATTTACATCCTCATCCTTAATATCTTCCAACAAGTGCCAGTCATTGGTCAAGACTCGAACTGCGAAAGAACCAGCACCAGACCAAAAGCCTAGTAAATCATCGTTGTCGTAGCTAATGACTGCTTCGTCGGGATGGGACAGGTCGCACGGAACTTCATCGGGTGTGGTGGAAAGCAGCACTCGTGTTGTTCCTGCTTGGACACCTCTAGTGGTTATCCATCCGCGTCCTTGGTCGTCGGTGGAAAGCACGCACTTAGAGATATACTCACCTACTTCTTCGCGTTTACCCAGCTTGAATTGGACAATGTCTATCTCAGAACTGCGGGGGTAATGGAAGGTTTGACCGACATTAGCCCGGTCGCGTTCAAAGTCAAAACGCAGTTGGGGTAAACCTCTAGGGTTGTAGAACTGGCGCAGGTAGATGGTTTCTACTGGTGCGGGGCGTCCGCGAACAAATGACCTCACCTCTAGTTCAATGGCGCGATCGTCGCCGGTTTTCCAATTAGGATGTTCTACTATAAAGTATGCTTCATCAACTTGCAGGTTAATTTCTTCTTCCTGAACTAAAACCCGTCGTTGTCCATCAGGCGTAGTTCCCACAAGACACAGTCCCTGCTGTTCGATGTCATCGCGCAAATTCTCGAAGGATTCTGTTAGGGGGACATCTATAATTCCACTGGTCAACTGATGAGATGATTGCTGGTATGCTTCCTTGGGAATTCTGGCTATCAATTTTTGGCTCTGGACTGTACGCAGTTCCAAATCTCCAAGGTTAAGCTTGGGACCAATGGCGTGGGTAGGTCCTGGTCCCGGTTTGGATGCACGTCCTACACACGGTACTGCTGTGACCATGTTTAGGCTGACTCCTTGGGGAGTTATTTGGACGGTAAGATTGGAAAGTGCTTTGGATGTGCTATTATTAGATAACCCCACCCCCTGCCCCCTCCACGCTTCTGAGGAGGGGGTTTCAAGTATGCGACGGGGAGTGAGTAACCGTCCGTGGGGATAGGTGCGGAGTTCGTCTTTGCGCCATAGACCGATGGTTCCATGCATCTCCCAAAAAACGGGTGAGTCGGGTTGAGGAGGTGCAGACATATTGCTTAAGCCAAATTGCACGACTAAACCTAATACGTCATCCCGATTCATGGCTTCGCGCAACTCTGCTACAGTGGGGGAAACTTCTAACTCATCGCCCCACAGGAAATCTTGGGCTTCTTTGGGAATTGCAAATTGATAGACAGCCGCACGCTGAAACTCGCTGTTTAGACAGTGTTCGGGTAAGTCGCGAATGTGGTGAAAATCTTGCCAACGGGCTGGTTGTACTCCCTCAATGGGGGCTGAAAACATATAGGGAACTTCGTGGGAACCGCCTAGTCTTCCGAAGGTCAATTGACCAAGCATGATTGTGGTTGTCCAGTTGGATGCGGGGTCACAATCGAAAATCCGAGCGCGGTTGAAAGTGGTTCCCAAATATTCATTATGATGACCCCACATATCAACGCTGCGCCCCACCACAGGGTCTTGCTGGTCTATTTGTCCTTGTTGGCGTTGAGTGCTGACGATTTTTGCATCAATGACAAAGTGACCGTTACCGCCAAAGTCCCATCCCATCGCCATGCTGAAAGGTCCGTTGTCATCCCACTGACCTTCTGCATTGAATCTTGGTCCCAATTTATATAGGTATTCGTGGTATTCTGATAAGGGACGGTTGTGGTCAAAGCGTTCTCCGTTCATGAAAACGGTGTTGGTAGTCAGATCCACCAGACCGTTTTTGTGTCCTGTAGGGGCGTGAGTACGGGCAAAACCTTGGAAATGCAGGCGGGGAAAGTCTAAAATGCTCATGATGACCTCGTGAATGTTTTGTTTAGCAGGCGATCGCTATCTCAGTTAATCTCGGGTCAAGAATAAATAAGGACAATTTGATGAATTTGTTAAAGGATGTATCAAAATGACAGCTTGTGTTAAGTAGCTATATCCTTTAGAACCCTTGCTCTAAGTGTTCTGTTTTGTTATCTATTTTTCAAACTTACTTAATATATAACAAAACCGGGAGATTAACAAAATGTTGAATTAAAAACATTTACAAAAGATGGTATGATTACTTTTTCTTATTGCTCACACCTCACTCTTTACTCCTCACTTTACTATTAATCAACAGTTCCCGAACAAATTACGGACACGAGGAACTATTTTTTTGCATTCATGACGTTTTCTGACCTCCTCTGACATTTTCTGACCTTTGATATTGAGTAGGGGCGACTTTTGATTTTTCTGCAGTTGCAGTTTCACCCCTGTCTCTGTTGTTCTTTAGGGGAGTATCTTGATTTTTATGCAGGAGCTATAAGGTTTTGGCTGAAAGCTGATAGCAGCAAAGCTGACCGCTCAAAGTATAGCCGTTTGTAAGGGCGAACAGCCGTACCCTCCGGGAAGGCTCCGCCAACGCCCCTACAACTGTGGTCGATTGACCTGAAAATGGCTGTAAATAAATGACTTTTGAACCGCAGAGTACGCAGAGGGCGCAGAGAGAAAAGATGAGGAATTACCACTTGAATCACAATTTTATGAGTCACCTTGACTTTTGACTTTTGACTTCCCCGAAGGGGCTGACAGGGCTAGGCGCTCCAAACCCGGTTTCTCAAAGAAAATGGTGAAGATTGCTTTTAGGGCGGGACTCCGCGATCGCATCTTATCAACAGACATAGTAAGAGCGCAAGCCCGCCGCGCTCCTACAGGATTTTGAGGTGCATTCAATAGGTAAATAGTGATTTAATACTGCTCAGTTAAGAGCCAAGAAATAAATTTCGCAGATGAAAGGCTAAAATTAGATTTATCTGACTGGATAAAATTTTTAACCCGTTTTAACGGGTTTGAGCTTGAGCGCCCGAATTTTAATTCAGGGCAAATCATCTTAATATGAAATGAATAAACACAAACAGCACAAAAATTTAACTTATGGCACTTTTACAGGCTAAAAATTTATATATAGGAGATGTTCATCGTCTTTTTGGTTTTCAAAGACAGTATAATAACAAATTCGATTCATTGTTATCCCTAGAGCCTTTAACTGAGTTTGAACAGCAGGAACTTTTGCAAATTCGTTCAGATTTTGATAATTATTTAATAGATAGCAAAGTGTTGGAAGGACTTGTGAAAGCCTTAACAGTTTTTCCCTTAATATGGTTGGCTGGTTTTTCTCGTCCTCCTATTAAAATTGCATTAGAAGAAAACATTGCTGATTTAGTTATTGAAGATGAAGATACAAGAGTTACTGGCAGATTAGATATATTAGCTATTAATAAGGTTAAAGAAAAAAAAGATATACTTTATTTTTGGGTATTGGTGATTGAATCTAAAAATAGTGATATTGATGCGTTAGCTGGTTTACCTCAATTACTGACTTATGCCTATGATAGGTTGGAGTATCAAACATCTGTTTGGGGACTTACTACGAATGGTAGGATTTATCAATTTGTGTATATTCAGCAGGGAAATCCTCCTAAGTATCAATTGATGCCTAGCTTGAACTTGATGGAATCTGAGCGTGCTATTGAGTTATTGCAGGTTCTGAAAGCGATTTGTCAAGGTTAAAAAACCGCAGATAAACGCAGATGAACGCAGATGAAGAGTGGAGGATTTAGGATTGTGTGAAAAGTGAGAAACCCGGTATCTTGGAGATACCGAGTTTCTGTGGTTTCGCAATTTTCAAAACTCCTCAACGGTATGCTAGAAATGCTAACTTTTAATACCGAATTCGTGGGTCTACATAGGCATTTAAGATGTCGATCGCAATGCTTGCAAAGACGACAATGGCGGCAAAAAATATCAACACTCCCTGTACGGTAGGATAGTCTCGTAAGCTAATTGCTTCATATAGTTTATTAGCTAATCCGGGCCATGAGAAGGTGACTTCTGTTAAGATAGCACCACCTAATAGAGAAGCGAAGGTTAATCCTAAAACTGTAATCACTGGAATGAGTGCATTTTTTAATGCGTGGGAAACTAATATCTTTTTCTCAGGAATTCCTCTCGCTCTAGCTGCTTCTACATAGTCTGCTTGTAAGGTTTGCTTTAAATTGACTCGCACAATTCTTTCAAAAATTCCACTTAGTAAAACTCCTAAAGTAATACTCGGAAGGGCGAGATAATGTAAAGCGGTGAAAAACTGGTTGAAGTTTCCACTTAGTAAACTGTCAATGGTATATAAACCAGTAAAAGTTAGCGGTGCTGGCATAGTTGTAGGATAACGCGTTCCTAGGGGAAACCAACCGAGTTGTACTGAGAAAATTAATTGCAGAATCATCCCAGCCCAAAACATGGGTAAGGAGTAGGTGATGATACCAAACAATCTTCCACCAGCATCTAGAGACGTTCCGGGACGGGAAGCCGAAAGAGTTCCAATCCCAATTCCCACTATAAGAGCAACTATCATGCTGCAAACTGCTAACTCCACAGTGGCTGGGAAATATTGTCCAATAACATCCCACACAGCTTGTCCGCGACTGGTTAGGGAAGTTCCTAAATCGAATCGCAGCAATTGACCCATATAATTAAAGTACTGCAGCCAGAGGGGAAGGTCTAAACCCAGTTGTTTTCTCAATTCTTCTTTAGCACCTTCTGGCGCACGTCCACCGAGAATCGCGTCTACTGGATCTCCAGGGGTTGCTCTTAGTAGGAGGAAAACGACTGTGGTGACAGTCCATAGCATCAACGGGGCTAGGAGCAGACGGGTAATTATGTAATATTGTAAGGCTTTGGATCTAGACATAGTGGATAGTGGATAGTTGTTAGTGGATAGTGGATAGTTGTTAGTGGATAGTGGATAGTAGATAGTTGTTAGTGGATAGTGGATAGTGGATAGTGGATAGTGGATAGTGGATAGTGGATAGTGGATAGTAGATAGTGGATAGTGGATAGTGGATAGTGGATAGTGGATAGTAGATAGTGGTAAAAAGCAACTAACAACTAACAACTAACAACTAACAACTAACAACTAACAACTAAC